>NZ_BAABAT010000010.1:162258-299917 GCF_039537565.1 Dactylosporangium darangshiense
GGCCGGCCAATCGCCGAACTGATCGGCCACACCGACACCGTGCGGACAGTGATCGCGGTGCCACAACCCGACGGTCAGCACCTGCTTGTTTCCGCCGGCACCGACCGCGCTCTCATCCTTTGGGAGTTGAGGTAGCCCGTTCCTGAATGTCATCCGTGCGGCCTTCCCCGCAGGGTTTTTTTTAAAAACCCGTTGGCATCGGTGCTCATCAACCGACACGAAGCGCTAGATCGCGAGAATGCGCCGCGGGCTTTACTCGTAGCTCTGGCGGCTGGCCGAAGACGGTTCATCGGGTGGTCGAGGCCACGACCGGCCCCTGTACAGCAACGAACCGCAAGCGAATATCAAGATCCGCAATCGGCTCCCAGGCGCAACTAGACACCGGCGGCGTAGCTTACCGCGTTGTCGCATGCTCATTGGGGCCGCAAGTACGTCTACCAGACTGATGCAGAAAGACCAATCAGCTGCAGATCATGGCGGCTGATACTAAGCCCACTATAGCGTACAAAAACCGCGAAGCGGGCCTCAGTGTTCTACCGTCCGGCTTCGAGCGGTAGCATTCATCGTGGTACGCGAGGGTCGCGCACCGGCATCCTCGAAGGAGAGCGCGTTGTCGGATGCCAGCTGGCACCACACGCCAGATCTAGTCGAGCGGTTGGTCGAGACCATTCCGATCCTGGTCAAGTCCAAGCAACAAACCCTCGACTTCTTCCGCAGTGCCGGCATTCCTGAAGCGATGCTGCGCGATATGCAGTCCACGGTAGACAGCGACCCACAAGCGATCAGCAAATATTATATTGCGCGCACGGTAGTTCGCCAACTGAACGAGGGTGGCGACCGGTTTCTAGCTCAGCGCAGGGAGGTCGTCCGCCGAGTAACGCAATGGGAGGACTTCTCGCTGTCTTGGCCCAACGAACAGGACAAGGCGAGAGGGTTGGTAGCTGCGGTGCGCCAAATGGTGGACGTGCGAGATGCTTTTACGCGTATGCAACGCGAGCGTGATCGGGAGCGGCAAGCCCGGATTCGCCAGCAGGAAACTAAGCTCGAAGAACAGCGGCTCCGCCGTAACGCTCGGTCGAATCTTCGTACCAGAATTGTGGATTTGCAGAGAAGCGCCAACGCGCAACTGCGCGGAAGTCAAGTCGAGAAGCTACTTGCGGACTTGTGTCAAATTGAGGGGATACAGGTTCGCGAGCCGTTTGAGGTGCGGAACGCTGGGACGCCTGAGGAGCAGATCGACGGCGTAGTCTCCTGTGATGGCCACATCTATCTCGTCGAGGTGAAGTGGTGGAGTGCTCCCATCGATATCGCCCCGATGTCCAGTCATCTGTTCCGACTCTTCAGGCGACCTGACGCAAGAGGTCTCTTTATCTCAAATTCAGGGTATACGGAGGCCGCAATACGCGCATGCCGCGACGTGCTGTCACAGAAAATGATGGTGCTCGCTGAGCTGAACGAGCTTATCTTCCTTCTTGAAGGCGACCGTTCCGTTGAGGATTGGATCAGGGAAAAATCATCGATCGTTCTTGCTGAACGTGAGCCGTTCCGCCTGATATTGGGGAATTAAAGCAACTGTCACTGGACGACTAGGGTCAATGCCGTTCAGTTAAGGCTGTTCGGGCAGGCCAGTAGCGGTGTTGTGGGCCGGGGTGGCGGGTGGTCCGGTCGGCGGGTCGTTTGACGCGGTAGGAGTTGTGGCGGGCGCGTTTGATGACACGGGGGCAGCTGCGGTCGCGGAGGGGCCGGGTTCGGCCGGTGCCGGATCTCGGTGAGCGCGTCCTCGAGAGCGGTGCGGAGGTGCGCAGGGGGTAATGGCCGCCTGGTCGGTGACCTGGCGGCGCACGACGCGGAGGCCTTTGACGAGCGACATGCGATCGGGGTCGTAGCCGGCCGGGTCAGCGGCGTGCAGCAGCAGCGCGCGGATGGCGTAGTGGGCCAGCAGCAGTCTCCACATCTGCTGTTCGACCAGCCCCGGGGCCTCCGATCGCAGGACTTCGCCGCGGCCGCGCAGATCCGTCTTGATCTCGTCCAGCGCGGGCTCCTCTTCCCAGCGCCGCTGGTAAGTACCCGCCAGCTCCATCGCGGGGACCTCGTGGTGGTCGGTCAGCGTGGTGACCACGACGAGGAGCTCGCCGTCGGGGTTGCGGTCCGGGACGGTGTACTCACCACCCTGACGAGGCGGGCGAGATCGGCGGGGATCGCCTGGCCGGTCCGGGCCTGCTCGACCAACCTCGCCCGGCGTTCGGCGGGCAAACCCGCCTTGAAGTTCAGTGCCTGGTAGGAGCCGTCCGCGAGCTACCGTACCCACTGGTTGCAGCGCGCAACGTGCGGCAAGAGTCGTAACCCAATCTGCGCCGTTCCGTTCGGACCGACAGGGGATGGGCTTCAATAAGGTGGACCCGTGGAGTGCACTTTCTCGGAGTTCTCGTATGGGTATGCAGCGATCCGTGAGGCGGAGTCCGAGCTCGCCCGGGTCTACCGGGCAAGCGGTGCACCGGCGCTGCCATCCCTGGTGGCGGAGGAGGAACTCGGGTGGGATGCCAAGCTGCCGTTCGTGGAGTACGCACTGTTCCTTCAGTTCAAGCGCGTTCACTACGTAAGCCGGCGTCATCCAGCGTCGCAGACATGGCCTTACGTCGACGGCCGTCACTACCGCTTCGCCATCGACACGAACGGCCACCAGCACCATGCCCTGCTGGATTTGGAGGCGCGGCTGCTCTCAGGAGCCGAGGTCGGTGAGGTCTACTACGCAGCTCCGACGTTTCACGAAGATCATGAGTTCGACACCTATTACTCCAACGGCGAGGTACTGGACAGGTCGAGCCTCGTCAGCCCCAGTGAATTCGGCGCGAACACCGGGATTCATCACTTCGTCACTGACGAAGCGGGGACCAGCCAGGTCTTGTCCAGCCCACGACCCCCGCGCCGTCAGACCACGTGGGAACGTCTAGTCGCGGAGACCGAGGTGCGAGCCAGGGTCGCCGCCGACAGGCGGCCCCGCGCTCGGATTAGCCTTGGCCTCCTGGAAGAGGCGTTGATGTCAAGCGCAGCCACGCTCGGCCGAGGGTTCAGCAGAGCACTCGATGCCCCAGCCGCTCGCCGGATTCAACGCCTTGCCGCACTACTTGACTGTGGCTTGGTCTTGCTTGTCTCGTCCGAAAACCAATAAGGCTGTTGGTCCGCGACGACTTTCTCGACGCCACTGGCTTCGTTACGGTAGTCGCGGTCTGGGTTGGCGCATTCGGTCACGCCGTGCAGTACCCCCAGTCGCCGCTGGAACAGGCCGATATCCGACAAACTCGCCACCTTCAACGAGCTGCCCCGAGCATCGTCCATGTGGCGGAGCCGGTCGTTGCTGTTTCTCATCCGATTGGGGGATCCACTCCGGCAAGCTTCGCTGTATCTCTGGCCGTGGGGCATTACATCGACCTACATGTCAGTTATGTGAACTACTTGATCGAAGGACCGTGCATTTTGCGTATCAGCCGACTGGCGATCAAGAACTTTCGAAATTTTCGCGATCTAGTCATTGATCCATTTCCCGTCAATGCGGTAATCGTTGGCGAGAACGGCGTCGGCAAGTCGAACCTTCTGTATGCCTTGCGGCTGATTCTCGATCCTGACCTTCCGTACAGTGCACGGAAGCTCCGTGCTGAAGATGTGTGTGAGTTCAGCGGTCTGAGTCTCGCTAGCGGAGTGGAGGTGCGCATCGAGGTTGACCTGGCAGATATTGACGAAAGCATCGGAGAGGACGGGGCAATTGACGGTTGCTTTATTAATCTGAAGCCACTAACGGCACGCCTGACCTATGTGTTTCGGCCTCGTCTCGGCCTCGACGCCACAACTGGGCCCTTAGGTCGAGATGATTACGAAGCGAGGATCTTTGGCGGTCCCGATGAGCAGGACGCGCCGCGACGGTTTAGCGACGACGTATCGTTGACGGTCCTTCCGCCACTTCGAGACGCAGTAAACGAGCTGTCGCGGTGGCGCGGGTCCCCGCTACAAGATCTCTTGGAGGCCCGTCCGCCGTCTCAATCAGCGCTCGACACTGCAGCCGCCGACGTCCGCGGCGCGATGGACGTTCTTGCCGCTGACCCTGCGATCACGGCGGTAGCCGACGAATTGGGGTCCCGGCTAATTGACATGGCAGGTCCACGTCTGGACGTAGAACCGACTCTGGGCTTCGCGTCGAGTATTCCGGACCGGCTACTTCGGTCAATTCGGTTGTTTGTTGACAGTAACCGTAGCCGCAGTGTCGGTGAAACCTCGACAGGTAATGCGAACGTAATATATCTCGGCCTACTACTCGAAAGGCTAGCCTCAAGAAAGTCGCGCGACCTAATCGTCGCGGCACTCCTTGCCGTTGAAGAGCCTGAAGCTCACCTTCATCCCGTCCTGCAACGACAACTCTTTCGCTACCTGCAACACAACGAGACCTCACTCGTTGTTACGACCCACAGCCCGCATATTGTTGCGGTGACGAGTCTCCAATCCATTGTCCTGCTGCGTGGTGAATCTAGCGGAACTGTAGCGTCCTGCGCCGTCCATGCGGCCCTTGACAAGGACGAGATCGTCGATCTTGAACGGTACATTGATGCTAATCGGGCGGAGCTGTTATTTTGTTCGGCCGCTATCCTAGTTGAAGGGCCATCCGAGACGTACGTACTGCCCGCGCTTTCGTCTGCGCTGGGATTCGATCTTGACGCCTACGGCGTTGTGGTCGCCGATATTTCCGGCACAAACTTCGGGCCGTATCGTCGTTTACTCGGAGACGGCGCCCTCGACGTACCTCATGTCATTGTTACCGATGGCGACCCAACCTCTAATGGAAAATATGTTGCGGCGGGATTGGTTCGGGCGTCCAAGCTTCCGCGAAGTCCTGCACTCGGGCGAGAGCTTAAAGAGCTTGCAGATGATGTAGTGGGCGCAGGCGACACGGCCGATACCACTAACGCCCGGTGGACCGCTATGAAAGCGGATGTGTTCGTTGGAGTGCATACGCTCGAACCTGACCTGGTTCCAATGCTCGGCGATGAGATGATTGCCGCGTATGAAGAGCTTGACGGCTCGGACGCTATGGTCAAGAAGTTTGTCGCTGCGGTCGAATCGTTAAGGGCCGGATTGGACGACAATGAACAGCGACTAGAACTTCTGCGGCGCATCAATTCGGTAAGTAAGGGCCGTTACAGTCAGCGGCTCGCAAGCCACATTCAAGAAGCCGAACCGCAGTCGTTGCTAGCCGACCTGGAACTGGCCTCCACCGAGCAGATCGACAACCTCGACCGAGTCGGCTCAGCAAAGCTATTGCTGTCTGCTGGAACGTATGGCTATGTCCTCGCTGCGCTGGATCGCGTGTCGTGGAAGGTTCGTGGTCATAGCATTCTGAAGGTCCTCAACGAGCCAGAGAGTCACGAGTGATCGGTCCATCCGGGCTGACGCAGCGCCTAGCGGTCGAACTCGCTGCGCTAAATGAGTCGCAACGCGAGGCAGCAATATATCCGGCTAGCTTAGTTGTGCGAGCTGGTCCAGGATCGGGCAAGACTCGCACGCTCGTTGCGAAGGCTGCCTATGCGCTCGAATCGGTTATCCCGGGGCGTCGAGGACTGGCGGCAATTACCTATACCCGGCACGCTGCTCAGGAGATCGCGCGGCGGCTCGACGTCCTTGATGTGAATGCCCGAGATCGGCTTGTGGCAGGTACGCTACATAGCTGGTGCCTGAGGTGTATTATTCGCCCGTTTGGGCCCCTTGTTGGAGTTACGCCCCCTGGCCCTGGGGATGTCATCGACGACAAGAGCGACGAATGGACGGCGCTCCTTCAGCAATGTCTAGACGACGAGACTGTCGGTGCGATCGCTGGCTACGCGAAAGTTGAAGTTGGTCGCATTCGTCGGCGGATGGCGGCGGGCTCCAAGGAGGATGATCGCGATCCGCTTGTGCGGGCGGCCCTAAAGATGGAACGACGTATGCGCGATCGGCACCGCTACGACTTTGATCTGATGGTTTCCGAGTCATTAGCGCTCCTGCGCCGAAATCCTAGAGTCACACAACTGCTCGCCGCTCGCTTCCCGCTGCTTATCGTCGATGAGTACCAGGATCTCGGACCCGTGCTGCACCAGCTAGTGGTTCACCTTCGCGATCACGGCGGGGTTGAGGTCGCCGCGTTCGGTGACCCCGATCAGACCATAATGGGGTTCACAGGTGCTGACCCAACCTTTCTGATTGAGTTGGCCAGTAGGCCTGACTTTTTCGACACAACTCTGAATATCAATTATCGGTGCGGTTCGGCAATTATCACGGCAAGCCACGCTACCGTTGACGGCGATCGTGCTCATCAAGCTGATCCACTCCGGGCTGATCCTGGCGTTGTTGAGCTAATTTCGGTTCAGGGTGCCATTGCCGAGCATGCGGCAATGACGATCTCTAAGATTGATGAACTTGCCGCCAGTGACGTTGAGCAACATCATATCGCCGTGCTATACCCCAGTAAGGGACCACTACTCGATGCGTTGGTCGATGCGTTTGATGCCAGTATCTTCGAGTATGTTCACGAGAACGACCAGCGCCTGCCGGATGGAGATCTTGTTGACTTCGTCCGCAGTTGTGGGGCGCGTGCAATTGCCGGCCCCCAGCCGATTGGCTATCCTGACATCGATCGAGCCTCCGCGGTGCCGACGATCGGTCAATTGGTAGTAAGTTACCGCGCTCTACATGAAAGTGCTGGTCTGCCTGTGCCACGCCGCAGATTTGCGACTCGCCTCATTTCCACGGCACTGCGCACCGTCTCTCCGGATATGGACCTTGCTGGTTGGGTCAAGCCACTAGATGCCGAAATCGGTATCACTGACATTGCCGCGTCTAGTCCACTCCAGCGCGACCGTGATGCGATTGCATTGCTACAGAATGCAGCCGTTCGTAACCGCTTGACTGTCGGTGATGTTGCGGGTGCACTTCGAACGGGTAAAGTTACTCTCACGACTTATCATGCAGCGAAGGGGAGAGAATGGGATTACGTCATCCTGCCGGGGCTTATCGATGGCGTAATGCCGAAGCGTCGGTGGAACAAGGCTACTGGTATATTTGTTCCCGCTCCCGCTCATGAGGTCGAGCAATCCCGCCGGGCTTTTTATGTTGGTCTCACCCGGGCCAAGCGTGCTGCCATTCTGATTGAGGGAGACCACTGGCTAAGCCCCTGGGGCGCGCCAAATCGCTACGGTGTCTCGCCTTTTTCTCATTCGGTTCGAATGCGGCTCGGGTTAGGTCCGTAGATTCTGGCTATTCGGCCATCGGTAACAATGTCCTACTCCGGCCTGGACGAGGGTAAGCCTCGGCGGCGGCCGCGAGCCTCGCCGCGTGCTCTCGCTGGCGTTGCCAGTGGCCGTACAGCGCACCCTGTTGCGAAAGTCGGTCCACGGCCTTGATGGTTTCGGGATCGACGTCGCCCGGAGCGGCGTCGCGCCATGGGGTGCCGGGGAGCGGCATGAAGGTGTGCGCATGGATGCGGGCCCCGAGTCCGGCCAGCTCGCGGGCTAGGGCCAGCGACGCGTCGACGTCGGCCTGGTCTTCGCCGGGCATGCCGAAGATCATGTCGACGTTGATCCGGAAGCCCTCCTCGACACCGAGCCGCACGGCGCGCTTGACCTCCTCGACGCCATGGCCGCGCTTAGCCGCGTCGAGAACCCGGTCGGAGCCCGACTGCGCGCCAACGATGATGTTGTTGTTCGCGCAGTACTTCTTGACGAGCCGCAGCGCGTCGCGGCTGACGTGCTCGGGGCGGATCTCACTGGGGAATGAGCCGAAGAAGACCCGCCCGTTCGGGCCGATGCCCTCCTTGCACGTCGCTAGCAGCTCCTCGACGGCGGCCAGGTTCGGCGACTCGTCCTGGCTGCCGTACGACAACGCGGTGGGCGTGATGAACCGGACGTCCCGAAGGCCCCGCTCGCGCATCTGGTCGACGTGCCAGCGGACGTTCTCCAAGCTGCGGTGCCGGAACCGCGCCGAGAACATGAAGGGGGTCTGGCAAAATCTGCACGAAAACGCACATCCCCGAGTGATCTCAAGGGCGTTGAAGCGGTGCCAGCGCAGCGAAAAGCCGCGGAACGTGTCCAGCGGTAGGCGCTCCGGCCGTCCGGTCTTGACTACCCGGCCGGCGGCGTCGCGGTACGCCAAGCCCGTCACGCCCGTCGGGTCGCCGCCGGCGTCCACCAGCTTGAGTAGCGTGGTCTCGCCCTCGCCGATCGCCGCGACGTCCCACCCGGCGTCCAGCGTCTGCACCGGCTCCGCCGTGGCGTGGACGCCACCGGCCACGTGCAGTGCACCGGGAGCCGCCGCCTTGATGGTCGCCAGCTCGGCGGCGAGCGCCTCAGCATCGGGTGAGTAGAACGACCACAACACCAACACCCGCTTGGCGCGGCCCAGTCCGGCCTCGATCTCAGTGATCGTTGCCTCGGGCGTCTCGGCGAAGACCACCTCATACGAGGTGGTCGTGTCGTGCTCTTCGAGCGCGCCGAGCAACACGTGGAAGCCGTAGGTCACGGCCTTGCGGTAGCGCAGCACCAAGACGAGGTCGGGGTTACTCACAGCGACATCCTGCCAGGACAACAGTTGGTGAGAGGATCGACGTCGCGCCTGGTCAAGCTGGCCGCTCGGCCACGAACACGCCGCGTCCAGGCTGGCCCACGACCAGGCCCTGCGCCTTGAGCTCGACCATAGCGAACTGGATGACCGTACCGCTGACGCCATAGATGTCGCGGAGCTGCTGAGTGCTCGGGAGCTTGTCGCCCGGCTTCAGGGTGCCTGCCTCGATCTGGGCGCGTAGATCCGCTGCCACCTGGCGGTAGTACGGCGTCCCGTCGTTCTTCAGAGGCACACGCGCACCCTGCCCTGCTGTCGGCTAAACCTACATCACCAGGTACCACCTGCATCACTATGTGATGTAGGTTGCTCTTAGGTGCGGCGGCCATAACCCCAGCATGAGGGCCGCCGCGCCCGTCCAGCTGCATCGGCGAGCCAGGAGCGATCATGAGCGAAGAGCTGCATCCGGCATGGTGCGCCCGCGCGGTGTGCACGGCCTACGGTCCGGCGGTGGACGAGTACCACCGCTCCGAGCCGTTCGTCGTTCAGACCGACGATCGACGGGTCGACCTGTTCATCTCGAAGGTGGCCGACCCGGACGGCACGAACGAGTACATCGAGATCACGGAACTCAGGCGAGACGACGACCAGCCCTGGCACCTGCGTGAGCCCGTCCGGGGGATGGTCCTTCCGCGTGCGTCGGCTGACGCCGCATGGCGCGCGATGGCGGAGCTGGTCTGAGCGGAGCGGCTAAGGCACCCCGGCGCCGGGATCGCCGGGGTGCTTGTTGATGGGCGCGGATCAACCGCCTTGACGGCGAACGCGGACATCGAAATTGTTCACCACCTGAAAACACCGCGATTTCGGTGGCCACCATCTATTCGATCATGCTCAATTGATCGGATCCCGTGTGGCTGGCCGTCTTCCGCAGGGGTCCGTGCCTATGCAGCCTTAAGTGCGCAAGCCGGTTCACGGGCCTGAGGATTCCAACGGCCGGTTGGCATCGGGCGGCTCCGGTGATCGGGCATACCCCCAATCAGGTACCCACACCGGTGAGTTGAGCCCGATGTCCGGCATACGTGGATGCGCGCACCTCCGGTGCGTCTCGTGCTGCTTGCGCACGCGACGTCATCGGCCGATGTCGCGCGTCCCCGTGCGCCGGCGCCCCCTGCTCCTCGCGGTCATCACGACCTTCTCGCGCCACGTTCGCCCAAGCCTGGACGTCCGTGGCGACGGTCGTCTGCCCGCTTGCCGCCCGGTACACCGGCTCGTTGGTTGGCAACTCCATCCGAAGCGTCCACCACAGCAGACGGATCACTGATCCCGCCCAGCCGGGCGTGACCCGGCATGCTGCCAGCTGTCCATCGTCGGTGTGCGGCCGTTCGGCCGGCGATGGACAACCACACAATCGTCCACGACTTTGCATGGAGGCACCGATGCTCAGTGCTTGCTTGACCCGGCGACCGTTTGTTGTCCCTTCGGGTCGCCGTTCGGCCGGTCGGTTCGGTGTCCTGCTTGAGCAGGACCCCCAACGGGACCAGGTTGAGTCACCCACACCGCAGTTCACTGGCCCTACAAGCGTTCCGCGGCACGTTACGACAGACCCTCTACAGGGGGTCTCCCCGCGGGGAGAAGACGCGTACGGCGGTTGCCTATGACCGAGAAGCTCATGCGTGTCCAAGCCAAGCTCACAGCCCGCGACTTCACGTTGCTCGGTTGGCTCGCCGATCATGGCGTGCTGACCAGTTTCCAGATCGCCCAGGCTCTGTTCCCGTCCGTCAACTTCGCCCAACGACGTCTCCGCACACTCCTGCAAGAAGACCTCGTCGACCGCTTCCGGCCACAGCGCCAGGACGGCGGCTCGTATCCCTACCACTACGTCCTGGGCCAACTCGGCGCCGACGTCATCAGCGCCCAACGAGGCGACGATCCGCCCCGCCGGGACCAGGCGAGAAAGCGCCGGTGGTACCTCACCAACCGGGCCAACCTGCCGCACCTGTTGGGTATCAACGACTTCTTCACCCAACTCGCGGGATACGCCCGCACCCATCCCGATGCCGCGCTGGAGCGCTGGTGGCCGGCCCGGCGCTGCCAAGAGCGCGGTGCGTTCGCCGAACCGGGCGTGACCGAAGTCCATCAACTCGTGTACGCACCCCGAATCCGCCCCGACGGTCACGGCATCTGGGTCGAAGCTGACCGGGACCTGCCGTTCTTCCTTGAGTACGACACCGGCACCGAACCCCTGTCGATGCTGGTCGACAAGCTCTCCGGTTACGCCGAGATGGCGGGCGTCACCGGCCATCGCTGGCCGGTGCTGTTCTCCCTCCACTCGCCGCTGCGCGAGCGACATCTCCACCAGCAGCTGACGGCCAACGGCGTCCGATACCCGGTGGCCACGGCCGTTCGCGGCAATCCGGCTGGTGCCGTCTGGTGGCGTCACCGGCGAGAAGGACCGCTCACCCGCTTGATCGACATCTGAACCCCGAGAGGAGCGCCATGACGGGACCACTTGACCCCAGCCGCCCGGTACGCCGTGGAGGAAGATGGCCGCACACCGTGGCACGTCATCACGTGCGCCCGCAAAGACCACAGCCGCCTCGCAGCGTGGCGAGTCTGCCCCTGATCCCGACGACTCGGCGGAAGAGGACGCGCTCGCCGAGCACGCCCGGCGGGTCGTCGACAGAGCTCCACCGCTGACGCAGGAGCAGCGCGCTCGTCTGGCGGCGCTGCTGAGGCCCCTCCCGAAACGAACCAACTGACCCATCTCATCGGGCGCGACGGCCGCCGCGCCCGCCGAGATGGCTCATCGCGCCGAGCGAGCCGGTTCCCAGTCGGGGTCCACGGTGTCGGGATCGAACTCGCGTCGGCCCAGCGGGGGAGGAAGAAGCCGCACGGTGGTGAGTGCCCGAATCACCGCCTGCTCCTGGTCAACTCGGCCCTTCAACTTGCGCCACTCGGCAACCGGGTCCTCCGCGGTGAGTAACGGCACCAGGGCGTTCTCTTTACCCGCCTCCGCGAGCTTCGCTTCCACCTCGGCCAGATCGGCGGCGATCTCACGCTTCGCGGTTTCAAGCTCCTGGTCGTCGAGCACACCCCGAGCCCACATCTTCACGGCGGAGTCCCGCCGTTCCCGTAGTGCCATCGCCTTGGTACGGAGGGCCTCGACTTCTCCCGCATTGTCGTCGCCGGTCTTCAAGAGGTCTTTCGCATCGGGTCGGCCGAGTCGGTCGGCGACGAGTCGCCGCACCCAGGAGTCAACCGGCTCGGCCAGTCGGGAGAGGCCGCACGACGGGCACCGGTAGACCCGACGCACTCGGCCGTCGGCGTACTTCTCGCGGTAGGTCGAGACGACCAGCGCCTCACAGTCAGTCCGGCCGCACCGGTACAGCCTGGTGCCGAGCCAGCGCCTCGCATTGCCGACGTGGTTGGTCCTGCGCCTTGGCTCGGACAGGATGGCTATGGCGGCCCTGACGGTTTCCTCCGAGACGATCGGCGGCCAGAGTCCTTTGCCGACCTCCTTGCCGCGATGGGTCCGGACGCCAGCATTGCGCAGATTTCCGAGCATCAGCCGGACCGCGTTGTGGCGCCACGTACCGCCCATCGTCGTGGCGAAGCCGGCGGCGTTGAGGTCGCGGGCGATGCCGGTCAAGGTTCGTCCCGTCAGGAGTCGTTGGTAGGCGCCGCGGAGCGCTTCCGCCTCGTCCGGGACGAGCGCCATGCCGTCCGCCGTGTACCCGAAGGCCCGGCGCCCGCTTGCGGGCTTTCCGTGCTCGGCCCGCTGCTGGGCTTCCCGGCGCTGGCGTTCCGACTTGATCTCGACTTCCATCGTGTCGAACTCGCCGATCATGCCGGCCATGCCGCGCCCGTACGCGGTCGTCATGTCCAGCTCCGGTCCCTTGACCGGGACGACGCTCACGCGGGCTTCCCGGAGCAACTCGATGCCGTCCGCACGTTCCCGGCGGTTCCGCCACAGCCGGGACGTGTGGAACACGACGATTCGCTCGACTTCACCGGCCTTCACGGCAGCCATCAGCGCGGCGTACCCCGGGCGGAACTTGCCGTTGGTGGCGGAGATGTCGTTGTCGACGAACTCGCGCACGGTCCAGCCCCGCCGGTCGGCCAGGGCGCGGGCGTCCTCGCGTTGCCGCTCGACACCGAGCCCCTCGCCCAGGCGGTCCTCCGAGATGCGGAGATAGACAGCGGTCGTCATAGGTAGTAGTCTACGTCAGAACCGGTGCCGGTTCTGTCAGACGCCGTTCATGTTCTCCGCGCGGTTCCGGCACCGCAGCGTCGAGGACGTGCGGTGGCATGTCGACCGGATGCGGGAGTTCGGCAAGCGCGACGTGCGGTTCATCACGCCCACCTCGCTGTCCTACGGCGCCGATGACGAGGAGCCCAACCTCGCTGCCGTCGAGGAGCTGCTGGCGAGCTGCAAGGAAGGGATCGGGCCGGACGGGAGGGTCTTCTTCGGGTCGTTCCCGAGCGAGATCCGGCCCGAGCACATGAGCGTCGAAGCGCTGCGGCTGGTGAAGCGGTACTGCGCCAACGACAACCTCATCGTCGGCGCCCAGTCCGGCTCGGAGCGGGTGCTCGAGGCGGCCAAGCGCGGGCACGACGTCGAGTCGGTGCGGCGGGCGGTGCGGCTGGGGATTGCCGAAGGGTTCCGGATCAACGTTGACATGATCTTCGGCATGCCGGGGGAGGACCCGGCCGACGCGGAGGCGTCGCTCAAGCTTGCGCAGGAGCTCGCGGCGCTCGGGGCGCGCATCCACTCGCACGTGTTCATGCCGCTGCCGGGGACGCCGTGGCGCGACGCGCCGGCCGGGGACGTGGATCCGGAGACGATCCGGGCGGTGTCGCGGCTGGCGCAGCAGGGTGCGCTCTACGGGCACTGGGAGAAGCAGCGCGCGCACGCCGCGCAGCTGGCCGCCGCTGCGCAGGAGAATCCGCGGCCGGGGCGCAGTCGGACGCTGCGGCTGCTGGACTGACGGTCAGGCCAGCCACACCACGATGCCGGTCAGGCCGGTGAGGACGGCGGCGGCGCCGGCGCGGATCGCGGCGTCGCAGCGCTGCGGGGTGAACGAGGCCGCGTCGTAGTTCGACGAGGCGCCCAGGCCCTCGCCGCGGTACGAGGCGCCGGACCAGTCGGCGGCGGTGACGTTGTGGGTCGGCTCGGCCAGCTCCGCGCCGACGACCAGGAACTGCTGCGCCAGGTGGTTCGCGGTGACCACGGCGAGCGGGTCGACCAGCGCGTCGCCGGCGCTGATGACGAGGTCGGGATGGAGGTCGAGCGCCCGGGTGATGGCCGGCACCAGGTCGGCCTCGCCGGCGGCGGTCACGGTGCGCAGGTCCACGTGCTCCGCGGCCGCCCACGACCGGACGGCCGCCACGAGGGCGCGGGTGGGCGCGTCGTCGCCGGCGCTCAGCAGCACCACCCGGTAGTCGCGCGGCGGGTGCACGCCGTCCCAGGAGCCGGGCCGCGGCGTGACGGTGCCCTCGGGGGTCGGCGGGGCGGACGGGTCGACGAAGCCCGGGCCGAGGCTGCCGACGGCGCTGGGCGCCGGGCGGGGCCGCGACCAGTCGTCGGAGGGGGCGGAGCCGCAGCCGGTGGCCAGGGCGGCCAGCGCGGCGAGGGCGGCGACGGCCCGGATGTGGGTGCGCACGGCGCTCATCTTGCGGCCCGCCGCGGCCCGCCTTCAATCGGCGCGCGAGTTGTTCGTGATCGGTTCGCCGCCGCGGAGATCGGCGTTCACGCACGGGGTGCAGGGTGCTCTCCCGGAGCGAAGGAGCTGCATGTTGTACCGCACCCTGATCACGATCGCCGCGGTGCTGCTGGCGGTCCTCGCGCCCGTCCGGGCGTCCGCGCACGGGTTCTCATCGACG
Organism: Dactylosporangium darangshiense; assembly: GCF_039537565.1. Taxonomy (NCBI): domain Bacteria; kingdom Bacillati; phylum Actinomycetota; class Actinomycetes; order Micromonosporales; family Micromonosporaceae; genus Dactylosporangium; species Dactylosporangium darangshiense. Next base: position 176,716 of record NZ_BAABAT010000010.1, read on the forward strand.
GTGTACGCCACCGTCACCGCCGGTGAGCCCGGCCATGTCCGCACGGCGCTGGAGCTCGAGTACGACCTCTTCGTCGTGTCCGCGGCCGACGCCGGGGGCGACGACCCGCTGTTCCGGGCGGGCACCGCGGCGTTCGAGGCCCGCGACGACGCCGGGCAGGCGGCGGCGCTGCAGGGTCACGCCGAGGCCGCCGTCCGCTACGTCACCGAGCGCTTCGCCGTGACCGCCGGCGGGCGGGCCTGCGTGCCGGCGCCGATCGGCGGGTTCACGATGGGCGAGCAGGAGGGCGTGCCGTACGCGCGCATGCTGCTGGACTGGGCGTGCCCCGAGCGCTCCGATGCGCACGAGGTGCGCAGCGCGCTGTTCCCGGACGCCGAAGGCTACGTCAAGGGCGTCAAGACGATCGTCACGTACGACATCGACGGCCGCACCGGCAGCGCCGCCCTCGACGCCGGGCATCCGGGCTTCTCGACCGGGCAGGCGTGGTACCAGCGCTTCTGGGAGTTCTTCCGCCTCGGCGCCGAGCACCTGCTGACCGGCGTCGACCACATCCTGTTCCTGCTCGCCCTGATCGCCGGCTCGCGGCGGCTGCGCGAGATCGTGCTGGCCGCGACGAGCTTCACTCTGGCCCACTCGGTGACGTTCATGCTGGCCGCGCTCGGGGCGGTCGACGCGCCGGCGCGGCTGGTGGAGCCGGTCATCGCGCTGTCCATCGCCGTCGTCGCGGGCTGGCACCTGTGGCGGCTGGCGCGGCGCGGCTCGCACGCGGGCGACCTGGAGACGTCGGGCGGCGGCCACCTGAGCCTCGACCGCGCGGGCTGGACGCGTCTCGGGGTCGTGTTCTGTTTCGGGCTCGTGCACGGGCTGGGCTTCGCCGGCGCGCTCGGCATCCACGAGGCCTGGTCGTGGACCCTGCTGTGGTCGCTGCTGGTGTTCAACGTCGGCATCGAGGTCGTGCAGCTGGCGCTCATCGGCGTCGCGTTCCCGCTACTGGTCGTGCTGCGCCGGCGCTCGCCGCTGGCCGGGCGGTGGGCTACGGGTGTGATCGCCGCCGGAGTGTCCGTGATGGGCCTGATTTGGTTCGTCCAGCGCATCGTCGAGTCCTGAGACGTGCAGTCGGCCGCCAGCCGCGGTTCATGATCGCTTCACCGGGCGGCGGAAGCGTAGGTCCGCTCCAACCGTATCCCCATCGGGAAAAGGGTAAACATGAAGCACAGCACGCACCGCGTGGCCGCGGCGGGCCTTCTGGGCCTCGTCGTGGCGCTCGGCAGCGGCCTGGCCAGCCCGGCCTCGGCCGACGACCCGGCCACGCTCACCGGCGTCATCCTCGGCGTCGGTGCCGACGAGTCCCAGCGCATCGTGACCTGGTACTCCTCGGCCGACACCGCCCAGAAGGTCCAGCTCGCTCCCACGTCGGCGCTGGTCAACGGCGACTTCCCGGCGTCGGCGGCCACCTTCGCCGCCATCGGCGGGGCGAACATCGCCACCAGTGGCGGGTTCAACCGGCACGCGACCCTCACCGGCCTGCAGGAGCACATCGCGTACTCGTACCGCGTGGGCACCGAGGGCAACTGGTCGCCGGCGTACTCGTTCAAGACGCAGGACTTCGAGGGCGACTACGACTTCCTGTTCTACGGCGACCCGCAGATCGGTTCCTCGGGCGACGTCGCCAAGGACCAGGCCGGCTGGCAGGACACCCTCGACGTCTCGCTCGCGGCCAACCCGAACGCCGAACTGCTGGTGTCGGGCGGCGACCAGGTCGAGACGGCCAACACCGAGACGCAGTGGAACGCCTTCCTCGCCCCCGACAAGCTGCGGCAGTACCCGTGGGCGGCGACGATCGGCAACCACGACGTCGGCGGCAAGGCCTACGAGCAGCACCTGTTCACGCCGAACACCGACCGCTCGGCCCCGCTCTACGCCAACGGCAACCCGGCGTCGAACACGTCCGGCGGCGACTACTGGTACATCTACAAGGACGTGCTGTTCATCGACCTGAACAGCAACAGCTACACCAGCACGTCCGGCGGCGGCGGTGACGCGGCGCACCTGGCCTACGTCACCGACGTGATCAACCAGCACGGCGGCGAGGCGAAGTGGAAGGTGCTGGTGTACCACCACGCCATCTACTCCCCGGCCGACCACGCGAAGGACTCCGACAACAAGGTGCGCCGGCTGGACTTCCCGACCGCGTTCTCCAACCTCGGTGTCGACCTGGTGCTGCAGGGCCACGACCACAGCTACTCCCGCAGCTACCTGATCAAGAACGGCGCGAAGGCGAACCCGGACGAGCAGCCCGGCGCCGCCGACGTGTACCCGGGCCCGGGCGGCGTGCTCTACGTGACCGGCAACTCGGCCTCCGGCTCGAAGTACTACGACATCACCGCGCCGGACAACAGCGGCACCAGCGGCGCCGGCAACGGTGCCGACCCGCTGAACCCGAACAACTACTGGTACAACTCGGTCGAGAACCAGGAGCACGTGCGCTCCTACGTCAAGGTTCAGGTCCGCAACGACAAGCTCGTCGTGCAGAACATCCGCTCCGGCACCTGCGCGGCGCCGAACGCGGCGGTCGAGCGCGGCAACGTCGCGTGGTGCAACAACACCGCGGCCGCCCAGCCGGTCGGCTCGATCGTGGACAACGTGACGGTGCACCCGTTCCACGGCGACGGCCAGCAGCTGCAGGTCAACCTCCCGAACGCCGCCCCCGGCGAGTTCGGCTGGACGATCGACGGCTACAACGGCCTGGTCGACCTCGGCACCGCGCAGGAGCACAACGGCGAGTACTTCCAGGCCGGCGGTCACCTCAACCCGATCACGGTGACCGACAGCCGCCGCTCGCTGGCTCCATGGTCGATCTCGGCCAGCGTGAGCGACTTCCGCGACGGCGGTAAGACGTTCTCGGGCGCCTACCTCGGCTGGACGCCGAAGATCCTCGTGGCCGGCGCGGGCGCGCAGGCCAGTGTCTTCGTCCCGTCGGCGTACGACGACCAGAGCGGCGGCCTGGCCACGGCCCGCAGCCTCGGCTGGGCCGACCAGGGTCACCCGAAGGGCAGCGCCCAGCTCGGGGCCGACCTCGAGCTGAAGATCCCGAGCAGCGCCGACAAGGGCGACTACCGGGCCACGCTCACGATCACCGCGCTGAGCAGCTGATCGGAGCACCCGCACCATCCGGCGGGACGGGCCACCACGGCCCGCCCCGCCGGCCTTTCCGTTTCGCCCCACCCGAGCCGAGGACCCCAGATGCAGCTGCGGAAGCCCATCCTTCGCACCGTTGTCGCGGCGCTGCTCGCCGCCGTCGCGATCGCCGGCCCCGGCGCCGGACCCGCGTTCGCCGAGGACGGCGATGTAGCCTGGACCGTCCGGACGGCCTCCAACAGCTACGGCGCCGACCGGTCGAGCTTCAGCTACGCCGTCAACCCCGGTGGACAGGTCAAGGACGCCATGGTGGTCGCCAACCGCGGCAAGGCCCCGCTCAACCTGAGCGTCTACGCGGGCGACGGCTACACCACCGGCTCCGGGCAGCTCGACCTGCTCACCCGCGACAAGAAGTCGGTCGGCATCGGCGCGTGGCTGAAGGCCGCCAACCCCACCGTCGCGATCCAGCCGGGGCAGACCGCCGAGATCCCGTTCACGCTCGATGTGCCGGCCAACGCGACGCCCGGCGACTACGCCGGCGGCATCGTCACCTCCCTGACCCAGCCCGACGCGACCCAGAGCATCAACGTGGAGCGGCGCCTGGGCATCCGGATCAAGCTGCGCGTCGGCGGCGACCTGCGGCCGGGGCTCGCCGTGGACAACCTGCAGGTGAGCTACGCCGGCGGCGACGCCATCGTGACGTACACGATTCGCAACAGCGGCAACGCCATCCTCTCGGCGCAGCAGGCGGTCTCGGTCGCCGGCCCGTTCGGGTGGTGGCGGCACGACGCGGGCGCCGTCGCGGCGCCGCCGGAGCTGCTGCCCGGCGAGACCTGGCCGGTGCGGGTGAGCGTCCACGGCGTGGACCGGACCCTGCGGCTGACCGCGACCGTGACGCTCACGCCCCGCCTGGCCGATGCGTCGGGCTCCACGACGTCGCTGGCCGCCGTCGAGGCCAGCGCCGGCGCCTGGGCCGTGCCGTGGCCGGCGCTGATCGCGCTCGTGGTGCTGATCGCCCTCGCCGTCGGCGGCGTGTTCCTGCTGCGCCGCGGCCGCGCGCGCCGCAGCGCGCGCGAGGACGCCCGGGTGCGCGAGGCGGTCGAGCAGGCGCTCGCCGAGAAGTCGAAGGCGGGCTGAGGCCACGTGCCTGTCCGGCGCCGTACCGCCGCGGGGATCGGGGCGGCCGCGCTGGTGTGCGCCGGATATGCGGTCTATGCCCTCTCCAAGGTCGTCACGCTCCGCCATCGGTACGGCGACGACGACCGCATCCTGATCCAGGCGCTGCACGCCGTGGCGGGCCTGGTCCTCGCCGTCGCGTTCGCCGGCTGGGCGGTGTCGGTGCTGCGCAGCGGGCGCATCCCGAGCGAGCGGTTCTTCCTGGCGCGGCCCGCCGACTGGTCGGGCTGGATGCTCGCCGTCGGCGCGGCGTTGCTCGGGCTGCTGCTCGCGTTCGCCTACGACGGCTGGCGCACCGCCGCCGACCACTACCGCGCCGCGCCCGGCCGCGGTGTGCACGGCACGCTGGCCGTGTCGTCGTGCGAGGCGCAGGAGTACGGCTTCGAGTGCATCGGCACGTTCCGGGCCGACGACGGGTCGTTCACCGTCGAACGGGTCAGCGCGTGGCCGGCCGCCGACCCCGGCCGGGAGCTTTCCGGCTGGGTCAGCGGGCCGCGGCCGCTGGCGATGTTCGAGATCGATGGCGAACCGGACGGCTGGCGCGACGACCTCGTCCCGTTGTACGTGCTGGGCGTGCTCTGGCTCGTCGTGGCCGGCTTCCTGGGCGTGGTCGTGGCGCGCAAGCTGCGCGTCAGACCGCCGGCGGGGTGATCGCGTAGACCGGTGCCGAGCGCGGCGAGCGCGTGCCGAGCAGGCCCCGGGCGTAGACCGCGAACGTGTACTCGGTCGATCCGTTGAGCCCCCGCAGGGTCACGTCGGCGCTGCCGGTCGACACGATCCGGCTCTCGGATGCTCCGTGAACCGCCACAACCTGATATGTGGTACCGCTGGTGCCTCGCTTCCACGTCAGCCGCACGGTGCCGGGGGTCACGTCGACGACCTTGAGCTGCACCGGGGCGCCTCGCGGTGCGGTGGAGGCTCCCGCCGTACCATTGCGGAAGATCGTGGCTTCTCTCGTGTCCGTCGAAATGCCGTTGGGGCCGGTCAGGAACCGGTTGCCCCAGGCCGTGCGGCTGGCCGGGTCGAAGTTGTGCACCAGGTCCAGATAGCTGTACTGCGACTGGTTGCCGCTCCAGGACCAGCCGAAGTAGCCCACGTCGTGCGCCTCCGCGTACGCCATGATGGCGTCCTCGTCGGGGTCGCCCCACTGGTGCTCGCCGGAGAACTCGCCGATGATGATCGGCAGCTTGTTGCGGGCGAACGTGGTCAGGTACGAGTTGACCTTGGCGGCGTTGTCGAACTCGCCGTACATGTGGACATCGAAGACCGTGTTGCCGGTCGGGTCGGCGGCGCGGACCTTCGCGGCGTTGTCGCGCATGACGAACGCCTCGTCCTGGCCCCATCCGGGCGCGTCGACCATGAGCGTGTGCCGGAAGCCGGCCGCGCGCAGCCGGCGCAGGGCGTCGCTGGTCTGCTGCACCCACGGCCAGTCCCCGCCGACGCCGAACGGCTCGTTGGCGACGTTGATGATGATGTGGTCCTCCTGGCCGCGCAGCTGCGGCAGCAGGCCGGTCCAGAAGCGCACCGCCTCGGCGATCGTGGTCGCCTTCTTGTCCTGGCCCCAGCCGGTGGTGTCGTGCGCGTCGAGGATGCACACGAGCCGGTTCTGCCGGCACAGGGAGGCGATCGTGGCGACCTCCTCCGGCTTGGTCTGGCGGAACTGGTGGCCCATGCCCAGCGGGACGCGCACCGCGTTGGCGCCGGCGGCCTTGATCGCGGCGAAGACGCCGTTCTTGTCGGGGTACCAGATGAAGTCGTGGTTGACCCCGCGCAGCACCAGGTCGCTGCCGTTGGCCTCGACGAGCCGCCCGTCGCGCACACGGATGGCCGGGGACAGGGCGGCGGCCGGCGCCGCCTCCGCGCTCGCCGGCGTCGCGGGCGGCAGCAGGACGACGGCCGCGGCGGTCAGGGCAAGCGCCAGCACGCTCCTCATGGAGGCGGCGGCTACCCGGAGCGCAAGGCCGTACCCGTGCGGGCGGGGTGAACCGGCGTGCGCCCGGCGCCGTGTCTCACACTGGGTAGGCCGGTTTCCGGATCGCGGCCGGGAACGTCGGGGCTGACCGGCCTCCGGGGAAGGGGCCGGCCTACCCGATCCGTTGGTGGCGGCCCGATCGGTGCCGTTCGCCGGCACAGGGCTGGATCTCGACCCAGTTCGCCCGCGCCCCGCGCGGCCGGCGGATCACGGCAATGGCATGGGACGACGAGCGCTGAGCTCGTCCGTTTCCGACGGCGGTAGCTGCAGCCCCTGATCGAGCGCGTCCTCGACGGCCGCGGCGGCGACGCGCTCCAGGACGACGGCGAGCATGCCGAGGGTGTCGTCGTCGAGGCGGTCGAGGACCCGCCGCTGCGCGCGGGTGCCCCCGTCGCTGATCTCGACGAGGGTCGCGCGGCCGGTTGCGGAGAGGTGGATACGGCGGATGCGCCGGTCGTGCTGATCCTCCGTGCGCGTCACGTAACCCTGCGCGACGAGCCGGTCCACGATGCCGGACAGCGTGGCCAGGCTCACACCGAGGTGCCGCGTCAGCTCCTGCGACGAGATCCCGTCGTGCCGGGAGAGCAGTAACAGCACCTTGAGCTGCTGCATCGTGAGGTTTACTGAGAAGAGTGGGTTGGTGCGGTCATAGGCGAGCAGGGCGCGCATCCGCTCCTCGGCCATGGTGACGCGGCGCAGAAGCGCATCCCTGTGACTGTTCACAGGAACGTTTTACTCCCTGGATAAACTTTGCGCGAGGCGAACGGTTAGCATCGCACGAACTAACGTCTGTCTTAGCCGAACGGAAGAAGACTCCAGACATGTCGTTCCTCGCCCGGCTCAGTTTGGCGAACCGGGGGCTGGTCGCGATCATCGCGATCGTCGTCCTGGGCTTCGGCGCCGTAGCCATCCCGAAACTGAAGCAACAGTTGATCCCCTCGATCGACTTTCCGGCCGCCTTCGTGGTCGCGCCCTACCCGGGCGTCTCGCCGGAGATCGTCGAGGAGCAGGTCACCAAGCCGATCGAGAGCGCGCTGCAGGGCGTGCCCGGCCTGACCGACATCACCTCCACCAGTCGCGAGGGGGTCGCGACGGTGCAGGTGTCGTTCGAGTACGGGTCTCCGATCGACGACATCACCAACAAGATGAACACGGCCATCACGCGCATCCGTTCGCAGCTGCCGTCGACCGTCGAGCCGCAGGTCATCGCCGGCTCCACCGACGACCTGCCGGCCGTGGTGCTCGCCGCCTCCCGCACCGGCGACCAGATCGCCTTCGCGCAGCAGCTCAACCAGGTCGTGGTGCCCGCGCTGCAGGGGATCGACGGTGTGCGCACGGTCGAGGTGACCGGCGCCGCGAAGCAGAACGTGCTCATCACGCTCAACCCGGCCAAGGCCGGCCCGGCGGGCGTCAACTCGCAGTCGCTGACCGCCGCGCTCAAGTCCAACGGGGTCTCCTTCCCGGCCGGCACCCTGACCGAGGGCGACAAGTCCCTCGCGGTGCAGGTCGGCGGCACGCTCACGACGCTCGACGACCTCAAGAACCTCAACGTCACGCCCACCGCGAAGCTCGGTGACGTGGCCACGGTCGAGCTCAAGACCGAGGACGCGACGTCGATCACGCGTACCGACGGCAAGGAGAGCCTCGGCATCTCCGTCACCGCGTCGCCGGACGGCAACGCGGTGAAGATCTCCCACGCGGTGCAGGACAAGCTCGCCGAGCTGCAGAAGTCCCTCGGCGGCGACACGAAGATCACGACGATCTTCGACCAGGCGCCGTTCGTCGAGCAGTCCATCAAGAGCCTCTCCACCGAGGGCGCGCTCGGCCTGCTCTTCGCCGTGCTCGTGATCCTGTTGTTCCTGTTCTCGATCCGCTCGACCCTCGTCACCGCGGTGTCGATCCCGCTGTCGGTGGTCGTCGCGCTGATCGGGCTCTGGGTCGGCGACTACTCGCTCAACCTGCTCACGCTCGGCGCGCTCACCATCGCCGTCGGCCGCGTCGTCGACGACTCGATCGTGGTGCTCGAGAACATCAAGAGACATCTGGAGTACGGCGAGGCCAAGGTCCAGGCCATCCTCACCGGCGTGAAGGAGGTGACCGGCGCCGTCGTCGCCTCGACGCTGACCACGGTCGCCGTGTTCCTGCCCATCGGCCTCGTCGGCGGGCTCGCCGGCGAGCTGTTCCGGCCGTTCGCGGTCACCATCGCCGTCGCGCTGCTCGCCTCGCTGTTCGTGTCGCTGACCGTGGTGCCGGTGCTCGCGTACTGGTTCCTGCGCCCGCCGCGGGCCCTGGCCGTCGAGGAACGCGAGGTCATCGAGGCCCGTGCCCTGGAGAAGGAGCGGCGCAGCGCGCTGCAGCGCACCTACGTGCCGGTCGTCAGCTGGGTGACCCGCAGCCGGTTCACCCGCTGGGCCACCATCGGCTTCGCGGTGCTGGTGTTCATCGCCACGATGGGCCTGGCCAGCCTGCTGAAGACCAACTTCATCGACCAGTCCGGCCAGACCGAGTTCTCCATCTCGCAGGAGCTGCCGCTCGGCTCGAGCCTGGCCACGACCGACGCCGCGGCGAAGAAGATCGAGGGCATGCTGGCCGCGCGCGGCGACATCAAGGCCTACCAGGCCACGATCGGCGCCTCCGCGGGCTTCGGCTTCGCCGGCGCCCAGTCGACCAACACGGCGAACTTCTCGGTGACGGCGAAGGACAACTCCGACGTCGAGCAGATCGTCGAGGAGCTGCGCGGCCAGATCGGCGCGGCCGGCACCAGCCTCGGCACCGTGAAGGTCACCGCCGGCGGCGGTGGCGGCGGCTCGAGCGACCAGCTCGAGGTCATCGTGAAGGCCAACAACCCGGACGACCTGGCCAAGGCGGCCGGGCAGGTCCAGGAGGCCATGAAGGGCACCAAGGGCATCGCCGACGTCGAGAGCAACCTTGCGGCGAGCAACCCGCGCATCGACGTGCACGTCAGGCGCGACGTCGCGGCGAAGTACGGCCTGTCCGACGCGGCGGTCGGCGGGATCGTCTCCGCGGCGTACCGCGGCCAGACCCTGACCCAGCTCACCGTCGACGGTGCGCAGCGCGACCTGGTGCTGCGTGCGGGCCCGGCGCCCGCGTCGCTGGACCAGCTCAAGGCGCTGACGATCCCGGTGCCGGGCACCCCGCCGTTCGTGCGCCTCGACCAGATCGCCGACGTCAAGCAGGACAGCGGTCCGGTCGCCATCACGCGCATCGACGGCAACCGCAGCGCCTCGGTCACCGGCCGCTCCTCGGGCGACAGCCTGAGCAAGGTCTCGTCCGACCTGCAGGCCAGCCTCGACAAGCTGTCCCTGCCGGCCGGCGCGACGGTCACCCTTGGCGGCGTGAGCCAGCAGCAGGCCGACACCTTCGGCCAGCTGGGCCTGGCGATGCTCGCCGCGATCGCGATCGTCTTCATCATCATGGTGGCGACGTTCCGCAGCGTGGCCCAGCCGCTCATCCTGCTCATCTCGATCCCGTTCGCGGCCACGGGCGCCATCGCCCTGCTGCTGGCCACGAAGACGCCGCTCGGCCTGCCGGCGATGATCGGCGTGCTGATGCTCATCGGCATCGTCGTCACCAACGCGATCGTGCTGATGGACCTCATCAACCAATATCGCGAGTCCGGCATGCCGGTCCGCGAGGCGGTCATCGAGGGCGGCCGGCGCCGCCTGCGCCCGATCCTCATGACGGCGGTGGCGACGATCTGCGCCCTGCTCCCCATGGCGATCGGCCTGACGGGCGAGGGCGGCTTCATCTCGCAGCCTCTCGCCATCGTCGTGATCGGCGGCCTGGTCAGCTCGACGCTGCTCACCCTGGTTCTCGTCCCGACCCTCTACACGATGGTCGAGACCACCAACGAGAGGCGCCGCCAGCGCCGCGCGGGCAAGCACGCGTCGCCCGTGACCGCGGTCGCGCCGGCCGGCGGCGAGCCCGACGGCCGGCACCGCGTCGACCCGCTGGAGCCCGCGCCCACGGCGTAACCGCTCCCGCACGGCAGCAAACGGCCGGTCGTCCCGCGAGGGGCGGCCGGCCGTTTCGTTCGGTCATCGCCGATGCCCGACCTCCGGCTTTTCCGGATTTATCCGGCGCTGGCGCGCCAGATAAATCCGATATTTCGTATATGCGCGGTTCTCGGCCGCGGGATCGGCCGTGCCGCGGGCGCAGCGAGCGAGACCGCGGCCCGCGGCGTTTGCGCCGTGCCGCCGCCTGCGGCGTCTGCGCGAGGCCGCCGCGTGCGGCGTGTGCGCGGCGTCTGCGCGAGGCCGCCGTCCGCGGCGTTTGCGCCGTGCCGCGGCCCGCGGCGTCTGCGCGAGGCCGCCGCGTGCGGCGTGTGCGCGGCGTCTGCGCCGTGCCGCAGCCAGTCACTGCGGCCTGCGGCCTGCGGCATCTGCGCCGTCCCGCAGTCGGTCGTCGCAGCCCGCGGCGTCTGCGCCGTCCCGCAGCCGGTCGCTGCCGCTGCGCGGCCGTGGTGAGCGAGGTCGCTTCGGCGCAGGGTTGCGTAAACAGCTTTGCCGCGTAAAGTGGTTTACATGACGCCCGTCGATGACGATGCACCCCCGCCCTCGGCCGCGGAGTCGCTGGAGCTGATCCGCAAGGAGCAGGCCGCGGCGGCCCGCACGCTCGAGCTCAACCCGCTGCTCTACTACGTCCCCTGGGGCGCGGCCTGGCTCATCGGCTTCGGGCTGCTCTTCCTGCGCTACGGGCCGGACGGGCGCGTCTACGTCAACCTGCCGGCCTGGCTGCCCCTGGTGAGCCTGTTCGCCCTGATGGCCCTGGCGATGGCCAGCACCGTGCTGGTGTCGGCGGTGCGCGGCCGCGGCCTGGAGGGGCGCTCGTCGTGGCAGGGCACGGCGTACGGATTCACGTGGTTCTTCGCCTTCGCCGGCGTAGGCACCACGATGAACCACTTCGCGCGGCTGCTGCCCGACCCCGAGCGCGGCCTGCTGTGGGCGTGCGCCTCGGTCGGCCTCGTCGGCGCGCTGTACATGGCCGGCGCCGCCGTCTGGCTCTCGCGCGACATGTTCATCTTCGGCGCCTGGCTGACCGTGATCAACATCGTCGGCGTCACGGCCGGCGCCGGGTGGCACTCGCTCATCATCTCCATCGGGGGCGGCGGCGGCCTGTGCCTGCTCGGCCTGCTGTTGCGGGCGCGTGGCCGCCGATGAGCGATCTCGACCCCGTGATCCACGTGCAGGCCCGCCTGCGGATCATGGCCGCGCTGTCGAGCCTCGGCGACGGCGACCGGATGACGTTCCCGAGGCTGCAGCAGCTGCTGGACATGACCGCCGGCAACCTGTCGGTGCACCTGACCAAGCTCGAGCAGGCCGGCTACCTCGAGGTCGTCAAGTCCTTCCGCGGCCGCACCCCGACGACGTCGGCCGCACTCACCCACCGCGGCCGGGTCGCGTTCGACGACTACACCACCCAACTCCGAGCCCTCATCGACCCACCCAAGGAGCCGTGACATGCTCGCCCGCACCGTCGAGGTCAGCCGCCGCTACGGCGACACCCTCGCCCTGGACCGCGTGTCCCTGGAAATCCCGTCCGGCGGCGTCGTCGGGATGCTCGGCCCCAACGGCGCCGGCAAGTCGACGCTGATCAACCTCCTCGTCGGCCTGCGCCGCCCCACGAGCGGCACGGTCGAGCTGTTCGGCGGCGACCCCCGCGACCCGGCCCGCCGCCGCCAGATCGGCGTCACGCCGCAGGAGACCGGCCTGCCGTCCACTCTGCGCGTCCGCGAGTGCCTGGAGTTCGTTGCCAGGCATTTTCCGGATGCGGTACCGCAAAAGCAGATCCTCGACCGCTTCGGCCTCACGGAGGTGGCGGGCCGACAGACCGGGGGCCTGTCCGGCGGCCAGAAGCGCCGCCTCGCCGTGGCGCTGGCCTTCGTGGGCCGCCCGCGCCTGGTCTTCCTGGACGAGCCGACGACGGGCCTGGACGTGCAGGCCCGCCGGGCCCTGTGGGACGCGGTGCGCGCGTTCGCCGACGAGGGCGGCACGGTCGTGCTGACCAGCCACTACCTGGAGGAGATCGAGGCCCTGGCGGACCGGGTGGTCGTCGTCGGGCACGGCCGCATCCTCGCCGACGACACGGTCGACGCGATCCGCTCGATGGTCGGCATCCACCGCGTCAGCCTGCACGCCCCCGACGCCCTGCCGGAGCTGCCCGGCGTGGTCGGCGTGGAGCACGCCGACGGCCGCACCTCCCTGCTCACCCCCGACGCCGACCAGCTGGTGCGCGACCTGGTGCGGGCCGGGGTCCCCTTCCGCGGCCTCCAGGTGCAGCCCACCACGCTCGAAGAGGCGTTCCTGACCCTGACCGGAAAGTAGCCGTCATGTCGAGCCTGGCCCTGACCCACGCCCGCTTCCGCATCCTGGAAACGATCCGCATCCCGATCGCCGTGGTCGGCGGCGCCTTCTTCCCGGCCGCGTCGATGCTCTTCTTCGTCGTGCCCTTCGCCGGCGACGACCCGATCGGCGCCACCTTCGCCACTGCGTCGATGGTCATGTTCGCCGTGATGACCAGCTCCCTGTTCACCTACGGCGTGGGCGTCTCGGAGGACCGCGCACAGCCCTGGGACCCGTACACGCGCACTCTGCCCGCGGGCCCCGCCGCGGCGTTCGCCGGCCGCATCCTGTCCGGCCTGGCGTTCATGACGCTGTCCCTGCTCCCGGTCGTCATCATCGGCTGGCTCTTCACCGCCGCGACGACGTCGGCGACGGGCCTGTTGCTGGCCGTGGCCGCGGTCGTGGCCGGCGCCCTGCCCTTCACGTTCATGGGCCTGGCGATCGGCTACGCCCTGCCGATGAAGGCCGCCCTGGCGGTGGCCCAGATCATCTTCTTCCCCCTGGCCTTCGGCGGCGGCCTGCTCTCGGCCCCCAGCCAGGCCCCGTCGTTCGTGGAGACCATCGCCCCGTACCTGCCCACCCGAGGCGCGGTCGAGCTCGTCTGGGCCGCGGTCGGCGACTTCCACGTCTCGACGACGTCGATGATCTCGCTGGCGGCCTGGACCCTGGCGATGGCCGCCCTCGCGGCCTGGGCCTTCCGCCGCGACGAGGGCGCCCGCTTCAGCTGAGGCACCCGGTGGAAACGCGAACGCTGCGTCACTCCGACGGGGGGTGACGCAGCGTTCGAACAGGTTCAGGGGCTGGTGCGGGCGGCCGCGGTGCAAATCTCGCGGTACCACTCGAACGACTTGCGCGGCGTGCGCTGCTGCGTGTCGAAGTCGACGTGCACCAGGCCGAAGCGCTGTTCGTACCCCTCGGCCCACTCGAAGTTGTCGAGCAGCGACCACGTGCAGTAACCGCGCACGTCGACCCCGGCGTCGATCGCCGCACGCACCGCGCGCAGGTCGCCCGCGATGTAGTCGATGCGGAACTGGTCGTCGAGGTCGGGCCAGGAGCAGCCGCTCTCGGTGATCCAGACCGGCGGGAGCTTGTCGCCGTAGCGATCCTTGAGGCCCACCAGCAGCTCACGCAGGCCGTCGGGGACGACCGGCCAGCCGAACGCCGTTTTGGGGTACCCCTCGATCTCCAGGCGGGCGAACGGCAATGGGTCGCCGGCGGGCGGGGCCGAGATGAGGCTCGGGTTGTAGTAGTTCACGCCCAGGGCCTGGATCGGCTGCGAGATCACCTCGAGGTCGCCCTCCATGATGATCGAGTCGACGTCGGCGGTGGTCAGGAACTCGTAGCCGGGCGGGTACTCGCCGAGCAGGATCGGGTCCGTGAACAGGTGGTTCTGCACCATGTCGTAGACGGCCGCGGCCATGCGGTCCTCGTCGGAGTCGCTCGCGGGCCACACCGGCGAGTGGTTGTTGGCGAGCGTCACCGGGGCGCCGGACGTGCGGCGCAGCGCCGAGACAGCCAGGCCGTGCGCGAGCAGCAGGTGGTGCGCGACGGGCAGCTGGTCGCTCATCATCGTCAGGCCCGGCGCGTGTATGCCCTGGACGTGGCCGAGCGCGAAGTGGATGTAGGGCTCGTTGAGGGTGATCCACAGCTTCACCCGGTCGCCGAGGCGCTCGCCGACGAGCTCCGCGTACTCCCCGAAGCGCATCGCCGTGTCCCGGTTGACCCAGCCGCCCTCGTCCTGCAGTGCCTGTGGCAGGTCCCAGTGGAAGAGCGTGACCAGCGGGTCGATGCCGCGCGCGGCGAGCCCGTCCACGAGCCGGTCGTAGAAGTCCAGGCCGGCCGCGTTGGCCGGGCCGCTGCCGGTGGGCTGGACGCGCGACCAGGCGATCGAGAACCGGTACGCGCCGGCGCCGAGCCGGGCCATCAGGTCGAGGTCGGACTCCCAACGGTGATAGTGGTCGCAAGCCACGTCACCGGTGTCGCCGCCCCGGATCCGGCCCGGTGTGTGGGCGAACGTGTCCCAGATGGACGGTCCGCGCCCGCCCTCGTCGACGGCGCCCTCGATCTGGTAAGCGGCGGTGGACACGCCGAAGCGGAAGCCCGGCGGGAACTCAGGGAGATCCGGCATAGGCGGCACGCTACCCCCTCGGGTCAACGCACACGATCGGGCAGGATGGACGTATGGCACATGAGATTCCAGCCGTCGAGCTGGCCCCGGGCGTCAGCCTGCCGACCATCGGGTTCGGCACCTGGCAGATCACCGGGCAGTCCGCGTACGACTCCACCCGGACCGCGCTGGACGCCGGCTACCGGCACATCGACACGGCCACCATGTACGGCAACGAGGAGGAGATCGGCCGCGCGCTGCGCGACAGCGGCCTGGAGCGCTCCGAGGTCTTCATCACCACCAAGCTGCCGCCCTCGCAGGCCGGTCGCGAGCGGCAGACGATCGAGGCCAGCCTGAAGGCGCTCGGCGTGGACTACGTCGACCTGTGGCTCATCCACTGGCCGCCGGCCCGCGGCAAGTCCCTGCCGACCTGGATCGCGCTGCTCGAGCAGCGCGACGCCGGGCGCATCAGCACCGCCGGGGTCAGCAACTACGACACCGGGCTCGTCGACGAGCTCATCAGGGAGACGGGGGAGACCCCGGTCGTCAACCAGGTGGCGTGGAGCCCCGCACAGCACGACCCGAAGTTCCTGGCCGACATGCGGGATCGGCGGGTGGTCGTCGAGGGGTACAGCTCCCTGAAGAACACGCCGCTGGACGACCCGCGCCTGGTCGCGATCGCGCAGGCACACGGGGTGACGGTGCCGCAGGTCATTCTGCGCTGGCAGCTGCACCACGACATCGTCATCATCCCGAAGTCCACCCGCGAGGCCCGCATGCGCGAGAACCTGGCGGTCCTCGGCTTCGAGCTCACCTCCGACGAGATCGAGACGATCGACACGGCCTTCTAAGGGCTGGTTCTTCAGGACCGCATCACCGAGCGGTCGATCCGCGCCCGCCAGCCCCGCTCCTGCGGCTTGCGGCGCAGCTTGGCCAGCGCGGCCACCGCACCGGCGGTGAGCTCCTCGAAGTCGAAGCCGGTGCGGTGGGTGCCCTTCTGGATCACGAACGCGAGCCCGGCCGAGTTGCTCACCGCCCAGCCCGGCCGGGTGCCCAGGCGGTGGGCCGCGTTGCCGCCGTGCGCCGTGACGAGCTGGATGTCGAACGGGTACCGCACCTCGCCGCCCTCGCGCGTCACCACGATGCGGGCCTGCGCGAGCGTGTCGTCGCGGTTGAACAGCGCCTGCCACCACTTCTTGCGCGGCGCCTCGACCACGACCTCGACGCCATGGCCGTGCTCACCCGGGTCGCGCGCCTCGGCGACACGCCGCACCAGCTCGACGACCCGCTCCTGCCGCGACCGCCGGAACGGCATCCACCTGTCCACGGCGCCCATCTTCGCGCACGCTTTTCCTTGGCTGTCCAGTCCACCGCCCGTTTGCGTCTCACGCGGGTGCGATCAGCCCGCGGCGAGGACAGGTGTCGGCGTCGGCGGCGGGGGGTCGATGACGATGGTCAGCGTCGCGAACGCGGACTTGTTGCCGGCCGCGTCGAAGGCACGCACCTTCAGGCCGAACGTGCTCTGTCCCGGCGTCCGAGGTTCGGTGTAGGTGGTGGCGGTGACGTTGCCGCTCCAGTCGGCGCCGTGGAAGATCTGGTACCCCGCCACGCCGACGTTGTCGGTCGAGGCGGTCCACGTCCAGGTCACCTGGGTGTCGCTCACGCCGACCCGCAGGTTCGTCGGCGGCGTGGGCTGGCGGGCGTCGGAGTTCGGCCCCGGGTCGATCGCGATCGCGCGGGCGATCGCCGGCGAGCGCAGCCCGGCGCCGTCGAAGGCGACGACACTGAAGTTGAACTCGCCGAAGCCGACCGGCGGGACGGTGAGGGCCGTGCGGCTCGTCGGACCGTAGTGCTCGCCGTTGATGTACACGTCATAGCCCGCGACGGCGACGTTGTCCGTTGCCGCGCCCCAGGTGAGCGTGAAGCCCGCCGAGCCGCTGCCGAACGACAGCGTCGGCGGCGCGGTCGGCGCCACCGTGTCGGCCGGCCCGCCCGGCGTGATGACGGCGAACGCCGAGGCATTGCCGGCGGCGTCGAGCGCCCGCACCCGATAGGTGATGATCATCGGCGGGGGCGTGGGCATGGTGTACTCCGTGCCGGTCACGGTCGCGGCCAGGTTCGTACCCACGTACACCTCGTAGCCGGCGACCCCGACGTCATCGCTCGACGCGTTCCAGCGCAGCGTGAACGTGTTGGTGCCGACGACCGGGCGCAGGTTGCCCGGCGTCGTCGGCGGCCGGATGTCGGTGGTCCCCGTGCCGGTGCAGGAGCCGCCGTTGAGCCGGCAGTTGAGCGGCCCGGCGGTGCCCGCGGCCACGAAGCCGAAGTTCGTGCTCTGCCCGGCGGCGACGGTGGCGTTCCACGCCTCGCCGACCGCCGAGTAGTGATCGCCGGTCCGCGTGATCCGCGCACCCCAGAAGTTCCCGACCGCGGTGCCGGCCGGCATGTCGAACTCGACCTGCCACGTCAGCGGCGACGTGGTGCCGTTGGCGACGGTGAACACCCCGACGTACCCGGTGTCCCAGGCGCTCTGCTTCACGAACGTCGCGGTGGCCCCGCCCGCGGCCTGCGATGGACCGGCAACTGCGGCAACCCCGCACACGGCGAGGGCGAACGCCATCAGCGCACGTCCCAGACTTCGATTCATGTCAATGTACGCTATGAATCCGCCCCCACCCGGTCAATGCCTGCGCAGCCGTAGTAACGCCCACCTGCGCCCCGACCGGAAAGTTCCATGCGCCACCGCTAGCCTTCGAGCTGTCTGCGGAAGCGCTCCTCGTCGGCCTTCTTCTCGGCCTCTTTGCTGGCTTTGTGCACAGCCATCAGGTTGATCCGCGGGTCCTTCTTGTCGAAGACCGCCTTCTTGCCGTCGGGACTGACGAACAGCGGTACCTCGTCGCCGATGGCGACGTCGACGGTTTCGATGTGCTGC
Organism: Dactylosporangium darangshiense; assembly: GCF_039537565.1. NCBI lineage: Bacteria > Bacillati > Actinomycetota > Actinomycetes > Micromonosporales > Micromonosporaceae > Dactylosporangium > Dactylosporangium darangshiense. The sequence continues at coordinate 194,403 of NZ_BAABAT010000010.1, forward strand.
TCGACCTCGAGCTTGGCCGGCTCCCCGTTCGGTGCGGTGAACTCGACGATGTAGTTGTGCATCGCGATCGGCATGCCGACCACGTGGCCCCGCATGCGGTTGTGATACCACTCCCGGACCCGCGAGTCGAGCACACGGCCGGTGGTCTTGATCCAGTTACGGCGGAAGAACATGGCGCTCGATTCTGTCGATAGATCGTTGACCGAGAAATTGCCATCCGCCCGAGCGGTTGAGCGATTGTAAGCGATCCATGGCCCTGCCCACGACCGCGCGGCCGGGTCGTCGCATCCGCCTCCGGGGGAGACGCAGGTCATACCCGCGGGGTCTCACAACCTTGCCGCGGCGTTCGTCGAGCGTTTGTAGGCATCAAGGTTGGCTATGTGCAGGGGGTAGCGACATGAGTGCAGCGCTGGAAGGGCTTCGCCGGGAGTTCGGGGGCGACATCGTCGAGCCGGGCGGGGCGGACTACGAATCGGCCCGCCGCTCGGTGCTGGCGTCGGGCAGTCCGGCATATGTGCTGCGGCCCAAGGCCGTCGGGGACGTCGCCGCCGGCGTCCGGTTCGCGGCCGCGGCGGGGCTGGCGCTGGCCGTGCGCGGCGGCGGGCACGGGTTTGCGGGGTTCGCCACCAACGACGGCGGCGTCGTGATCGACCTCGGCGCGCTCGCGGACGTGGAGGTCCTCGACGGCGAACGGCACATCGTGCGCATCGGCGGCGGCGCCTCCTGGGGCCGGGTCGCGGACGCGCTGGCACCGCACGACCTGGCCATCTCCTCGGGCGACACCAGGAGCGTCGGCGTCGGCGGGCTGACGCTGACCGGCGGCATGGGCTGGAAGGTCCGCAAGTACGGTCTGGCGCTGGACAGCGTGGTCGCCGCCGAGGTGGTCACGGCCTCCGGGGCGGTCGTGCGGGCCAGCGCCGAGGAGAACCCGGAGCTGTTCTGGGCGATCCGCGGCGGCGGCGGCAACTTCGGGATCGTGACCGCGTTCGAGTTCGCGGCCCACAAGACGACCGATGTGTACTTCGGCAAGGTCGCCTTCCCGGCGGCAGAGGCGGCCGCGGTACTGCAGGGGTGGGCGGACTACCTGCGCACCGCGCCCGAGGCACTCACGTCCATCGTGAACTTCGCCAACCCGTTCCTCGGCGGTCCGGAGGCGCCGGTCGAGATCCAGGTCGCCTTCGACGGCGACGACCCGGAGGCCGCCGCGCGCGCGATCGACCCGATCCGGGCGCTCGGCACGGTCATCGGGGACGACGTTACGCGGCAGCCCTACGCAGACGTACTCGTGGAGGGCCTGACCCCGCCGCCCGGCATCCGGCTCGAGACCCGGGCCGCGTTCGTGGACAAGGAGTCGGTGGCCGAGGTCCTGCGGATCCTGGCCGAGGTCGGGGCGTCGCCGCGCTCGCCGCTCATCTCCGTCCGCGCGATCGGCGGCGCGGTGTCCCGGGTGCCCGCGGACGCCACCGCCTACGCACACCGGCAGGCGGAGCTGATGTTCGTGACCACAGCCGCCGGCCCGGAGGCGATCGTGGAGGCGGGCCGCCCGGCCCTGGACGCGATCTGGGCGCGGCTCGCGCCGCATGTCGGCGGCGCCTACGCGAACTTCCTCGCCTCAGCCACCGAGCAGGACGTCGCCGCCGTCTATCCGCCGGCGACGTACAACCGCCTTGCGGCGCTCAAGCGCCAGTACGACCCCGAGAACCTGTTCGCCGGCAACCACAACGTCCGGCCGCAGTAGAGGCCGCTTGGTGTCCACCCGGCCCGGCGGGGGTCGCCGGGCCGGGCTGGACGTTCAGTACCGCGCGCCGGCGGGGGCCGGGATGGCGTCCAGGTCGGCGAGGTCGGCCGGAGACAGCCGGACGTCTGCGGCGCGGGCGTTGTCGGCGAGGTACTTCGGGGTCTTGGTGCCGGGAATGGGCACGACGTGCGGGCCCTGAGCCACGAGCCAGGCGAGGGCGACCTGCGCAGGGGTGGCGGCGATCCGATCCGCGACTTCGCGGACCTTGGTCGCGATGTCGAGGTTGGCTCGCAGGTTGTCCTGCTGGAAGCGCGGCAGCCGGCGCCGCTGGTCGTTCTGCGGCAGTTCGTCGAAGGAGGCGAAACGACCGACGAGGAAGCCGCGGCCCAGAGGCGAGTACGGCAGGAGGCCGATGCCGTGCTCCCTGCAGTAGGGCAGGACCTCCGCCTGGACGTCGCGGGTCCACAGGGAGAACTCGGACTGCACGGTGGTGACCGGGTGTACGGCCTGGGCGCGCTGGATCTGCTCGACGCTGACCTCGGACAGGCCCAGGTGGCGGGCCTTGCCGGCGGCGACGGCCTCGGCCAACGCACCCCAGGTCTCCTCGATCGGGACCTGGGGGTCGACGCGGTGAAGCTGGTACAGGTCGACGTGATCGGTGCCCAGGCGGCGCAGGCTGGCGTCGATGGAGGCACGGACGTGCTCGGGCCGGCCATTGGGCCTGACCAGCGGGGAACCGCCGGGGCCGCCGGTGGGATCGATGGACTCCATGCCGACCTTGGTGGCGATCACCGCACGATCGCGCCGGCCGGCCAGGGCCCGGCCGACGAGTTCCTCATTGGTGTAGGGGCCGTAGACGTCGGCGGTGTCGATCAACGTCATGCCCAGGTCGAGGGCCTGATGGATGACGGAGATGGAGGTGGCTTCGTCGCGCGGGCTGGCCATGTCGTAGGCGAAGCTCATCCCCATGGCGCCCAGGCCGATGACGCCGACCTCGGGTCCGCGGATGCCCAGGTTGGTACTACGCATGCTGTCTCGTCCTTTGTGTTCGGATTGACGGGCCGCTGATCATCGCCGCTCCACCCTCGCGCTCGCGGGCTTCCCGTGGCAGGGCGCACGCTGCCGGGGAGCGGCGTTCCAGGGAGTAACGCGGCCCCCCTTGCCCGGTCACCGGGCTGGCACACTTGTGCCGATGAGCCCTGACCAGCACGGAAACGACCTGGCGGGGTTCCTGCGCGCCCGCCGCACCCAGCTCACTCCCGAGCAGGCCGGCCTACCCACCGGCCCAGGGCTTCGCCGCACCCCGGGACTGAGGCGCGAGGAGCTCGCCACCCTCGCCGGGGTGAGCATCGACTACTACACCCGCCTGGAACGCGGCAAGGAGACCCGTCCCAGCCCCGCCGTCGTCGACTCCCTCGCCCGCGCGCTGCACCTGGAGGGGGACGAACACGAGCACCTGCGCCGGCTGGCGGCCCGGGCTGCTCGGAACGCCCCCGAGCCGCCCACCGCGCCCAGCCGCGCCGTGCGGCCGGGCGTCAAGCTCCTGCTGGAGAACCTGCGGCCGAGCCCCGCGTACGTCCTGAGCCGCACCCTGGACGTCCTCGCCGCCAACCCCGGCGGCCTTCGCCTCTACGCCGGGATCGACAGCTGGCCGATCAAGCAGCGCAACCTCGCCCGCTACTACTTCCTCCACCCCGCCGCCCGCGACCTGTTCCCCGACTGGGACAACCAGATCCGCGGCTGCGTCGCCCGGCTACGGGCCCTGGCCGGCACCGACCCCGATGCCCCCGACCTCGCCCAGCTCGTCGGCGAGCTCCTGTTGAAGAGCCCCGACTTCGCCCACTTGTGGGAGCGCTACGACGTTCGCGCCCACCGTCCCGGCACCAAGCACTTCCGGCACCCCCAGGTCGGCGACCTCACTCTTGGCTACCAGCCCATGCAGCTCGAAGGCACCCCTGGCCACCGCCTCGTCGTCTACTACGCGGACGTCGCGAGCCCCGACCACGACGCCATGGTGCTGCTCGACATCCTCGGCGCCCAACAAGCACCCACCTCTGTCGATCACAGCACCGGCTAGGGGCTTCGACCTGTCGCGGCGGCGGCCAGGCGGGGACCGTGTCACCGCCTGGCCGTCTTCACCGTCTGCCGTCGGTTATGGCTGGATCACGCGCAGCGGACCCTGGTCGTTCGGGAAGTTCTTCGTGCTCAGCGCCTGCACGCCGGCGGTGTGGTCGCCGTTGAACGGCGTGACCCCGGCCGCACAACCGGCAGCCTGCGCCTCTTTCTCCGAGTTGAACCACAGCCCGAGGTGGTACTGGTGGATCGGGTCCGTCTTCGGGTTCGTCGAGGCGTCCCCGGTCGGCCGGACGGTCGGCTCGGCGGTGTGCACCACCGGCGCCGGGGCGCTGCCGGGCGCCACGCTGAACGTCTCGACGCTGAACCGGCCGACGAACGTGCCGTCGGCCCAGCCCCAGGCGTTCGAGTCCAGGTCGCCCTGGTACCAGGACATGCCGAACGGCGCGTTCGGCACTTGGATGACGAACAGATCGAAGTCCGTATTCTTCGGCAGGCCGCTCGCTCTGATCCTCATCACCTCGACCTGCCCCTTAGACTGGATGGTGACGTCGACCTTGGCGCCGTTCAGGCAGCCCGCGTTCTCCGAGGCCGTCGACCGGACCATCTGGAATCTGGTCTTGGTGTGCCTGGTGCTGGTCGCGACGGCCGCCGCGCCGCCGACCGCGATGATCAGTCCCGCGGTACCGAGGATGACAGCGGCGCGTTTGATGTACGGTTTCATTTCTTTGCCTCCCTGTGTGTCGATCTTCTATGTCGGTCTCTGTCGAGAAATGCGGACGAAGCTGGGCAGGCGGAATCGACCCATCTTCGTGGGCGGGGATGCAGGAAACGGGCAATAATGACCGCGCACCAAGGCGAGCGCGCGTGGGCAGAAAGTGCGACCCGGTAGCTGATCGGCCGGTCAGCAGGCCGACCGAGGGTGATCTTTCCCCTTGCGGCCGGGCCTACGGACAACGTATCCCAGCGAGTTGCCAGGGGTTGGTGTCCCGTCTGAGAAATGGGGCGGTATTGGTGTTGCCAACCGCCTCACCCGCAAAGCCTCACCCGCGACAGACCTATTTCGAGGTGCGGTCCGAGGAACTCGTCATCGACGGTTCATGGATAGCCCCGTCGATCGATCAGCCACTTTCCGTCGGCGACGCGACCGGACGGCGGCGAGGCCGGGCGCCCCGTACTTCACGGAGCCGCAGCGGGTGGCTCTGGGGCTGGTCGCGGCCGTGCATCCCGTCGCCGTTCGGTCGGCGCGCTCCCGAGGAGCTGTATGCGCGGGCGGCCGAGCACTACGACTGCCGCGCGCTGTGGACGCTGGCGCTGGCGATCAGCCAGATCTTGTCGTGCCGCGGCTCAGGAGCGCTGCGGCTTCACGGCGTTGCCGATGTCGATGCCGCCGGCCGGCACGTACCGTTCGCACGCTCGGTACGCCGGCCCGAAGACCGGGTCGTCGCCGGACGGGTTGATCGCCGCCGGCGCCTGAAAGGTTCCCTCGCTGTCGGGGTCGGGCCAGTCGGGCACGCCGTGCGTGCGGATGCAGTCCGCCCACTGCCGCAGCTTGACCATGTCCGCGGGCGTCACCGCGTTCCGGCGCTCGCCGCCCTGCTTGCCCTGGTCGAACAGGGACTCACACGCCGCCGGCGGCGTCGGCGCGTCGGCGCGCAGCGGGAAGACCCAGCGACCGTCCTGCTGCACCGGATCGGGATAGTCGGGGTAACCGTTGGCCCGCATGCAGCGCGCGGCGGCGAGCAGCGGTGCGGCGTCGCTGGCGCCCCCGGGATCGGGCGACGGGGACGGCTGGTTGCCGGTGCCGCTGCAGCCGGCAAGCACCAACACTGCGACTGCGATGAGCATGCGCAGGTGCATGCCCCGACGGTATTCGGCCACCCGGCCGGGCCGCTTCCCGCAAAGGTAGCCGCGCGAGCACTTCCTTCTGGGGTTTCGGCGCCCGCGCGGCGGCGTACCCGCCGAGGTGGGTGAGCAGCAGCACCGCCGGCGGGGCCGCGCGAAGCCACCACCAGCCGGTGCCGGTCCGGCAGGCCGGGACGTCGGCGCGGACCCCCGGGTTCTGCCCGTTCAGTCCGTCGCGGTCCGCTCAGGTCCCGTCATGTGCGAAGACGATTCGTTGGCGGTCCGGGCCGTCCTCGGAAGTTCGCGGCGGTTGCCGTAAACGTTGCCGTAAGAAGGCGCGGCCTACCGGACGATGTGGGCAGTCGACGTGTTATCGGTGTCGGGCAGACTTGGTGGCAGCGGCGATGCGGGTCCGTTCAGCTCAGGTGATCCGCCGGCGCCGTGTTCAGCAGCCAGGCCAGCGGCATCTTGGTGGCAACCTCGTACTCGCCTGACCGGCCGAGCTGGTGCAGCGTGACGGTCAGCGCGGCATCCCGATCGACTACCCCGTACCGGGGGATGCCGGCCGCTGCGTATTCGTGCCGCTTGACCATCTCGTCCATCGCCTCGGAGCCCGGCGACACGATCTCGACAACCAGCAGCAGATCGGTGAGGGCAAGCCAGACGCTGCGCGGCTGCGGCATCGACCAGAGGGTCAAGTCGGGAATGCGGGCGCCTTCGCCGGTGGGCCCGCTGATGCGGATACCCGCCGCCTGCAGGATCTGCTCCGCCGGCCAACCGGCGACGGCGAGCCAGACCAGCAGACGGCTGGCGATCGCGGCGTGCTCGGAATCGGGCGGCGGCATGACCGACAGCGCTCCCTCGGGGCTGATCTCATACCGATGTCCGTGCGGGTCCTCGGCGATCATGGCGGCAAGGTCGTCGAGCGTGATGACGGAAGGCATGTGCCGACCGACGCTTCCTGCGCTCATAGCTGCCATCCTATCGGCGCCACCCCGGAGCCGGCCTTAACCGGCCGCACCTGGTCTGCGTCAGATGAACCGGGTCGTTGCCGTAAGGGCCGGCCACGGGGGGCATGTTAGTGCTGGTGGGCACGGTTGGGTTCGAACAAACAACCCCCCGCTTGTACGTTCTGCCCGTTCCGTCCGCAGCCGTCCGTTTGTGTCCCTGACGTGCAGGAAACTATCCGATGCAGGCCCATGTCGTCCGAACCCGTCCGCAACGGTTGCCGTAAGCGTCGCCGTACGGGGGCCCGCCTCATTCGGCGGGCTCGGCTGGCTGTACGAGGTCAGGCGGGCTTGGCGTTGGCGGTCAGGAAGGCCGCGATGGCCGCGGACGCCTCGGCGGAGCCGTCGGCGCCCACCGTCAGCAGCGCCCTGCCATGCCCCCGCCCCGGAACCACGCTCAGTGTGCGGCGCCCACCCGGCGTGGCGTCGTACATCGTCCGCGCGTCATCGGCGGCCCTGCTGTCGTCCGCCGCCACCAGAAACAGCACGGGCACCGTCAGCCGCGGCGCGGCCTGCACCGCGCTCTCGTGCATGTACTCGGCAACCCCCGACACGCTGACCACCCCGGCGGCCGGCGGCGTGAGGCGGGCGGCCGCCACCAGCACCGCGGTGCCGCCGCGCGACGCGCCGACCAGGACCACGCCGACAGCCCCCTGTTCCCGAACGTAGGCGGCGGCCGCCTCGACGTCGCCGGAGGCTGTGAAGGTGCCGGTGATGCCGCGGACCGACCGCCCCTCGCCGCTGAAGTCGAACGCGAGCACCCGATACCCGACCGCCGCCTGCCGTTTCGCCCACTCGAGCCACGAGCAAGCATCGGCGCCGGACTGTGGCGCAACGACCAGGGCGACCTTGGCGCGGGCGTCGCCGAGCAGGTACGCCGCGAGGTACCCGCCCTGGCTCGCGAACGTCACCTGCTTGTCGTTGAGCTCAGGATCGGCGCACCAACCGTTCGTCGGGCTGGGCGCCGCCACGACCGGCACGGCCGTCGATGCGTCGGTGGGAGCGTTCGTGGACGTGCTACCTCCGGCGCAGCCGGTGAGCAACAGGCCGCAGGCGGCGAGCACAACGATCCGCATATCCATATGACCCCCGGCGGGCCGCCGAAGTTGCGTACGGATCTCGGGCCAGCAACAGTCTCCACGGGCGGTGAGCAGCGCGCGCCGCCGACGCGACACCCGAGGCAACGGCGGCGAAGATGCCGGAGAAGACCGCCAAGGCCGCGCCGAAGGCCACCAGGACGACGGGGCGCCGGCGGCGGGCGACGGGAAGGTCACCGGCTGGCGTGCAGGAACCGTTCGGCGCAGACCGCCGGTGACCGGACGCGTTTATGGCGGTTGCCGTAAGCGTTGCCGTACGGCCTATTCGGTGCCCGCGCCCGGAACCTCCTGGCGCGGGCCAGTCCATCGCTTTCGGATGGCCGGTACCCGCATGCTTGATCCGCCAGCTTCAGGCCACCGGCGGGCGTCCTGACGCCGACAACGGTTCACTCGGCCGTGGCGGCAGTTGTGCGCGGAAGGCGGTCATCTTTCGGCAAGTCAAAGACCCTGTCCGAACCCGCCGCGCCCCTCGCGTGCCTCAAGTGGTCTGTGTGGGCTTGGTCAGTCTCCCGAGTGGCCGAAGAACAAGATCTGGTCGGGCATCCCGTCGGCGTAGATGATCAGATGTCGCCCAACCCCGTAGCCCGTGAGGAGTTGGCCGAGGGCGCCCGCCAGTTGGCCATCCAGTCGCGCTAGGTCGTCCGCCGTCAACCGCGTCGTGCCAAGCGCTCGCTCGCACTCGGCGTCCGTCACGTCGAAGGTCTTGCAGTAGGCGTCATCGTCGGCAGGATCGCCGATACCGACGTCGAAGATGTCCAAGATCGAATGAGTGCTGTCCTCCAGGATCCACCCGTCGGACAACAGTTCATCCTCCGTTGTCGGCTTCAGCCGATCGCCCCCGTGCGGCCAGTAGTAGTCATCAGGGGTAAACACGTCGGCACGAAGTTGTGCGAGTGTGGCGGCCACGCTGCCGTTGAACGGGACCAGGTACTGCCACTCCGGCGCGTCCACGCGAACCTCCGACCGTCAATGTTGAGGTGATCTTGTCACAGCCGGTGCGGAAAGAGATCTGGATCAGCGGACGCCGTAGACGTCGCCGCGAATCCGGATCGACAGCACATGAACCGTCCCGCTGTTGCTGCTGCCGAATAGCGCTTCACCGAGTCAAGGCGCCGCGTTCCGCGCGGCGCAGGGGAAGGCGACATTCGGCGTCCCGGCGGATCGTTCTTGCCTCTTGAGCTGCCGCGATGTCCTTCGTGCTCCGAGCCGCGGCTCCCGCGGCCTCGCCCTGCGCGTCCAGTCACGCTCTTAGCCTCCGGCGGGACCTCGCGACCCTGGCCCGCGTACTCCTCGTCGGCCGGGAGGTCTCCCCCCAGAGCCGCGGAATTGTCGTACCCCGCGAGTAGTCTGACCTGGACGGACGCGGCGAGGGAGCGAGCAGCGGCGGACGAGACGCGGGTTCGGGCGGCCGCGAGGTGGTGGTCCGTCCAGCCTCGGCGCAGAGCGCAGCGACGCCGTCGAGGGAGCCGGTGAGCTGGCCGCGCGCAGCGCCGGTCAGTGGCCGCGCAGCGGCTATGGGGGGTGCGGGGTGGGAACCCCCCCGCCGCGGCGAAGCCGCAGCTAACACAGTGGGCACGGTTGGGTTCGAACCAACGACCCCCCGCTTGTAAGGCGGGTGCTCTTCCGCTGAGCTACGCGCCCCTGCTCCTCTGGCGAGGAACGGGTACCCAGATGTTACCGAACCGCGTCCCGAGGGCCCAGCCGGGCGGAACGGGCTGGTGAGACGAAGGTACCGGGGGAGGGGGCGGCTTGCCTCGTATTAAAGGGTGGCGATCGCCTCGCGCCAGGCCGACTGGTCGCGGGGCTGGGAGGCCGGGGAGAGCTCCGTGAAGCGCACCACGCCGTCGGTGTCGATCAGGAAGGTGCCGCGGTTGGCGTAGCCCTTCGACTCGTTCAGGACGCCGTAGGCCCTGGCGACCTCGCCGTGGGGCCAGAAGTCGGAGAGGAGAGGGAAGGTGTAGCCCTCGCGGTCGGCCCAGATCTTGTGCGCGTACGGGCTGTCGACGCTCACGGTCAGGACCTGGACCCTGTCGTTCTGGAAGTCGGGGAGGTCGCGCTGCAGTGTGGTCAGCTCGCCCTGGCAGGTGCCGGTGAATGCCAGGGGGTAGAAGACCAGGAGCACCGCCTTTCGGCCGCGGAACGACTCCAGGGTCACCTCCTGGTTGTTCTGGTTGCGCAGCAGGAAAGCCGGTGCCGGATCTCCGACATCCACAGTCATGCCTCGACTATGCCAGGCCTCGTACGGGGGGCCTACACTCGCCCGCATGGCAGCAGGGCCTCGTCTCGGCATCGACTTCGGGACCTCCCACACCGTTGCGCTTCTGGCGTGGCCGGACGGGAGGGTCCGGCCGTTGCTGTTCGACGGCTCGCCGCTGCTTCCGTCCGCGGTGTTCGCGCAGACGGACGGGTCGTTGCTGGTCGGGCGCGATGCCCAGCACGCGGCGCGGATCGATCCGTCGCGGTTCGAAGGCAGCCCGAAGCGGCGCATCGACGACGGGACCGTGCTGCTCGGCGACCGCGAGATCGCGGTGCCCACGCTGATCGGGGCGGTGCTGGGGCACGTCGCGCAGGAGGCGACCCGGGTCGCGGGCGGGCCGGTGGCCGAGCTCACGCTGACCCACCCGGCCGCGTGGGGGGTGTCCCGGCGCCTCGCGCTGGTGGAAGGGGCGAAGCTGGCCGGGCTGCCGCAGCCGGCGCTCATGCCCGAGCCGGTTGCCGCCGCGCACTATTTCGCAGGGGTACTGCAAAAGCCGCTCGCCGCCGACCAAGGCCTCGTGGTGTACGACTTCGGTGGCGGCACCTTCGACGCCAGCCTGGTCAGCCGGTCGGGGGAAGGGTTCGACGTGCGGGCCGTCGACGGGATCGACGACCTCGGCGGGCTCGACCTGGACGCGCTGATCGTCGAGTACGCGCGCGGGCAGATCACGGACCCGGCGGTGTGGGCCCGGCTGGACGGGCCGCAGAGCACCGAGGACCGGCGGCACCGCCGCATGCTGTGGGACGACGCACGCATCGCCAAGGAGATGCTGTCGCGCACCCCGGTGGCGGCGCTGCACGTGCCGATCGCGGCCGCCGACGTCAGCATCACGCGCGAGGCGTTCGAGGACAAGGCGCGGCCGCTGCTCGAGCAGACCGTGCGCACGACGTCGGCGGTCATGCGATGGGCCGGCGTCGACAAGGACAAGCTCGCCGGGCTGTTCCTGGTGGGTGGCTCCAGCCGGGTGCTGCTCGTGGCCACGCTCCTGCAGCGCGAGCTCGGGCTCGCGCCGACCATCATCGAGCAGCCGGAGCTCGTCGTCGCCGAGGGCAGCCTCCGCGCCTGGGTCGGCCTGAACCGCCCGCAACCCGCCCAAAGCACCCCCGCGCCGCAAAACGCGCCAAACCCGCCTCAGGTCCCGCAGGTTCCTCCGGTGGCGCCCCAGAACCAGGGAGCTCCGGGGAACGGCGGACCGGCGAGCGGGGCTCCGGTCAGTCCCGCCGGATTTCAACAGGGCGCATACCCGGTCAGCGCACCGCCCGTCAGCGCGCCCCCGGCCGGCCAGCACCCGGTGAGCGCACCGCCGGTCAGCGCGCCCCCCGTCGGGCAGCGCCCGATCAGCGCCATGCCCGTGAGCCCGACCCCGCCCGGCCAGGTGAGCCCCGCCGCGTACCAGATGAACCGCGGCACCGGGGCCGAAGTCACCCAGCCGATCCGCCCCATGGCGCCCAAGAGCCCGCCGCCGCGCCCGATGCCGGCGGTGGCGCCGCCGATGCCGCCGCGGCAGGTGCAAATGGCCCCGCCGCAGCAGGTGTACGTGTCGCCGGCCGCGCAGCCGACCGTCTACGCCCCGCCGCCGCGCGAGGAGGCGCCCGCGCCCGGGCGCAAGCGCAACGTCGCCGTGCCGCTGCTGGTGGGCATCCTAGTGCTCGCGCTCGCGCTGGCCGGCTACGTGGTGTTCCAGAACCGGGACAAGGGCGACAACCAGGCCGGCGCCGGCGACGCGTCGACCTCGGCCGGCGTGCAGGCCAGCGACGGGCCGAAGGTCATACCGACCTACGGGCGCGAGGCCGAGCCCGCCTGGGTGCCCAACGGCTGGCGTGAGCAGGAGCTCGGCGGCGTCGACCAGCTCTGGAAGTCGCAGGTGGAGTCCGAGGGCGGGCGCTGCGACGTGAACCGGGACCGGCTGCGGGTGACGACCGAGGCGGCGCCGGCACTGATCGGGTGCACGTTGAAGCCGGCGCTGGACGTGCCGATGAACGACGGCAGCATCGAGGCGAAGGTCCACGCGGCGCAGGGGTGCGCGGGCATGTGGCTGCGGACCGGGGACAAGGGCTACACGCTGGGCTATTGCGCGGACGGCCACCTGCGGCTGTACCGGCTGGGCAACAAGGCGCCGGGGCCGGACTCGCTGCTCAAGGACTGGCAGATCCAGGTCACCGGGGACCCGTACGTGGCGTTCAAGATCGAGGGCGACCAGCTCAACGCGTACGTCAACGGCATGCAGTTCGGGCCGGTGACCGACGCACAGATCCACAGCGGCAAGGTGGACCTGGGTGCGTTCGCGCTGGCCGACCAGACCGCGGACGCGAGCTTCTCGCAGGTCCGGCTGTTCATGCCCGGCGACTGGCAGCCGGGCACGGCGACGACCACGAAGAAGCCCAACCCGTCGACGTCGACCTCGGGCTGGGGGTCCGGCAGCCCGTCCGCGTCGACCTCGAAGAAGGTGACCCCGCAGCCGACGGCCTGAGCGGGGTACCAACGAAACGAAGCAACAGTAGCCAGCGGGCCGCGCCTGAGTCAGGGGCGCGGCCGGCGAAGCGTACGGAGCTAGCGGCGGGACCGAGCGGCGCGGGGCGCGACCAGGCGCGCCGCGGTCCAGTCCTTGCCCGCGTTGACCGTGGAGGTCTGCTGCAACCCCGCGGTGGGAGCCGACTCGTTGATCTCGCTCGGCTCGACGTGCCCGGGTCGGCCGGCCTTGGGGGTCAGCAGCCACACCACGCCGTTGTCCGCCAGCGGGCCGAGCGCGTCGATGAGCGTCTCGACCAGGTCGCCGTCGTCGTCGCGCCACCAGAGCAGCACCACGTCGACGACCTCGTCGGTCTCCTCGTCAACCAGGTCCCCGCACCGGTCGATCAGGACGTCGCGGAGATCCTGGTCGACGTCGTCGTCGTACCCCATCTCCATAACGACCATGCCCGGTTCGACTCCGAACCGGTCCGCCAGGCTCTTCACCTCGGCCTGACCCGCGGTCGCGTTCACTGTCCACTGCCTCCTGTCGCAACAACCACTGTTAGCGCGTAGTCCACACAGTACGGGCCGTCAACGCAAGTGGCGCACCGATGCGATCGAAAAACTATCGGTCCAAGTTACCGGGCCAGCAGCGATCTCGCGCCCTGGACGATCTGTTCCTCCGACACGAGGACGTGGTTGGCGGCCGGTCCGAGGGGCACGAACGAGTCGACGGCGGCCACCCGGCGGGCCACGCCGACGTATCCGGCGTCGACCAGGGCCGCGATCACCCCCTCGCCGACCCCGCCCGAGCGGCGGGTCTCGTCGACGACCAGCACCCGGCCGGTGTCCGAGGCGTTCTTGATGATGTCGCCCACCGGCAGGGGCGACAGCCACCGCAGGTCGACCACCCGGCAGGCGATGCCCTCGGCGGTCAGGCGCGCGGCGGCGCGCAGCGAGAGCCGGACCCCGTTGCCGAAGGTGATGATGGTGACGTCGTCGTTCGGGCCGTTGCTGTACGCCCGGGCGCGCCCGATCGGCACATGGATGGCCGGCCACTCGCTGGGCGGTGCGTAGTCCGACAGCCACCAGTTGTCGTTCTCGGTGTGCAGGTCCCTGGTGTGGTACAGCGCGATGGGCTCGAGGAACACGCACACGCTGCCGTCGACGATGGCGCTGGCCAGGCAGGTGCGCAGCATGGGAGCGGCGTCCTCGGCCCGGCTCGGCGCGGCCACCACCAGGCCCGGGATGTCGCGCAGCACGGCCAGGGCGTTGTCGTTGTGGAAGTGCCCGCCGAAGCCGAGCTGGTATGCCAGGCCGGCGACGCGCACGACCATCGGGTTGTGGAAGGCGCCCTGCGAGAAGAACTGCATGGTGGCGGCCTCGCCGCGCAGCTGGTCCTCGGCGTTGTGCAGGTAGGCGAGGTACTGGATCTCGGGCACCGGCAGCATCCCGGCGATGCCGGCGCCGAGCCCGAGGCCCAGGATGCTGGTCTCGTCGAGGAGGGTGTCGAAGGCGCGCGTGGCGCCGAAGCGGTCCCGCAGGCCCTTGGTGACCCCGTAGACGCCGCCCTTCGCCGCGACGTCCTCGCCGAAGACGAGCATCTGGGGGTACGCCAGCATCGCGTCGGTCAGGGTGGCGTTGATCGTCTGGGCGAGGGTGAGCGGGCCGGCCCGCTCGGGTAACTTCCCGGCGAACGCCTCCGCCCGCGAGACCGGGTGGCCGTTGCCGGTGCTGCGCGGCGTGCCGGAGACCGGCCGGACGGACCGCGCGGGCTCCGGTGCGGGCTCGGGCTGCGGTGCGGGCGGCCCGGCGTCCGGCGGGGTCGGCTCGGGCCACTCGTCCTCATCCGTGCCGGTCTCGGCCACGGCGACGGGTGAGTGCGCCTCCCCGGTCGCCCAGAGCGGCTCTCCGGCGGGCACAGCGGGCCCGGCGGGCGCGGACGGGGTGAACTCCAGGTCGTCGTCCAGTTCCCCGTCGAGGTCCTCGGCGAGGTCGTCGTCGGCCAGGTGCGTGGCAGCGTCGGCGACGGCCCGCGAGACGCGCACCGGGCGGCGCGGCGCGAGCGTCGCGGTGACCTCCGAGGCGCTGCCCAGCTTCGGCTCGGCGAGCACCTCCTCGGCGATGCGGCGCACCTCCCAGCCGATCTCGTCGTAGCGGGTCATGACCTCGGCCGGGGTGGCCACGCCGGCCTCGACGAGCAGCCGGGCGGTGCGCACGAGCGGGTCGCGGGCCAGGTCGGCGGCGATCTCCACCGGCGAGCGGTACGCCATCTCGGCGTCGGCGCCCGCGTGGCCCATCAGCCGGATGGTGCTCAGGTGCAGCACGGCGGGGCGGCGGTACCGGCGCACCCACGCCGCCGCCTCGGCGGCCCGGTCGTAGGTGGCGGCGGCGTCGCAGCCGTCGGCGGCGTAGTAGCGCAGGCCGGGGCGGCTGGACAGCGCCGCGGCGACCCAGCCCTCGGGCGAGCGTACGCTGATGCCCAGGCCGTTGTCCTCGCACACGAACAGCAGCGGCAGCTTGAGCCCGATGTGGTCGCACCAGCCCGCGGTGTTGAACGCGGCCGTCGCGGCGGCGTGGTTGATCGAGGCGTCGCCGAACGAGCACACGACGACGGCGTCGGCGGGCCAGCCGTGCCCGCCGCCGGGCGGGTTGAGCCGCCGGCCGCGGCCGAGTGCGTACGCGACGCCGACGGCCCGGGGCAGGTGCGACGCGATCGTCGACGTGGTCGGGATCACGTGCAGGTCGGCGTGGCCGAAGACCTTGTGCCGGCCGCCGGCGATGGGCTCCTTCGCCGAGGCGACCACGCCGCGCAGCACGTCGCGGATCGGGTCGCTGCCGGCGACCTGGGCGCCGCGCATGCAGTAGAAGCCGCCGGAGCGGTAGTGCAGCAGGGCGGGATCGGTCGGGCGCAGCGCGGCCGCGACCGCCGCGTTCCCCTCGTGGCCGGACGAGCCGATGGTGTAGTACCCGGCGTCGAAGCCGCGCAGCCACCGGGCGGCCAGGTCGAGGTGGCGGCTCGTCGACTGGGCGTCGTAGAGCGCGCGCGCCTGCTCCCCGGTCAGCGCTGTGTCCTCGCGGACGGGCTCGTCGAGGTCCCGCACGGAGGCGGCGGCGACGAGCCCGGCAAGCTCGGCGCGGAACCGCTCGTCGAGATCCTGAGGAGTGGTCACGCTCGACAGCATGGCCGAAAGCGGTCATCGGATGCCACCCGAGGCCGGTGGGAGCGGCGATTCGGGCCTCGCACAGGCTACCGGCGGGAGCGTCCGGCCAGCGCCCTGTACTGCTCCGAGGCGAGGAACTTGGGCAGCAGCAGGGCGGCGGTGACGCCGAGGTCCCGGGCGAGCGCCTCGTCGGGTGTGAGGAACACCATGGCCTGGCCCTCGCCGAGCACCACGTCGTCCTGGGTGGCCTCGGTCGGGCCGTAGAAGACGTGCATCTCGACCTCACCGTCGACGGTGGTCACCGAGGGGCGGGTGCCGACGAGGTACGCCGCGATGGCCCCCGCGTCAAGGCCGGTCTCCTCGCGGACCTCGCGGCGGGCCGCCTCCTCCGGCGACTCGCCCTCCTCGATCTTGCCGCCCGGCAGCGCCCACTGGTTGGGCGACACCCTGGCGTGCTGGTCGCGGTGCTGCATGAGCAGGCGTCCCTCGGGGTCGACGAGGAACACGACGGCGACGCGGCGCTCGATCACGACTGCATCCTGTCATCCGGGAATGAAACTCAGACGGACCTGGCGTGTGGCGTTGTCGCCGTTGGGGTCCACCAGGCACACCGACTGCCACGTGCCGAGCGCGATCCGGCCGCCGACGACGGGCAGGGTGGCGTAGGGGGCGACGAAGGCCGGCATCACGTGGTCGCGCCCGTGCCCGGGCGAGCCGTGCCGGTGCCGCCAGCGGTCGTCGGCCGGCAGCACGTCGTCGAGGGCGCGCAGCAGGTCGTCGTCGCTGCCGGCGCCGGTCTCGATGACGGCGACCCCGGCGGTGGCGTGCGGCACGAAGACGTGCAGCAGCCCGTCGCCCTGGCCCTCGACGAACCGGTTCGCCTCGCCCGTGATGTCCCGCACGACCGGCCGGGAGCCGGTCCGGATCGTGATCACCTCGGTGCGCATCGACACAGTCTCGCAGTTGCCGCGCCGTTTACGACGACGACCCGGAGTCGCTCGACGAGGAACTTCCCGAGTCACCCGACGAGGATGACCCGGAGTCGCTCCAGGACGACCCGGAGTCGCTCCACGATGACCCGGAGTCGCTCCACGAGGACGAGGAGCCCGAATCGCTCCACGAGGAGGATCCCGAGTCGTGGTGGTGGCTGTGGCTGTGGCCGTGGCTGTCCTGCTGGTGGTGATGGTGGTCGTGGTGGTGGCCGGACGACGATGAGCCGGTGTGTGCCGCCGGGTTGTTGTCGGGGGTCCAGCTGGCATCCAGTGGGGTGCCGTACGTGACGTTGGAGACCGGGCGGGTTGCTCCGCCTGCCCGCGGATCCTGCCGGGACCGCAGGGAGGAGCGGGTCGTGCGCACGAAGAGGATCACGACGATGGCGACGGCGATCAGGATGATCGGTATCACGGCGTATTCGGGCACGGCCCGCACGGTAGCCCACGCGCGCACCTGAGATACTCGTAATGTCACGTCCGCGTCAATAGCGAGACGCCACAGAAGTTACCCGCGGGTATCGTGTCGAGCGTCGCACTTGGCGTCCGGTAGGCGTGACGGACGGCACCGAAGCCAGGCAGGATGGACATGGGCTCAACAACGGCCATGAACCATTCGAGCCACACCCCAGGCCACCCAGACCGGTCGCAGCGCCCGACGTTTCCCGCCGAGCAACACCGCCGGTCGCTAGCAACCCAGAAGGAACGCCTGTGTCCACCGAACGCAAGCGCCCGGTGATCAGCGACGGCCTACCGAGCCAGTTGCCCGACATCGATCCCGAGGAGACCACGGAGTGGGTCGAGTCGCTGGACGGCGTCATCGACGAGCGCGGCACGAAGCGCGCCCGTTACGTGATGCTGCGACTGCTGGAGCGCGCGCGGGAGCGACAGGTCGGCGTCCCGCCGCTCACCACGACCGACTACATCAACACCATCCCGCCGGAGCGGGAGCCGTGGTTCCCCGGCAATGAGCACATCGAGCGGCGCATCCGGGCGTACATCCGCTGGAACGCCGCCATGCTCGTGCAGCGCGCGCAGCGCCCGGACGTCGGCGTCGGCGGCCACATCTCCACGTTCGCCAGCGCCGCGAGCCTTTACGAGGTCGGCTTCAACCACTTCTTCCGCGGCAAGGACCACGCCGGCGGCGGCGACCAGGTGTTCTTCCAGGGCCACGCCTCCCCGGGCATGTACGCACGCGCGTTCCTCGAGGGCCGGCTGAGCGAGCAGCAGCTCGACGGCTTCCGCCAGGAGCTGTCGCACCGCGGCCTCGGCGGCGGCCTGCCCAGCTACCCGCACCCGCGGCTCATGCCGGGCTTCTGGGAGTTCCCGACGGTCTCGATGGGCCTCGGCGGCATCAACGCGATCTACCAGGCCCGCTTCAACCGGTACTTGCACAACCGCGGCTTCAAGGACACGTCCGACCAGCACGTATGGGCGTTCCTCGGCGACGGCGAGATGGACGAGCCCGAGTCGCTCGGCGCGATCGGCCTCGCGGCCCGCGAGGAGCTCGACAACCTCACCTTCGTGATCAACTGCAACCTGCAGCGCCTCGACGGCCCGGTCCGCGGCAACGGCAAGATCATGCAGGAGCTCGAGGCGTTCTTCCGCGGCGCCGGCTGGAACGTGATCAAGGTCGTCTGGGGCCGCGAGTGGGACCCGCTGCTCGCCGCCGACACCGACGGCGCGCTGGTCAACCTGATGAACGTCACGCCCGACGGCGACTACCAGACGTACAAGGCCGAGTCCGGCGCCTACGTCCGCGAGCACTTCTTCGGCCGTGACCCGCGCACCCGCAAGATGGTCGAGCACCTCTCCGACGACGAGATCTGGAACCTCAAGCGCGGCGGGCACGACTACCGCAAGCTCTACGCGGCGTACAAGGCGGCCACCGAGCACACCGGGCAGCCGACGGTCATCCTCGCCAAGACCATCAAGGGCTGGACGCTGGGCTCGCACTTCGAGGGCCGCAACGCCACGCACCAGATGAAGAAGCTGACCCTGCAGGACGTCAAGGACTTCCGCGACCGGCTGTACCTCGACATCCCCGACAGCGCGATCGGCGAGAACCCCTACGCGGTGCCGTACTACCGCCCGGACGAGAAGTCCGAGGAGATGGAGTACATGCGCGAGCGCCGGCGCACGCTCGGCGGGTCGGTGCCCGACCGGCGCACCACGCACATCCCGCTGCAGCTGCCGGAAAGCTCCGTGTACGGCGACATCAAGCGGGGCTCCGGCAAGCAGAAGGTCGCCACCACGATGGCCTTCGTGCGCATGCTCAAGGACCTCATGCGCGACAAGGGCATGGGCAAGCGCTGGGTGCCGGTCATCCCCGACGAGGCCCGCACGTTCGGCATGGACTCGCTGTTCCCGACGGCGAAGATCTACTCGCCGCACGGGCAGAACTACACGCCGGTGGACCGGGAGCTGTTCCTGTCCTACCGCGAGTCCGCGCAGGGCCAGATCCTGCACGAGGGCATCAACGAGGCCGGCTCGGTCGCCTCGTTCACCGCCGCCGCGACCAGCTACGCGACGCACGGGCAGCCGATCATCCCGGTGTACATCTTCTATTCGATGTTCGGCTTCCAGCGCACGGCCGACGGGATCTGGGCGGCCGCCGACCAGATGTCGCGCGGCTTCCTGCTGGGCGCCACCGCCGGGCGGACCACTCTCAACGGCGAGGGCCTGCAGCACGAGGACGGGCACTCGCTGCTCATCGCGGCGACCAACCCGGCCGTGGTGGCCTACGACCCCGCCTTCGGGTACGAGCTCGCGCACATCACCGAGAACGCCGTCAACCGGATGTACGGCGAGGCCCCCGAGGACCTCATCTACTACCTGACGGTGTACAACGAGCCGATCTACCAGCCGGCCGAGCCCGAGGGCCTCGACGTCGACGGGCTGCTGCGGGGCCTGTACCGCTACGCCGCCGCGCCGGTCCAGGAGGGCCCGAAGGCGCAGCTGCTGGCCTCGGGCACGGGCATGCAGTGGGCGCTCAAGGCGCAGAAGCTGCTCGCCGAGGAGTGGGGCGTGGCCGCCGACGTGTGGTCGGCGACGTCGTGGACGGAGCTGCGCCGCGACGCGGTCCAGGCCGAGGAGCACAACCTGCTCCACCCGGCGGACGAGCCGCAGGTGCCCTACGTGACCCGCGTGCTGCAGGACACCACCGGCCCGGTCATCGCGGTCAGCGACTTCATGCGGGCCGTGCCGGATCTGGTCGCCCGCTGGGTGCCGAACGACTACACCTCGCTGGGCACCGACGGGTTCGGCCTCTCCGACACCCGCCACGCCCTGCGCCGGCACTTCCACGTCGACGCCGAGTCGATCGTGGTGGCGACGCTGCGCCAGCTCGCCCGCCGGGGCGAGGTGCCGGCCTCGGCGCCGGCGGACGCGGCCAAGAAGTACGCGATCGACGACGTCAACGCCGCGCCGGTCGGCGAGACCGGCGGCGACTCGTAATCACCGAGCGTCATCGCCAGAAGGAGAAGGGGGCCGCACCGCGGCCCCCATTCTTTCGCTACGGTATGACGCAAGTGGCGATACAAGTTCCCGGAATCAAGAACCCTAACGGTCCGCCTTTGTCACCCATTCGGGTTGGTATTGATCAATAGAGTAGATCAATTCCAAATTATGAGTAGGTACCCTCGCTATCCTTGAGTACTTAGGTCGAATTTCAAGGGTCGACTTGGGGCTAGCGCGTCGATACGTTGGGCACCGGCATGAATTCTGCACGTGAATCTTTCCGTGAGAGAGCCGGTAGTGACGATCTCGACGCATTCAGGCAACGGCGCGCCAGGCGGTGCGCCGAACCGCCGTGGACGGCGGCCCCGCGCCGATGGCGTCGAGCATGAGGGCCTGCACCGCGTAGGGCTCGGCCGGCTTCCACGAGTGCGCGTCCGGCGGCAGCTCCCACCGCACGCGACCGCCGAACTGCGGGCTCGGCGGCGCGGGGACCCACGAGTCCTGCCCGTGCAGCAGGACGCCGGGGTGCGCGGAGAGCTCGGGGAGCAGCCCGTGGCCGGGCAGCACCAGGAACATCCAGCGCTCGCCGGGCGCCACGGCCACCGGGCCGCGTGCGGCCTCGAAGCCGTCGGCGAGCAGCGTGGCGCGGCCCAGGGCGGCCGGCACCTCCAGCACGTCGAAGGCGTAGCCGGTGGGCAGCAAAACCGTGTACGGGTGCTCCTGCCACAGCGCGGCGGCCGCCTCCTCGCCGAAGGTGACCGGCAGGCCGGTCGGGTGGCAGGCCACGGTCGGGCAGCCCGGGGTGCCGCAGTGGAAGCGGCGCTGCCGCGCGTGCCCGACCGCGTGCCGGGCGGTCAGGAAGGCGCCCGGCCGCACCGGCCAGCCGTGCGCGGCGTAGCGGCCGGCGGCCTTGCGCAGTCGCGACCGTTCCCACGAGAGCATGATCGTCTCCTGCCAGTCGAGTTCACTCAGAAGTGCGCACAGGACCACGTCGCCGCACCGGACGCCTTGCGCGTCGTCGGGCTCGGCAACGGGGTCTGCAACTTGCACATCGGAACGTATGAGCAGGTGCCGGGGATGGACCGCACAACTCGTGCGATGTCGACCGCCCGGGTGACCTCCGGAGGTGAGCGACGTGGATGAGTTGCCGATCGGCCGCCGTGTGGCGTACTGGCGGAATCGGCGCAAGATGTCGCAGCAGGTCTTCGCGGACCGGCTCGGCAAGTCCAAGAGCTGGGTCGACAAGGTCGAGCGCGGCGTGCGGCGGCTGGACAAGTTCTCGGTGGTGTACGAGATCGCCGACGTGCTGCAGCTGGACGTGCAGATCCTGCTGGGCCGCGACCCGGAGCGCCGGCCGGACAGCGTCAACTGCGTCGACCAGGTCGAGGTCGAGGAGATCCGGGCGGCGCTGGAGCGCTACGACCAGATCAGCGCGTTCTTCTACGCCCCGCCGGAGTCGCCGCCGCTGCCGGAGATGCGCAAGGCGGTGGCGCACGCCTGGATGTCGTTCCAGCACGCGAAGTACGGCATGCTGACCCGCACCCTGCCCCGCCTGCTGCGCGAGGCGCAGGCCGCCGACACCGCCTACAGCGACGGCCCGCAGGGCGAGCAGGCCGCCCACCTGCTCGGGCAGGTCTACCAGATCGCCTCGTCCGCCCTGCGCAAGCTCGGCGAGCACGAGCTTGCGTGGCTGGCCGCGGACCGCTCGATCGCGGTGTCCCAGCGCGCCGGCGACCAGCTGCTGGCCGGCACCGCCACGACGCGGGTCGCGCTGTCGCTGCTGGCGCTCGGGCGCGCCCGGCCCGCCCTGGAGATCAACGTCAACATCGCCAACCGGCTCGCACCGGGTACCGACGGCAACGACTGCACCCCCGAGCGCCTCTCCGTCTACGGCCAGCTGCTCCTGCAGGGCGCGATGGCCGCCGCGCGCATCGGCGACAGCGCCACCGTGCGCGACCTGCTCGCCGGCGCCGAGGACGCGGCCCGCGGCCTGCCCAGCGACGCCAACTACTACTGGTCGTGCTTCGGCCCGGCGAACGTCCAGCTGCACCGGGCGGCCGCCGCCGTGGAGCTGGGCGAGGGGCGGGCGGCTGTTGAGGTACACGAAAATCTCGATCTTGAAGGCTTCCACGCCCTGCTGCCGGAGCGCCGCGCGCACCACTTCCTGGACCAGGCCCGCGCCCGCGCCCTCATCGGCGACATCGACGCCGCCAGCGAGATGCTGCTCGAGGGCGACCGCCTGGCACCTTCCGAGATCCGCTGCCGCCCCCTGGCCCGTGAGGTGCTCAGCGACGTCCTGCGCCGCACGCGGGGCACCCCGTCGGCCCCGGTGGCGGAACTCGCCGAGCACATGGGTGTGGGGGTCTGAGCACAGGGCACAATGCCGGCATGTCCGGACCCGTCCTCTACGCCGTCGTATGTGGCTCCCCGGCCGCCCAGGGCGTCGGCAATCTGGTCTCGCTCGCGCAGCAGCGGGGCTGGGACGTCTGCGTGGTCGCCACGCCGGACGCCCTCAAGTGGCTCGACATCCCCACGCTCGTCGACCAGACGGGCCACCCGGTGCGCCACCGTTACAAGTACCCCGGCGAACCCGACGTCCTGCCCGCCGCCGAGGCGATGATCGTCGCGCCGGCCACCGTCAACACGATCAACAAGTGGTCGGCCGGCATCGCCGACACGCTCGCCCTCGGCCTCATCGTCGAGGGGCTCGGCCTGGGCCTGCCGATCGTCGCCGTGCCGTACACCAACCGCGCCATGGCCGCCCATCCCGCCTTCGGCGAGTCGATCGACCGGCTGCGGTCCTGGGGCGTCACCGTCCTCTACGGCGACGACGTCGTCGAGCTGCACCAGCCCGGCGTCGGCGAGACGCGCACGGACTTCCCGTGGCACCTGCCGCTGGACGCCCTCGACGAGCACCCGTCCGTGCAGGCCCAGCGCATCGCCGGTGGGGGCGCCGTGGACTAACGTTACGCCGTGCGCGTCGCCGACCTCATAGAGCTGTTGCAGCAGCGGTACCCGACCGAGTGGGCCGAGGACTGGGACCGCGTCGGGTTCGTCCTCGGCGAGCCGGACGCGGAGGTCACCCGTGTGCTGCTCGCCGTCGACTGCGACCCCGCGGTCGTCGACGAGGCGGAGGCGGCCGGTGCCGAGTTCGTCTTCACACACCACCCGCTGCTGCTGCGCGGGGTGTCGAGCGTCGCGCCGACGACGTACAAGGGCCGGATCGTGCACCGCATGATCCGGTCCGGCATCGCGCTGTACACCGCGCACACCAACGGCGACGTGGCCAACCCCGGCGTGTCCGACGCCCTCGCGGCCGCCCTCGGCCTGGTGGACGTCCGCCCGCTGCGGCCCGACCCCCGCGCCCCCGAGCGCGGGCACGGCCGCATCGGGCGGCTGCCGGAGCCGATGAGCCTCGCCGCGTTCACCGCGCACGCGGCCGCGCGCCTGCCGAAGACCGCCGGTGCGGTGCGGGCGGCCGGCGACCCGGACGCCACCGTGGCCACGGTCGCGGTGTCCGGCGGCGCCGGCGACGCGTTCCTGGCCGACGCGGCGCGGTCCGGCGTTGACGCATACTTGACCGCGGATCTGCGCCACCACCCGGCGCAGGAGCATCTCGCCGGCGGCGGCCCGGCGCTCGTCGACGTCACGCACTGGGCGTCCGAGCGGCCGTGGCTCGACGACGTTGCGGCATTCCTGCGCGCCGAGGCCGGCGTGCAGACCTTGGTGTCCGATGTGGACACCTCACCCTGGGTCCTGTTGGAGGGTAATCACTCGTGAAGGCCGATCCGGAAGCGCAACGCCGGCTGCTCGACCTGCAGGCGATCGACATCGCGCTGACGCAGCTCGCGCACAAGCGCAAGGCCCTGCCCGAGCACGCCGAGCTCGACAAGCTGGCGCGCGAGCTGTCCACGGCGGAGGACAACCGGGTCCGCGCGCAGGTGGCCGTCGACGACCTCGACCGAGACATCGAGCGGCTCGAGCGCGACGCCGAGCAGGTCCGCGCGCGCAAGGAGAAGGACCAGTCCCGCCTCGACGCGGGCACCGGACCGGCCCGCGAGCTCGAGGCGCTCCAGCACGAGATCGCCACGCTCAACCGCCGCCAGTCCGAGCTCGAGGACGCCGAGCTCGAGCTCATGGAGCAGCGCGAGACCGCGCAGGCCACCCTCGACGAGGTCGTCACCGCCCTGGAGGCCCGCCGGGCCACCCGCGCCGAGTCCGAGCGCCGCCGCGACGAGTCCCTCGCCGCGATCGCCAAGGACGAGGAGTTCCGCCGGGCCGGCCGCCGCCCGCTCGCCGCCGACCTGCCCGCCGACCTCGTCGGCCTCTACGACAAGATCCGCGAGAGCAGCGGCGGCATCGGCGCGGCGATGCTGCGCCACGGCCGGTGCGAGGGCTGCCGCCTCGAGCTGTCCGGCGGCGACAAGGCCCGTGTGAAGGCCTCGGCGCCGGACGAGGTCGTGCGCTGCGAGGAGTGCCGCCGCATCCTGGTCCGCACCGCCGAGTCGGGGCTGTAGCCGCATGCGGGTGTCCGTCGAGGCGGATGGCGGGTCGCGGGGCAACCCCGGCCCGGCCGGCTACGGCACCGTCGTGCTCGGCGAGGCCGGCGAGGTGCTCGCCGAGCGCCACGGCGCGCTGGGCGTGACCACGAACAACGTCGCCGAGTACTCGGGCCTGCTCGCCGGCCTGCGCGCCGCGCGCGAGCTCGGCGCCGACGAGGTCGACGTGCGCATGGACTCCAAGCTCGTCATCGAGCAGATGTCGGGCCGCTGGCAGATCAAGCACCCCGGCCTGCGCCCGCTCGCGGAGGAGGCTCGCGAGCTGGCCAAGAGCTTCACCCATGTCCGGTACACCTGGATCCCACGCGAACAGAACAAGCACGCAGACCGCCTCGCCAACGACGCGATGGACGGCAAGGAGTCTCCCTCCTCGGCATCGGTACCTACGCCGGCGTCGGCAACGGCATCACCGCCGGCCGAGGTCCGGTCCTGGTCACCTCCCTCGACCGGCTCCCCGCTGCGGATGGTGGTGCTACGGCACGGCGAGACGCCGTACACGGCCGAGAAGCGGTACTCGGGCCGCGGCGACATCTCGCTCTCTGAGCTCGGCCAAGAGCAGGCCGCCCGCGCCGCCGCCCGGGCCCGCCAGGTGGCGCCGAAGCTGGCGGCCGTCGTCAGCTCCCCGCTGAAGCGCTGCCTGGAGACCGCCGCCGCGCTCGGCGACCTGCCCATCCACGTCGAGGACGACCTGATCGAGTGCGACTTCGGCGAGTGGGAGGGCCTCACCTACGCCGAGGTCCGCGCCCGCTACGCCGCCGAGCAGGATCGCTGGCTCGCCTCCACTGCCGTGGCCCCGCCCGGCGGCGAGTCCTTCCAGCAGGTCGCGATGCGGGTGCGCCGGGCGGTGCGCCGGCTGCAGGAGCGCTACGAGGGCCAGGAGATCGCGGTCGTGAGCCACGTGACCCCGATCAAGCTCCTGCTGCGCGACGCGCTGGCCGCGAGCGACTCGTTCCTCTTCCGCCTCTACCTCGACCCCGCCGGCCTGTCGGTGATCGACTCCTGGCCCGACGGCGGCGTAGCGGTGCGCTCGGTCAACGAGACGGCCCATCTCTCCTAGAGGAACGCCCGGTAGAACAGCACCAGCCCCACGGCGGTGCCGAACACGACGATGAGGGCCTTGAGGACGGCGCTCGGCAGCCTTCGGGCGAGCCGGGCGCCCACGTACCCGCCCACGAGCGCCGCCGGCGCCACGACCGCCACATCGGCCCAGTCGACCGGCCCGAACAGCGCGAACGCGAGCACCGTGACGAGCCCGCCGAGCGCCGAAACGACGTTCTTCAGCGCGCTGATGCGGGCCATGGACTGGTCCAGCACCAGCCCGATCGCCGCGACGAGCATCACGCCGAGCGCGGCGCCGAAGTACCCGCCGTAGAGCGACCCGAGGAACACCATCCCGTGCAGCCCGAACGCCTGCCGGCGCCCGGACATCTCCCGCGGATGCCCGACGAGCCGCCGCAGCCGGTCCTGGAACGCGAGCACCGCCGTCGCCCCCAGCACCAGGAACGGCACCACCACGTCGAACGCCTTGGCGGGTGTGAGCAGCAGCAGCGCGCACCCGAGCCCCGCCGCCACCACCGCGGTCGGCGCAAGGCTCACCAGCAGCCGCCGCGACCCGTCCCGCGCCAGGTCGGCCAGGTCGGTCCGGCTGCCGTACACGGAGGCGGCGTACCCCGGGAACACCGAGGTCGAGTTGGTGACGTTGGCCGCCACCGGCGGCAGCCCGGTCGCGATCAGCGCCGGAAACGTGATGAGCGAGCCACCCCCCGCGATCGCGTTGACGGTCCCTGCCGCCAGCCCGGCGACGGAGAGCAGTGCGATGTCGGCGAGGTTCATGGTCTGACTACCATAGTCAGCGCGACGGACGAGTCGACCGGGCGGCCGCGTCGGCACTCCCTACCGGGGGTTGCCGCCGAGGAACGTCCGGGCTCCACAGGGCAGGGTGGTTGTTAACGGCAACCCGGGGCGACCCGCGGGACAGTGCCACAGAAAGCAGACCGCCCAGGCCGGACCGGGAAACCGGCCCGGCCGGGTAAGGGTGAAACGGTGGGGTAAGAGCCCACCAGCGCTCCGGGTGACCGGGGCGGCTAGGTAAACCCCACCCGGAGCAAGGTCAAAAAGGGCCGGCGCCCACGGGCCCGGCCTGCGCAGGCGTTCGAGGGCGGCCCGCCCGAGCCTGCGGGTAGACCGCTAGAGCCTGCCGGCAACGTCAGGCCGAGATGGATGGCCGCCCCTCACCACGGTGAGGACAGAACCCGGCGTACAGGTCGACTCGTCCGTCTGTACTTCCGCGCCTGGCGGCGCAGGCGGGGGTTCCCACCCCCACCCCCATGCGCCGCTGCCGCGCCGGACGCGCCCGATCGACCCGCGTCTGTCTGCCTGCTCAAAGCTGCGCCTGCGGGATGCGTTCCAGGCTGCCCGTGCGCGTTATGTTTCCGCGTTGATGAAAACCGGCCTCCAGCAGTGCTAAAACGCATGGCACCTGGCCGCCGCCGGCGTGGAGGAAGACGTGACGGGCGGGCTTCGGGATTGGCGGGGTTCGCTCTGCCGTAGACGTGTGTGACGTTTGGGCTCGGGTGGGCGTGTGAGTGGTGTGACAACGATTCCTGTAGTCGGGGGCGTGGCCCCGCCGAGCGCGGTCGGGGGAGCGATGCCGGACTTTGCCGAGTGCTACGGCGCGCAGTTTCCGGTCATCGCCCGGCAGCTCGCCGTGTACCTCGGCAGCGTCGAAGAGGCGCAGGAGGCGACCCAGGAGGCGTTCACGCGGGCGTGGACGCGATGGGGGCGGATCGCCCGCTACGACGAACCCGGCGCCTGGGTGCGCCGCGTCGCGTGGAACCTGGCGACCAGCCGGATCCGGCGGATGCGGACCGCGCTGCGGTACCGGCAGAGCCAGCGGATCGAGCTCGTCGACGGGCCGGGGCCGGAGTGGGTGGCCTTGGAGCGGGCGCTCAAGACGCTGCCCGACAGGCAGCGGCAGGCGGTGGTGCTCTATTACCTCGCCGGGCTGCCCGTCGCCGAGATTGCCGAGCTGTGCCGGGCGCGGGACGGTGCCGTGCGCAACTGGCTGTACCGCGGGCGGATCGCGCTGGCCAAGCACCTGAGCGAGGAGGAGGACGGACATGTCTGAGCTCGACGACGACCGGCTCCGCGGGGCACTGTCAAACCTCGGCGACCGTGCCGGGCGGCAGATCCGGCCGCCGGGGGAGGCGGCCGCGGCGGCCGCCGGGCGGCGGCGCAGACGGCGGCAGGTGGGCATCGCCGGTATGGGTGCGCTCGCGCTCGTGCTGGCCACGGGCTGGGTGGCGTGGGGAGCGCCGCCGGGCCGCGAGGTGGCGGCTCCGTCCTGTGCGCCGGCCGAAGCGTCGGCGTTCCTGCCGATAAATGCGGACGACGCGCTGCGGGCGCACATCGGCGACGTGCTGCAGCGCTCGGCCGAGGTCGAGTCGTTCCGGTTCGCGAGCCGCGAGGAGCAGTGGGAGCGGTTCAAGGTGGGGTTCAGCGACGCGCCCGATCTCGTCGCGTCGACCCGGGCCGACGACCTGGCGGAGGCGTGGAAATTCACGCTGCGGTGCGCCTCGGACTTCCCGGCGGTGCGGGAGCGGCTCCAGGGGGTGCCGCCGGTGCCGGGGCTCGACGTGTACTGCACCTGCGACCCGAGCTGGCACGCCACACCGACTCCGACCGGCGGCGCGAGCTCGACACCGCCGCGCTGAGGGATACGGGACGCGCGCGGGCAGCCGTTCCCGGGCGTGCAACGGGGGCGGCGATCGGGCCGGGCGCCATCTACGGCCGCGCGGCCCGATCGCCGTGAAGCGGATGCAGGGCTCAAGCGCGCTTTAATTGCGGCTTTGGCGCCTTGACCGGTCTCGATGCGTGGCCGCAGCATTTCGCCCGTGCGCAGGAGTCTCGTCGTCATGCTCGCCGCGGTGGTCGCGGCCGTCGTCGTCGCGCCGTTCGCGGCGGCCGGGGCCTCGGAGCTGGATGTGGTACGCGCCGTCGCCGGCGACGGGCAGCCGCAGCCCGGCCACATCGACATGACGGGTGCGACGCCCGCGCCGCCGCCGGGCGGTGCGCTCGCGCTCGGCTCCTCGCAGGTCCCGGGGCTGTACTACTGCCACAACTACCGCATCTGGAGCTACGCCTCCGGCCGGTACGTGGCCGAGGAGCAGGACTACGGCGGCGACCAGCACAACATGCTGCGCGCCCGGACGGCGGCGGACCAGGCCGGCAGCTGGGAGGTGTTCTCGCTGTGCTCCGGCGACGGCGGGCACACGGTGTACCTCACCGCGCCGTCGGGCTACCTCGTCACCGCCGAGTACAACTACGCCGGCGGCGCGCGCGGCATGCTGCGCGGGCGCGGCGAGTGGGTCGACGTGTGGGAGACCTTCGACGTGTGGACCGACAGCGGAAGGTACTTCCTGCGCAACCCCTCCAAGGGCGCCTACGTCACCTGCCGCGTGGACTACAAGGGCGCCTCCTACCGCATGATGAAGGCGACCGGTACCGCCGCCGGCAGCTGGGAGGCGCTGCGGTTCGACCCGGTGTGAAGGCTCAGAGCGTGATGTCGCGGCCGGCCAGCTCGTCCACCTCCCGCCACGCCTGCACACGCGTCGGGCGGACCCGGAAGTACAGGTAGTCGCGCAGCGTCCGCGGGTCGAAGCCGGTCTTCTCGGCGAAGGCGTCGCCCTCGGCGGCGGTCAGGTCGTCCGGCTCCAGTACCGTCACCGCGCCGTGGATGAGCACCACGTCGCGGGTCGGTCCGACGCCGATGCGCGCCTCCCGCGAGGCGACGAGGTTGCGCGCGGTCGGCGTGCGGGCCGCCGTCGAGAACAGCAGCGTGTCGCCGTCCCACAGGAACGACAGCGGCACCAGGTAGGGCCTGCCGTCCGGCGTGGCGGTCGCGACCCACGCGTCCACGTCGTCGGACAGGCGGCGCAGCGTGTCGGTGACGCGCTGGTCGTGCGGGCGGGGTGCCATGGGTGTCGCATCCTCCTCGGTGGGTTCATGCTGGCTCGGTCGGGTTCATGCTGGATGGCGTACGGCTGTCAGCCTCGCAGGACGGAGATCGGGCGATGATCGTGGGAGTCAACGTCGGCACGACGAGCGACCCGGTGGGCGACGCCCAGCGGGCGGAACGGCTGGGGTTCGACTTCGTGTCGGCGTCGGATCATCCCAGCGGTACCGCATCCAGCTTCGAGGTCTGGACGATGCTGGCCTGGATCGCGGCGAGCACGAGCACCATCCGGGTCGCCACGCGCGTGCTCGGCGTGCCCTACCGCTCGCCCGCGATGGTCGCCAAGATGGCCGAGACCTTCGACCGGCTCAGCGGCGGCCGGCTCATCCTGGGCCTCGGCGGCGGGTACTCCGACGAAGAGTTCCGCGCCTTCGGCCTCGGCGTGCCCACCGCCCGCGAGAAGGTCGACGGCCTGCGCGAGGCGATCCAAATCATCCGCGGGCTGTGGAGCGAGCCGGCGCTGACCTTCGACGGGCGCATCCACCGCACCGAGGCCGCACCGATGGAGCCCAAGCCCGCGCACCGCATCCCGATCTGGCTCGGCACCTACGGGCCGCGGGCGCTGCGGGTCACCGGGGAGCTGGCCGACGGCTGGATTCCTTCGCTGGGGTACGCCCCGCCGGACGAGCTGCAGCGGATGCGCGCCGTCGTCACCGGGATCAACCCCGCCGTCACCTGCGCGCTGAACGTGCACCGGGCGGGCCTGGTGGACGGCCCGCCCGAGGCGGTCGCCGAGCAGCTGCTGGGGTTTGCGGGCTTCACGGCGTACAACCTGATGCTGAACGACCCGGAGGACGTCGAGTGGTTCGGGACCTCCGTGCTACCCCTGCTGCGCCAGGCGGGCTAGGTCGGCGAAGTACGCCGGGTAGGTCTTCGCCACGCAACGCGGGTTGCGGATCTGCACGCCCGGCGCACGCAGGCCCAGCAGCGCCATGCTCATCGCCATGCGGTGGTCGTCGTACGTCTCGAAGACCGTCGGCGCCGGGGTGCCGGGGTTGACGGTGAAGCCGTCCTCGTCCTCGACGGCGTCGATGCCGGCGCGGCGCAGCTCGGTCACGACCGCGGCGACGCGGTCGGTCTCCTTGCGCCGGATGAAGCCGATGCCCGTGACCCGGGTCGGGGAGTCGGCGAAGACGGCCACCGCGGCGAGGGTCTGCGCGGTGTCGGAGATGTCGGCCATGTCGACGTCGATGCCGTGCAGGGCGCCGGTGCCCGTCACCGTGATGCGCTCGGCGGTCCGCTCGACCCGCGCGCCCATCCGCTCGAGCAGGTCGGCGAAGCGCACGTCGCCCTGCAGGCTGCGGGTGCCGAGCCCCTCGACGGTGACCCGGCCGCCGGTGATGGCGGCCGCGGCGAGCGGGTAGGAGGCGGCGCTCGCGTCGGGCTCGATGTCGTAGGCGGTCGGGCGGTAGGCGCCCGGCGGCACCGTCAGCCCCTCGACCGTCGCGCCGAACGCGGCCATGACCGCCGCCGTCGCCTCGACGTAGGGCACCGACACGAGCGGGGAGGTGAGCTCCACCGTCAGCCCCTCGGCCATCAGCGGCCCGGCCATGAGCAGGCCCGAGAGGAACTGGCTGGAGATGTGCCCCGGCAGCGCCACCTTGCCGCCGGCCACGGGGCCGGTGACGGCGACCGGCAGGAACCCGGGCTGGTCCAGGTCCTCCACCGTCGCGCCGAGGTCGCGCAGCGCGTCCACGAGCGGCGCGAACGGCCGGGCGCGCAGCTGCGTGCTGCCGTCCACGATGCCGCGGGCCGGGCGCAGCGCCGCCGCCGGCAGCACGAAGCGGCCCGTGGTGCCCGACTGGCGCGCGTCGACGTGCACCTCGCCGGTCGCGGCGAGCGGGTCGATGCCGTCGACGAGGACCGTGAGCGCCGCCTCGTCCGCGGTGACGGTCGCGCCCAGCGCCGCCACCGCGCCGAGCATCGCGCGGGTGTCGTCGGCGAACAGCATCCCCGTCAGCGTGCTGCGCCCGGGCGCGAGCGCGGCGCAGATGAGCGCGCGGTTGGTGATGCTCTTCGAGCCGGGCGGGCGCAACGAAACGTCGGGCGGCGAGGCCAGCGGCGTGACGGCGAGGACGTCCGGCAGGTCATCGGCAAGTAGGCTCACCGGCCGATTGTCCCGCAGGCCGTCAGGGTTTCATTTGGTACCCCAGGTCGACCGCCTCCAGCGCGCCCGCGACGCCCGTCAGGCGCTCGTGTGCGGCCGCCGACAGCCACAGCGTGCGGGGTGCGGCGGCCTCGGCGAGGCGTTGCGCGACGTCCGCGTCGGGCTCCTCGCCGACGTGCAGGCCGAACTTCACGAAGGTCAGCGCGCGCGGGCGCAGGTACGCCGAGGCGTCCCGGATCGCCGCCTCCGCGGTGTCGTACACCAGCACGATGCGCCGGTCGGGGGTGTGCGCGACCCGCCCGCCGGACAGGTGCCGGGCCACGTCGGCGGGGTCGGCGGAGCCGGCGATGCACAGCAGGGCGGCCGGAGAACTCATGACGCCTCCACGAGGGGTGAGGGTTTCATGTTCGCTTAAAGGTTCCGGACCCCGCCGCGGCGGGGTTGTCCACCGTGGACGATGCCTTGTTCGCCCCCGAACGAGGGCCGGAGGGTCGACCGGACGACTCGAATCTGTTTCCTCCGTTCGGCTCACCCTCGGGTGATACCGACCACAGCAGCGGAGGTGAACTCCCGGTTCGATGTGGGAATTGCCGGCCTCGTCATGATCGGCAATCCGTTGTACCGCAACGGATTCACGCCCGGCTTGCCCGGGCCCGCGGCGGCGTATTGCCCGCCCGAGCGTGTCGGCGACCGGTGTCGGCCGGTTGCGTCTACTGTGGAATCTCAACCAGCTATTTGCCGGTTTCGGTGGCGCGTGTTTCATTTGCGGTGCACAGTGATGTCATGAGCAGCAGCGGTGCTGAGCGGTACTACTGGTGCCTTTCTCACCACAGGGTCGAGTCCGAGGCAGACATGTGCCCGGGAAAGGATCGCCTCGGCCCCTATGATTCGGCGTCAGAAGCCGAACAGGCCCTCGCCAAAGTCCAGGAACGCAACGAGGCGTGGGACGCAGAAGACGAACGGTGGGAAGGCAAGCACTAGCAAGACGCCGGCGCACGGGGCGACCGCGAACCGCCCGGGCCATCCGGCCACAGAACCCGTCCAACCGCACAACCCAA
The DNA here is from genome assembly GCF_039537565.1 of Dactylosporangium darangshiense. Taxonomy (NCBI): domain Bacteria; kingdom Bacillati; phylum Actinomycetota; class Actinomycetes; order Micromonosporales; family Micromonosporaceae; genus Dactylosporangium; species Dactylosporangium darangshiense. Next base: position 227,221 of record NZ_BAABAT010000010.1, read on the forward strand.
CCGCGAACATCCCGCAGGATGCGGGAGAACTCCTCCAGGAGGACCACGATGGCCGCAGCTAAGAAGGCCACCACGAGATCGGCCGCAGCGCGCGCGGCCGCGACGACTGCGGCGGCCACGGCCCCCGCGACGACCGACCCGGCCCCCGCCAGGGCCCGGAAGACGGTCGCGGCAGGCTCCCCCCGCCGCACGACGACCGCGGCGGTGACCCCCGCCGCGACGTCCACCGAGACCAAGGCCGCCACCCCCGCCAAGAAGGCGGCGACCAGGACGGCTTCGAAGACGGCTGCCAAGTCCGCCACCCCGGCGGCTTCGCGGACGGCTTCCAAGACCGCGACGCCCGCCGCTGCGCGGACGGCCGCCAAGACGGCGACGCCCGCGGCTTCGCGGACGGCCGCCAAGACGGCGACGCCGGCCGCGAAGAAGACGGCCGCGGCCACCAAGGCGGCGGCACCGGCGGCCAAGAAGACCGCGGCGGCGTCCAAGGCGGCCACCCCGGCCGCCAAGAGCACCGCGGCTTCGAAGGCGGCCGCCCCGGCCGCGAAGAGCACCGCGGCGAAGAAGACCACCGCCACGGCGGCCAAGAAGGCCGCGGTCACCAAGGCGGCGACTCCGGCGAAGAAGACCGCGGTCAAGAAGACGACGGCTGCGGCGGCCTCGAAGGCGGCGACCCCGGCGAAGAGGACCGCGGTCACCAAGGCGGCACCCGCCGCCAAGAAGACGGCGGCTTCGAAGGCGACGGCGCCGGCCAAGGCGGCGGCCGCGAAGAAGACGGCGGCGGCCAAGGCGGCACCGGCCAAGACGGCGGCGAAGGCGGCCCCGGCCAAGACGGCCGCGAAGGCCACCCCGGCCAAGTCGGCGGCGACCAAGGCCACCGCGGCGAAGACCACGGCGGCCAAGTCGACGGCGGCGAAGGCCACCGCGACGAAGGCGACCGCGACCAAGGCGGCCGCGAAGTCGACGGCGAAGGCGGCCCCGGCGAAGACCGCCGCCAAGGCCACCGCCGCCAAGTCCACCGCGGCGAAGTCGGCGGCGGCCAAGGCGACGCCTGCCACCAAGGCGACGGCGACGAAGGCCACCGCCACGAAGGCCACCGCCACGAAGGCCGCAGCTACGAAAGCCACAGCGACGAAGGCCGCGGCCGCGAAGTCGGCGGCGAAGGCGGCTCCCGCGAAGTCGGCGGCGAAGGCCACCCCGGCCAAGACGGCCAAGGCCACCCCTGCCAAGACGGCCAAGGCGACCGCGACCAAGGCGACCGCCGCGAAGTCGACGGCGGCCAAGGCGGCGGCGAAGTCCACCGCGACGAAGGCCACGGCCACCAAGGCGACCGCCACCAAGGCGGCGGCGAAGGCCACCCCGGCCAAGACGGCCAAGGCGACGCCGGCCAAGGCGGGCGCGGCCAAGGCGACGGCGGCGAAGTCCACGGCGACCAAGGCGGCGGCGAAGTCGGCCCCGGCCAAGGCGGCGGCGACCAAGTCGACGGCGACCAAGGCGGCGGCGAAGTCGGCCCCGGCCAAGTCCACCGCGACCAAGGCCACCGCGACCAAGGCGGCGGCGACCAAGGCCACCGCGACCAAGGCCACCGCGACCAAGGCGGCGGCGAAGTCCACCGCGGCGAAGGCGACCGCGACCAAGGCGACGGCGAAGGCCACCCCGGCGAAGACCGCGGCGGCCACCAAGCCGACCGCGACCAAGGCGGCGGCGGCCCAGAAGGCGGCGACCCCGGCGAAGACGGCGGCCAAGACGACCACCGCGCGCAAGGCACCCGCCCGCAAGGCCACCACGGCCCCCGCCGCGCCGGCGGAGTCCTCCGAGTCGCTGAACCCGGCCGCCGAGCCGGTGACGCCCCCTGCGGTCGTCGCCGAGGGCGGTCTGGACGCCGGCGGCGCTGTGGAGAACACCCCGCAGTCCGCCGAGTCTGGTGAGTCGGCGGAGGCGATCCCGGGCCGCGAGAACGGCAATTACCCGGAGGAGGCGGCCAGCATGACCGTCGAGGACTGGGCGAGCCTCGCCCGCCCGTGACGCCCCACCCGTAACAACGGCACGCACGACGGCCGGTTCGCCCCCTCGCAGGGCGGACCGGCCGTTCGCATGTGTGGCAGCGCAGCCGAGCGCCCCGCTGGCCGGCCGGCCGTTCGCGCGCCGGGAGGGCCGACCGGCCGTCCGCGCGCCGCGAGGCGGGGTGGGGCCCGCTATCCGCGCATCGCGGAGAGCAGACCGGCTGTCCGCGCGCTGTGAGGCGGGGCGGGGTGGGGCCCGCCGTCCGCACGCTGCGAGGCGGGGCGGGGGCCGCCGTCCGTGCATCGCGAGGGCGGACCGGCCGTCCGCGCGGTGCGACGGCGGACGGGGCGTTCGCGTGCGGCGCGGACGGGGCTTCGCGCGTGTAGGAGGCGAGGGATGGCCGTTCGCCGGAGGGCGAGGGTGAGGCGGGCTGGTAAGACTGAGCCGTGACCGCACGCCGTGTACTCGCCCCGCGCATCGACTTCAGTGCCCTCCGGCGCGAGCTCGACCTGCCCGAAGGGTTCTCCGCCGAGGCCGAGCGGGAGGCCGGGCAGGCCGCCGCGCTCCGGTTCGACGGGCGGCCGGACCGGACCGACCTCGAGTTCGTCACCATCGACCCGCCCACCTCCAAGGATCTCGACCAGGCGCTGCTGCTGGTGCGGCGCGACGGCGGGTACCGCGTGCATTACGCCATCGCCGACGTCGCCGCGTTCGTCGAGCCGGGCGGTGCGCTCGAGCGCGAAACGTGGCAGCGCGGGCAGACCGTGTACCTGCCGGACGGGAAGGTGCCGCTGCACCCGCCGGTGCTGAGCGAGGGCGCGGCCAGCCTGCTGCCGGACCAGGTGCGCCCGGCGGTGCTGTGGACGATCGACCTCGACGCGGACGGCTCGACCGTCGCCGTGGACGTCGCGCGGGCGCTGGTGCGCAGCCGGGCGAAGCTCAACTACGAGGGCGTGCAGGCCGACGCCGACGGCGGGAAGCTGCACCCGTCCGTGGCGCTGCTGCCCGAGATCGGAAAGCTGCTCGTCGGGCTCGGGCTCGCGCGCGGGGCGGTGAACCTGCCGATGCCGGAGCAGGAGATCGAGCCGGACGGGGACGGGTGGCGGCTGACGCTGCGCGCGCCGGTCGCCGTCGAGGAGTACAACGCGCAGATCTCGCTGCTCACCGGGATGGCGGCGGCGCGCATCATGCTCGACGGCGGTGTCGGGCTGCTGCGCACGATGCCCCCGGCGCCGCGCGAGACCGTCGAGGCGCTGCGCGTGGCTGCGGGGGCTCTGGGGGTACCGTGGCCGGAAAATGCCACTCCCGGGCAGGTCATTGCCGCGATCGACCCCGGGCAGCCACGGGCCGCGGCCTTCCTCGACCAGGCGGCCGAGATGATGCGCGGTGCCGGCTACACGGCCTTCGACGGCGCGCCGCCCGAGCAGCCGCTGCACGCCGCCGTCGCCGCGCCCTACGCGCACGTGACGGCCCCGCTGCGCCGCTTGGCCGACCGTTACGTCACCGAGGTGTGCCTGGCCCTGCACGGCGGCGCTGAGGTGCCCCGGTGGGCTCGTGACGCGCTGCCGAAGCTGCCCGAGGTGATGTCCCGCACCGACCGCGTCGCCGGCTCGGCCGACCGGGCCGCGGTGGACCTCGTCGAGGCGGTGCTGCTGCAGGGGCGCGTCGGCGAGACGTTCGAGGCCGCCGTGCTCGACGTCGACCCGGCACGCCACCGCGCGGACATCGCGATCGACGACCCGCCCGTGCGGGCCCGCTGCGAGGGATCCGACCTGCCGCTGGGGGAGCGGACCACGGTGCGGCTCACCGAAGCTGACCCGGCCAAGCGAAAGGTGGTCTTCCAAGGGGTACAACAGAAGGCATGACCTACGACCAGAGCGCCCTGCCCGACGTGTCGGGCCTGTCCGTCGGCATCATCGGCGGCACCGGGCCCCAGGGCCGCGGCCTCGCGTACCGTTTCGCCCGCGCCGGCCAGCGGGTCCTCGTCGGATCCCGCTCGACCGAGCGCGGCGAGCACGCGGCGCAGGAGCTGCGCGAGATGCCCGGCGTCGGGCCGGACGTCGTCGCCGGCGGGGACAACGCGTTCGCCGCCGGGGCCGACATCGTCATCGTCGCGGTGCCGTGGGAGGGCCACGCGGCGATCGTCTCGGAGCTGGCGCCGCTGCTGAACGACGGCAAGATCGTGGTGGACTGCGTCAACCCGCTCGGGTTCGACAAGCAGGGGCCGTATCCGCTGCGCGTCGAGGACGGCAGCGCCGCCGAGCAGGCCGCGACCCTGCTGCCCGAGGCCCGGGTGTGCGCGGCGTTCCACCACGTCAGCGCCGTGCTGCTCGCCGACCCGGCGGTCGACGCCGTCGACCTGGACGTGCTCGTGCTCGGCGACGACCGCGACGCCTGCCTGCAGGTGCAGGCCCTCGCCGCGCGGATCAGCGGCATGCGGGGCGTCTTCGCCGGGCGGCTGCGCAACGCGGGGCAGATCGAGGCGTTCACGGCCAACCTGATCGCCATCAACAAGCGGTACAAGGCGCACGCCGGCATCCGGGTGACCGACCTGTGAGCCACGCCTTCGACCCCTGGTCGCCCGAGTTCGTGGCGGCGCCCTACCCGACCTACGCGCGGCTGCGCGAGGAGTCGCCGGTGCTGTGGTTCGAGCCCAGCCGGCAGTACCTCATCAGCCGCCACGAGGACGTCAACGCGCTGCTGCGGGACCGCCGGCTCGGCCGCAGCTACCTGCACGTGGCCACGCACGAGGAGATGGGACGCTCGGCCCCGCCCGACTACCAGGAGCCGTTCTGGACCCTCAACGACAACGGCATGCTCGACCGCGAGCCGCCCGACCACACGCGGCTGCGGCGGCTCGTGTCGCAGGCGTTCACACCGCGGCGGGTCGAGGCGCTGCGCCCGGTCGTGCAGCGCCTCGCCGACGAGCTCGTCGACGCGTTCGTAGCCGAGGGCGGCGGCGACCTGATCGCAAACGTCGCCGAGCCGCTGCCGGTGACCGTCATCGCCGAGCTGCTGGGCATCCCCGAGGCCGACCGGCACGCGTTGCGGCCCTGGTCGGCGGCGATCTGCGGGATGTACGAGCTGAACCCGTCCCGCGAGACGGCCGAGGCTGCGGTGCGGGCGTCGGAGGAGTTCTCGGAGTACCTGCGTGCCCTCGCCCGCCGCCGCAAGGACGACCCGCGCGACGACCTCGTCAGCGCGCTCGCCGCGGTCGAGGGGCTCAGCGAGGACGAGCTCATCGGCACCTGCGTGCTGCTGCTCAACGCCGGCCACGAGGCGACGGTCAACGTCACCGGCAACGGGTGGCGCGCCCTGCTGCTGCACCCCGAGCAGCATCTCGCGTTACAAGAAAAGCCCGAGCTCATCGGTACCGCGGTGGAGGAGCTCATGCGCTTCGACACCCCGCTGCAGATGTTCGAGCGGTGGGTCCTCGAAGACATCGAGGTCCGCGGGGTGACGATCCCGCGGGGCAGCGAGGTGGCCCTGCTGTTCGGCTCGGCCAACCACGACCCGGCCGCGTTCGCCGACCCGGAGCGCTTCGACGTGACCCGCCGGGACAACCCGCACATCTCCTTCGGCGCCGGCATCCATTACTGCCTCGGCGCACCGCTCGCCCGCATCGAGCTGGCGGCATCCTTCGGTGCGCTGCTGGCCAAGGCGCCCGGGCTGCGGTTGTCGAGCGAGCCGGTGTACAAGCCCGGGTACGTCATCCGCGGCCTCAAGAGCCTGGATGTGTCCGTCGCGTAACTAACGGGCGCCGCCTTCCCGCGCTGACGGCCGGCGTTTTCTCTCCACGATCATAAAAACCGGCCCTTGGGAGGGTCGAAAACGCATGATCGTGGAAAGAAAACGCCGGTCGGCGGCCTGGAATGCGCCCTGCAGGTGCTACCGCTCTCCGCAGGTGCGCAGCAGGCTCCGCAGTGTCGCTATGGGCTGCTTGCGTGGATTTATCGCCTGTCAGGTATAAATCCGACAAGTCGTGGCGCGCCAGCGCCCGACTTGTCGCAAAAGCCCGACGATAAGGGCCGACCAGCCCCGCCGGCCAGCCCCGACGAGTCTGCGTGGAAGGGCCGAGAAGTTCTGCGTGGAAGGGCCGGGGAGGTTGGCGGGCCCGGCTCCGGCGGGCAGAGCGCGTCGGAGCCGGGGGAGAGCGGCGAGTGTCAGTCGAAGGTGTGTTCCTGGGCCGGGAAGACGCCCGAGCGGACCTCGTCCGCGTACGCGCGCGTCGCCTCGGACAGGGCGCCGGCCAGGTCCGCGTAGCGCTTCACGAAGCGCGGCGTCCGGCCCGTGCGCAGGCCGGCCATGTCCTGCCAGACCAGCACCTGGGCGTCGGTGTCGGCGCCCGCGCCGATGCCGATCGTCGGGATGTGCAGCTCGTGCGTGATGCGCTTGGCCACCTCGCCGGGGACCATCTCCAGGACGACCGCGAAGGCGCCGGCCTCGGCGACCGCGTGTGCGTCCTCGACCACGTCCTCGGCGGCGTCGCCGCGGCCCTGGACGCGGTAGCCGCCCAGGGCGTGCTCGCTCTGCGGTGTGAAGCCGATGTGCGCCATGACGGGGATGCCGGCGCTGGTCAGGGCCGCGATCTGCGGGGCCACGCGGCGGCCGCCCTCGAGCTTGACGGCGTGGCAGCCGCCCTCCTTCATGAAGCGGACCGCGGTGCGCAGCGCCTGCGCGGGGCCCTCCTCGTAGGAGCCGAACGGCAGGTCGCCGACGACCAGGGCGCGGCGCGTCGAGCGGACCACGGCGCGCACGAGGGGCAGGAGCTCGTCCTCGCTGACGGAGACCGTGGACTCGTAGCCGTAGACGTTGTTCGCGGCCGAGTCGCCCACCAGCAGGACAGGGATGCCGGCCTCGTCGAAGATGCCGGCGGTGTACTGGTCGTACGAGGTGAGCATCGGCCACCGCTCGCCGCGTTCCTTGGCGGCGATGAGGTCCCTGGTGCGAACCCGGCGGTTGACGGCGCCGCCGTACAGGGACGGGATCTCGGACATCAGCGTCCTCCTGTTCACTCCTCGAGGCCCCATGCGGGGTCCCCGGGCTATCCCCCGATGGTCGCACCGGCGGCGCCGGATGCGCCCGGTCGGATGCGGTTTTTCACAGTGCTGAACCAACGCGCGTGCGGAAGCGGTTGGTGATGGGCACACGGCCGGCGCGGCGAGCGGAGATGCGCGTGCCGGGCGGGCTCTGGCGGCGTTTGTACTCCGCCGCGTCCACCATCCGCAGCGTGCGCTCGACGACCTCGGGGTCGTGCCCGGCCGCGACGAGCTCGTCGCGGCCCAGCCCGCCGTCGACGTAGCCGGCGATGATGTCGTCGAGGACCTCGTAGTCGGGCAGGGCGTCGGTGTCGAGCTGGCCGGGGTGCAGGTCGGCGCTGGGCGGCTTGGTGATCGAGCGCTCGGGGATCGGCGCCGGGTCGCCGCGGCGGTCGGCCTCCTCGTTGCGCCAGCGGGCGAGGCGGCGCACCAGGGTCTTCGGCACGTCCTTGAGCGGGTTGAAGCCGCCGGCCGAGTCGCCGTACAGCGTCGAGTACCCCACCGCCAGCTCGCTCTTGTTGCCGGTCGTGAGCACCAGGTGCCGCTCCTGGTTGGACAGCGCCATGAGGACCACACTGCGCACCCGCGCCTGCAGGTTCTCCACCGCCGCGCCGCCGAGCGCCAGGTTGGCCAGGAACCCGTCCACCATGGGCTGGATGGGCTCGACCCGGAAGTCCAGGCCGGTGCGCCGGGCCAGCTCGCGCGCGTCCTCGCGGGAGTCGTCGGAGGAGTACTGACCGGGCATCGACACGCCGACGACCGACGCCGGGCCGAGCGCGTCGCAGGCGATCGCGGCGGCGACCGACGAGTCGATGCCGCCCGACAGGCCCAGGGCCACGCTGTGGAAGCCGTTCTTGCGCGCGTAGTCGCGCAGGCCCAGCACCAGCGCCTGCCACACCTCGGCCTCGACGGCGACCCGCGCGGCGATCTCCGGCGCCGGGACCGGCCGCGCGGGCTCGGCCAGGGGGACGGCCAGGACCAGGTGCCCGGCCGGCGGCTCGGCCGCGGCCGGGGGCAGGTCCAGGTCGAGGACCAGCAGCTTCTCCACGAACTGGGGCGCTCGGGCGACCAGGGCGCCGTCGGGGCGTACCACCAGGGAATCGCCGTCGAAGACCAGCTCGTCCTGGCCGCCGACCAGGTTCACGCAGGCCACGACCGCGCCGGCCGCCGCCGCCCGTGCGGCCAGCCGGGCCAGCCGCGAGTCGTCCGCGTCCTGCTCGTAGGCGAGCCCGCCCGCGTGCACCACCAGCCCGGCGGGCCGGGGCGCGGCCTCGTCGCCGGTGGTGAGCGCGATGTCGATGCCGCCGACGCGGACCACGCCGCCCTCGGGCTCGGCGTGGCACTCGCCGCGGTGCAGCACGGCCACCGCCGGGCGCGGGCCGCGGTCGTCGGCGTCGAGGTACCCCGTGAGCACCACCACCTCGCCGAGCCCATGCGCCGCCAGACGGGCGGCCAGGTCCTCGGCCGCGCGCCGCGACGCGGCGACGAAGGACCCCCGTAATGCGAGGTCCTCGACGGGGTGGCCGGTGAGCATGAGCTCCGGGAACGCCACCACGTGGGCGCCCTCGCCGGCCGCGCGATCCGTCCAGGCGATGACCAGGGACGCGTTGCCGTCCAGGTCCCCGACCGTCGGGTCGGCCTGGGCGAGCGCGAGTCGCAGCCTCGGCATGCCTTCAGTGTCTCCCAGCTGGGAGGGAGGCGCCCGATGACCGTTCACTCCCGTGCGGGTGGAGATACCTCGGTCCGGTAACTTGTGTGTAACACCATCGGGCGAGACTTGCCCGAATTGGCCGTAGACACTGCAGCTCGTGGGGGCATAACCGTGGACCGTCAGCAGGAGTTCGTGCTCCGGACGCTCGAAGAGCGCGACATCCGCTTTGTGCGGCTGTGGTTTACCGACGTGCTGGGCACGCTCAAGAGCGTCTCGGTCGCGCCGGCCGAGCTCGAGGCGGCGTTCGAGGAGGGCATCGGCTTCGACGGCTCCGCCATCGAGGGCTTCGCCCGGGTCTACGAGTCGGACATGGTGGCCATGCCCGACCCGACGACCTTCCAGGTGTTCCCGTTCGAGGGCGGCATGTCCGGCGAGAGCGCCCGCATGTTCTGCGACATCACCCTGCCCGACGGCTCGCCGTCCTGGGCCGACCCGCGCCACGTGCTGCGCCGGGCCCTGTCGAAGGCGGCCGAGAAGGGCTTCACCTTCTACACCCACCCCGAGATCGAGTTCTTCCTGCTCGAGAGCCTCGGCGAGAACGGCTCCGCCCCGTTGCCGGTGGACACCGGCGGTTACTTCGACCACACCACGCACGCCGTCGCCCGCGACTTCCGCCGCCAGGCGGTCCTCGCCCTGGAGCGGATCGGCATCTCGGTCGAGTTCAGTCACCACGAGGTCGCGCCCGGGCAGCAGGAGATCGACCTGCGCTACGCCGACGCGCTCACCACGGCCGACAACATCATGACGTTCCGGCACGTCATCAAGGAGGTCGCGCTGTCGCACGGCGTGCACGCGACCTTCATGCCGAAGCCGTTCACCGAGCAGCCGGGCAGCGGCATGCACACGCACCTGTCGCTGTTCGAGGGCGAGCGCAACGCGTTCCACGACGCGAGCGACCCGATGAAGCTGTCGAAGGTCGGCCAGGCGTTCATCGCCGGCCTGCTGGTGCACGCCCGGGAGTACACCGCGATCACCAACCAGTGGGTGAACTCCTACAAGCGGCTCTTCCCGCAGACGCTGCCCAACCGGATCACCGAGTCCCCGGCGTACGTGTGCTGGGGCCACCGCAACCGCTCCGCCCTGGTGCGCGTGCCGGCCTATGGCAAGCCCAACTCGGCGCGCGTCGAGGTCCGCTCGCTCGACTCGGCCAGCAACCCTTACCTCGCCTACGCGGTCATGCTCGGCGCCGGCCTGCGCGGCATCGAGCAGGGCTACGAGCTGCCGCCGGGCGCCGAGGACGACGTGTGGGCGCTGACCGACGGCGAGCGCCGCGCGGCCGGCTACGAGTCGCTGCCGGAGAACCTCGCCGAGGCGATCGACGTCATGTCGGGCTCCGAGCTCGTCGCCGAGGTCCTCGGCGAGCACGTCTTCGACTTCTTCCTGAAGAACAAGCGGACGGAGTGGGAGGAGTACCGCCGGGTGGTGACCCCGTTCGAGCGGGAGCGCTACCTCGGCATGATGTGACGGCTCACCCGTAGCGCTCGGTCTTGATGCTCCTGGCGTCATGGCCGAGCGCCACCATGATGTCCGCCACGGTCTCCACGAAGCCGGTCGGCCCGCAGATGTACACGCTGGGCTCGAAGTCCTTCGACCACGCGTGCGTGTTGACGTCCGCGACGCCGACCCGGCTGCCGCGCACGCGGGTGTAGACGTACTGCACGTCGAGCCCGCCGTCGTCGCGCGCCCTCCGGCGCAGCTCATCCGCATAGATCACGTCTTCGGGCGTTCTGACCGAATAGATCAGCTTGAACGGCGTCTTCGCGCCGCTCTCCGCCCGCGCCCGGATCATGGCCATCAGCGGCACCACGCCGGACCCGCCGGCGATCAGCTGCACGGGCGCCGGGTCGGTGTCCCGCCACACGAACCAGCCGCCGATCGGCCCGCGAACCTCGATGGATTGCGAAATGTCGTAAACATCGGTCAGATACGGCGAAACCTCACCGTCGTCGACGCGCTGCACGGTGATCTCGACGCCCGACGCGGACGCGATCGAGTAGCTGCGCTGCGCCGTGTAGCCGTCGGGTGCTGTCAACCGCAGGTCGACGTGCTGGCCGGGCAGATGCCCCGGCCAGTCGGGAACGTCGAGCACCAGCGTCCGCGCGCTGGCGGTTTCCTGTCGTGCCGAGACGAGCGTGGCCTTACGCCAGCTCAGTCGCCCTCCGCTTCGCTCCGGGCGCCCGAGCCTAGAAGCTGTGTTCATTGCTGATCGGCCCCTCCGCTTCGCTCCGGACCGCTCAGTCGCCCTGGTACCGCTGCTCGCGCCATGGGTCTCCGTAGTTGTGGTAGCCGGCCTCCTCCCAGAAGCCCGGCTCGTCCTCGAGCATCATCCGCAGGCCGTGGATCCACTTCGCGGACTTCCAGAGGTACAGGTGCGGGACCAGCAGGCGCGCCGGTCCGCCGTGCTCGGCCTCGAGCGCCTCGCCCTCGTACCGGTACGCCACCCACGCCTGTCCGTCGAGCAGGTCCTCGAGGGGGAGGTTGGTGGTGTAGCCGTCGTAGGAGTGTGCCATGACATAGTCGGCGGCCGTCTCGACGTCCTCCATGAGCGTGTCGATCGGCACCCCCCGCCAGCCGGTGTGCAGTTTCGACCACTTCGTCACGCAGTGGATGTCGACGGTGACGTCCTCGTACGGCAGGGCGGTGAACTCGCCCCACGTCCACTTCTTCTCCTCGCCCGTCTCGGTGGTGATGACGAACTCCCACCGTTCGGTGCGCACCCGCGGCGTCGGGCCGGCCGACAGCACCGGGAAGTCGTGCGCGAGGTACTGGCCGGGCGGAAGGTCCGGCTGCTGCTTGCGGCGAAGACCGCCGAATCCCGGCGTCAGAGTGCTCATGCGCCCATCCTGCACCGTGCCGGCCGCCCGTGGCTTCGCTCAGTCGACTGGTGAGACGCGGCTTACCAGCGTCCCGGCGCCGGCGTCGAGCACCGCGGGCGCGCCGACCACCACCGTCTCCTGCCCCTCGCCGTGCCCGATCGGCAGCCCGGCCAGCACCGGCACGCCCAGCCCGCCGAGCCGCTCGGCCAGCACGTCCTCGGCGGAGCCCGTGCCGTCGCACTCGGTGAACTGCCCGAGCGCGATGCCGCGCACGCCGGCCAGCGCACCCGCGCGCAGCAGCTGCGTCAGCATCCGATCGATGCGGTACGGCGCCTCGCCCACGTCCTCCAGCAGCAGCACGGCGCCGTCGAGGCCGGGCATGTCCGCGGTGCCGATCGTGCTCACCAGCATCGCCAGGTTGCCGCCCAGCAGCACGCCCTCGGCCCGCCCGCCGCCCGGCGCCGGGGTGCCGTGCACGGTCAGCGGGCCGCCGGTCATCAGCGCGCGGCGCAACGACTCCGCCGAGGCCGCCGGCGTGCGCGCGTCCAGCCAGGCGCCGCCCGGGCCGTGCACCGAGGGCCAGCGCCCGTGCCGCCACGCCGCCAGCTGCAGCGCGGTGATGTCGGAGAAGCCCACGATCGGCTTCGGCTCGCCGAATCGCACGCCGTCCACGATCCGCTGCACGCCGTAGCCGCCGCGCGTGCAGATCACCGCGCGGACCCGCGGATCGGCGAGGGCCGCGTTCAGGTCGTCGAGGCGGGCATCATCGGTACCCCCGAAATATCCGCGGCGGTCCAGGACGTGCGGCGCCGGTTCGGCGCGCAGGCCCCAGCTCTCGAGCAGCTCCACGCCGCGGGCGACGCGCTCCGGCGCGGCGGGGCCGGACGGGGACACGAGCCGGACGACGTCGCCGGGTTCCAGAGCGCGCACGGTCGTTATTGTCGGTGCGTGACGATCGAAGGCCCCGGCCGGGGCAACCTGGCGCTCGTGGTGGAGAACGACCCGTCGGACGGGCCGGGCCGGCTGGGGGACTGGCTCATCGCCGGCGGGCTGCGGCTTGAGGTGTGCCGACCGCACGCCGGCGACGCGCTGCCGGCCGACCTCGACGCCTACGCGGCGGTGGTCGTGCTCGGCGGCGAGCAGGACGCCTTCGCCGACGCCGAGGGCCGGCGGGGCGCGCCCTGGTTCGACGAGCTCGACGGGCTGCTGCGCAAGGCGACCCGGCACAAGGTGCCGACCCTGGCGATCTGCCTCGGCGCGCAGCTGCTCGCGCAGGCGCACGGCGGCACCGTCGAGCGCAGCGCCGCCGGGCCCGAGATCGGCGTGCGGCTCGTCGCCCGCCGCGACGCCGCTGACAACGACCCCATCTTCGCCGCGGTGCCGTTCGCGCCCGACGTGTTCCAGTGGCACCTCGACGAGATCGTCGAGCTGCCCGTGAACACCACGCTGCTGGCGGCCTCGACGAACTACCCCGTCCAGGCGTACCGCATCGGCGGTTCCGCGTGGGGCCTGCAGTTCCACATCGAGTGCGACCTCGAGATGCTCGCGCAGTGGGCGATGGACGGCGTCGACACGCTGGGCGACCTCGGCATCGACGCCGTCGAGATGCTCGAGCGCGCCGACGCGGTGATGGGCGACGTCGAGGAGATCTGGAAGCCCTTCGCCGAGCGGTTCGCGGCCGTGGCGCTGCGCGGGCTACCGCAGGGCGGCGAGGGCGGGCTGCGCTCCCTGCCGCTGATCAGGCCGAGTTGATGGCCGCAGGTCACCTCGCTCGTTTCGGCTTCACCGACAACGAGCGCACCGAGGCGGTCGCCGGCCCCGACGGGCTCGGCCTGTGGGACCCCGTCAACCGCCGTCCCGCCGACGACGAGGCCGCGGCCGTGCTCGACACGCTGTACTTCGCCGCCGACCCCGACCTGGCCCTGTTCGAGCTGCACCGGCTCGTCGAGGCGGCGGGGCCGGAGGTGGCCGCGGCCGTGCGCGAGGACAAGGCCCTGCGCCGCCGCCTCATCGGCGTCCTCGGCGTCTCGGCGACCCTCGGCGACCTGCTCGTGGCCAACCCCGACGAGTGGCGCGAGCTGGTCGGCGAGCAGAACAGCCGCCCGGCGGGCTACACCACGCGCGAGGTGTCCTCGGTGCCTTCCCTGCGCAGTGGGTACCGCAGGGAGCTGCTGCGCATCGTGGCCGCCGACCTCACCGGCGCCGCCGACGTCGAGGTCACCATGCGCCGGCTGACCGAACTGGCCGACGCGACCCTGCAGGCGGCCCTCGCGATCGCCATCGCCGAGCAGGGCTCCGACACGTGCCGGCTCGCCGTGATCGCCATGGGCAAGTGCGGCGGCCGCGAGCTCAACTACGTCAGCGACGTCGACGTCGTCTTCGTCGCCGAGCCCGACGGCGGCGCCGACGTCGAGACCGCCATGCGCGCGGGCAGCGCGCTGGCCGCCCGCATGATGGAGATCTGCGGCTTCGTCGCCTGGCCCGTCGACGCGCAGCTGCGCCCCGAGGGCAGCCGCGGCGCGCTGGTGCGCACCGTCGCGTCGCACCTGGCGTACTACCGGAAGTGGGCCAAGACCTGGGAGTTCCAGGCGCTGCTCAAGGCCCGCCCGGCCGCCGGCGACCTCGAGCTCGGCCGGGAGTGGCTCGCCGAGCTGCAGCCGCTGATCTGGTCCGCCGCCGAGCGCCCCGAGGCCGTCGACGAGGTCCGCGGCATGCGCCGGCGCATCATCGAGGCCATCCCGCGCGCCGAGGTCGACCGCGAGATCAAGCGGGGACCGGGCGGCCTGCGGGACATCGAGTTCGCGGTACAGCTGCTGCAGCTCGTGCACGGCCGCGCCGACGAGTCGCTGCGCACCCCGACCACCCTCGCCGGCCTGCGCGCGCTCATCGAGGGCGGCTACGTCGGCCTGGCCGACGGCGAGGCGCTGCTGCGCGCCTACCGGTTCCTGCGCGTCGTCGAGCACCGTCTGCAGCTGCAGCGCCTGCGCCGCACCCACACGGTGCCGGACGACCCGACCGGCCTGCGCTGGCTCGCGCACGCCCTCGGCTACCGCCCCAACGCCGCACGGGACGCCGTCGAGTCGTTCCGAGCCGAATGGGTACGCCACGCCGGCGAGGTCCGCCGCCTGCACGCGAAGCTGTTCTACCGCCCGCTGCTGGAGGCCGTCGCCCGGGTGCCCACCGAGCAGCTGCGCCTCACCCCCGACGCCGCCCGCGCCCGCCTCGACCTGCTCGGCTTCGCCGACCCCGCCGGCGCGCTGCGGCACATCGAGGCCCTCACTGGCGGCGTGTCGCGCACCGCGGCGATCCAGCGCCAGCTGCTGCCGGCCCTGCTCAGCGAGTTCGCGGACGCGCCGGAGCCCGACCGCGGCCTGCTGGCCTACCGGCAGGTGTCGGAGAAGGTCGGCAACACCCCGTGGTACCTGCGCCTGCTGCGCGACGAGGGTCCGGTCGCCCTGCGCCTGGCACGGCTGCTCGCCCTGTCGCGGTACGTCACCGAGCTGCTCGTACACGACCCGGAGGCCCTGCGCCTGCTCGCCGACGACGCCGAGCTCGTCCCGCGCAGCGCCGAGGTGCTCACCGAGGGCTTCGCCGCCGCCGCCGCCCGCCACGACGACCCCGAGACCGCCATCAACGCGGTCCGCGCCCTGCGCCGCCGCGAGCTCTTCCGCATCGCCTGCGCCGACCTGCTCGGCCTGCTCGACGTCACCACGGTCGGCGACGCCCTCTCCGCCGTCATCGACGCCACCCTGCGCGCCACCCTGGGCGTGACGGCCGGCGCGGAACCCCCGCTGGAGTTCGCCATCATCGGCATGGGCCGCCTGGGCGGCGCCGAGACCAGCTACCCGTCCGACGCCGACGTCCTGTTCGTCTACGAGGCCGCGCCCGGCATGGCCGACGACGCCGCGAGCGGCGTCGCCCTGACCATCGCCGAGGAGCTGCGCCGCCTGCTCGCCCGCCCCGCACACGACCCGCCCCTGGGCGTCGACGCCGACCTGCGCCCGGAGGGCCGCCAGGGCCCGCTCGTGCGCAGCCTGGGCGCCTACCAGCAGTACTACGCCCGCTGGTCGAAGGTCTGGGAGGCGCAGGCGCTGCTGCGCGCCCGCGTCGTGGCCGGCTCCGAGTCCCTCGGCGCCCGCTTTCTCGCCCTGGCCGACAGCACCCGCTACCCGGTGGGCGGCCTCACCCGCGAGCAGATCCACGAGATCCGCCGCCTGAAGGCCCGCGTGGACAGCGAGCGCCTCCCGCGCGGCGCCGACCCCGCCACCCACACCAAGCTCGGCCGCGGCGGCCTCGCGGACGTCGAGTGGACCGTCCAGCTGCTCCAGCTGCAGCACGGCCACGCCGTCCCTTCGCTGCGCACCCCGCGCACGCTGGAGGCACTGGCCGCCGCCACCGCCGCCGGCCTGCTCGACCCGGCCGACGCCGTGGCCCTGGAGGCCGGTTGGCGCCAGGCTTCGCGCGTGCGCAACCTGCTCACCCTGGTCCGCGGCCGCGCCAGCGACCAGCTCCCACGCCAGGGCCCCGATCTGGCCGCGCTGGCCACCATCCTGCGCGAGGACGCCGAGCCCCAGGAGTACCTGGACGAGTACCTACGCGTGGCCCGCCGCACCCGCACCACGGTGGAGCGTATCTTCCACGACGCTTGACCTACTTCCTTCTCCTGGGGGGCGAGCATGCGGAGCGGCCCGCCCCCGAAAGGGGACGGGCCGCTGCGGTGGAGCCAGACGTGCGATCGATCACACGTCGTAGTACATGGCGAACTCGTGCGGGGTCGGGCGCAGGCGGACCGGGTCGACCTCGTTGGCGCGCTTGTACGAGATCCAGGTGTCCACCAGGTCCTGGGTGAACACGCCGCCCTCGAGCAGGAAGCCGTGGTCGCCCTCGAGGGTGTTGAGCACCTCGTCGAGCGAGCCGGGGACCTGCTTGACGTTGGCGACCTCCTCCGGCGGAAGGTCGTAGAGGTCCTTGTCGATCGGGGCCGGCGGCTCGATCTTGTTCTTGATGCCGTCCAGGCCGGCCATGAGCATGGCCGAGAACGCCAGGTAGACGTTCGCCGACGGGTCCGGGACGCGGAACTCGACGCGCTTGGCCTTGGCGTTGGTGCCCGTCACCGGGATGCGGGTGCAGGCGGAGCGGTTGCGCTGCGAGTACACCAGGTTGACCGGCGCCTCGTAGCCCGGCACCAGGCGGCGGTACGAGTTGACCGTCGGGTTGGTGAAGGCGAGCAGCGACGGGGCGTGGTGCAGCAGGCCGCCGATGTACCAGCGGGCCGTGTCCGACAGGCCGCCGTAGCCGGCCTCGTCGTAGAACAGGGGCTCGCCGCCCAGCCAGAGCGACTGGTGGGTGTGCATGCCCGAGCCGTTGTCGCCGAAGAGCGGCTTCGGCATGAACGTCGCGGTCTTGCCCGCGGCCCACGCGGTGTTCTTCACGATGTACTTGAACAGCTGGAGCTGGTCGCCCGCGTGCAGCAGCGTCGAGAACTTGTAGTTGATCTCGGCCTGGCCGGCGGTGCCCACCTCGTGGTGCGAGCGCTCGACCACGAAGCCGGCGCCCAGCAGCCGCTGCACGATCTGGTCACGCAGGTCGGCGTAGTGGTCGACCGGCGGGACGGGGAAGTAGCCGCCCTTGTAGGCGGTCTTGTAGCCCCGGTTGCCGCCCGGCTCGTCCTTGCCGGAGTTCCACCAGCCCTCGATCGAGTCGATGTAGTAGTACGCCTGGTTCGCCGACGTCTCGTGGCGGATCGAGTCGAAGATGTAGAACTCCGCCTCGGGGCCGAAGTACGCCGTGTCGGCGATCCCGCTCGACTTGAGGTACGCCTCCGCCTTCTTCGCCACGTTGCGCGGGTCACGCGAGTAGGCCTCGCGGGTGAACGGGTCGTGGATGAAGAAGTTCAGGGCGAGGGTCTTCTCGACGCGGAACGGGTCGATGAAGGCCGACGTCGCGTCGGGGAGCAGCAGCATGTCCGACTCGTGGATCGCCTGGAAGCCACGGATGGAGGAGCCGTCGAAGGCCAGACCCTCGCTGAACACCTTCTCGTCGAACGACTCGACCGGCACGTTGAAGTGCTGCATGACCCCCGGCAGGTCGCAGAAGCGAACGTCGACGAAGCGGACGCCCTCATCCTTTACGTAACGCAACAGCTCTTCAGAATTGGCGAACACTCGTCCTCCAGGTCTCAGGCATGACCAGTCTGGTGATCACTTCAGTGTGAAGGTGTCTGGTTGGTCGCGACCGTAGAACCATGCGATTGCCCCGGCGTGTCTCGATTGTTTCCGCTATGTTTCGCAGGCCTTAGCTCGGCCGATCAGCCGGGTCGGGTCGTTCGATAGTCTGACCCGTCGTGGAACCCGCACCGGCCTCGCTGGCCCGCCGATTCGGCGCGCTCTTGATCGACTGGATATCGTGCCTGCTCATCGCGGGTGTCTTCGCCAAACCTACCGATGAGCCGTGGCTTGCGCCGGGGATCTTCGTCGTGGTGTACACCCTGTTCCTGGGCTTCTTCGGCCAGACGCTCGGCATGCGGCTCATGCGGATCCGCTGTGTGTCTCTGCACACAGGGGGTCCGCTGGGTGTACCGCGGGCACTGCTGCGGTCCCTGATCATGCTTCCGCTGATCACCACGCTGATCATGGACCAGAACCAGCGCGGCCTGCACGATCGAGCGGTCGGCTCGGTCGTGCAGGCCGTGTAAGCGCTGCTCAGCGGCCGCGCATCGCCTTGAACTGCCCCTTCGGGGGCTTCATGTTCTTGGGCAGGGCGCCCTTGGGCATCTGCGGGCGCGCCGAGAGCGCGGTCAGCCGCTTGTCCAGGGAGTTGACGTCCTTGGCCGTGATCGAGCGGGGCAGCCGGATCAGCGTGTTGCGCAGCTTGGCGAGGGGGATCTGCCCCTCCTCGTTGCCGACGATGAAGTCGCGCAGCTCCGCGTTGCCGATCACCTTCACCAGGCGGCGCCGCTCCTGGCCGATGAGCCCCTTGACCCGGCTCAGGTTGCCCTCGCCGATCAGGATCACGCCGGGGCGGCCGATGACCAGGTGAACCATGTCGAACTGCGTCGTGGACGCGATCGCCGGGCTCACCCGCCAGTCGCCGCGCATGTTCTCGATGATCGACGCCGCGGCGCCGGGCTGCCCCTCGGCCTCCTTCATCATGGCCTTCTGCGAGCGCAGGTTGAGCACGATGACGGTGCCGAGCAGGGCGAGCAGGACGCCGACCGGCGCGAAGATCCACGATAGGCCCAGCGCGATAGCGACGCCCACCGCGATCAGCGGAACGAGGACGACCGTCACCACGAGCGGGACGAACACCTTGTCGCGCTTCGCGGTGAACGAGAACACCATGCCGATCTGCTTGAGCCGTGTGAAGAAGGAGACCTTCTCCGGCTCCTGGGCCTTTGCCATACCCCCGAGTCTAGAGGGATGACATCAAGCGTTGAGAGCCCGGCCGTCCAGGGCTTGGCGGTACAGTCGGCCGGCCCGGTACGAGGAGCGCACCAGCGGCCCGCTCAGCACGCCTGCGAAGCCGATCTGCTCTGCCTCCTCGCGCAGCTCGACGAACTCCTCCGGCTTCACCCAGCGCTCCACGGGGTGGTGGCGCGGGGTCGGGCGCAGGTACTGCGTGATCGTCACCAGCTCGCAGCCGGCCTCGTAGAGGTCCCGCAGCGCCTGTGACACCTCGGCCCGCTCCTCGCCCATGCCGAGGATCAGGTTGGACTTCGTGACCAGGCCCGCCTCGCGCGCCTTGGTCAGCACGCCGAGCGAGCGGTCGTAGCGGAACGCCGGGCGGATGCGCTTGAAGATCCGCGGCACGGTCTCGACGTTGTGCGCGAGCACCTCGGGCTGCGCCTCGAAGACCTCGGCCAGCAGCTGCGGCTCGCCGTTGAAGTCCGGGATGAGCAGCTCGACGCCGCACCCCTCGACCAGGGCGTGGATCTGCCGGACGGTCTCGGCGTAGAGCCACGCGCCGCCGTCGGGCAGGTCGTCGCGCGCCACACCGGTCACGGTGGCGTACTTCAGCCCCATCGTCGCCACCGACTCGGCCACCCGGCGCGGCTCGTCCGCGTCGAACTCGGCCGGCTTGCCGGTGTCGATCTGGCAGAAGTCGCATCGGCGGGTGCACTGATCGCCGCCGATGAGGAAGGTCGCCTCGCGATCCTCCCAGCATTCATAGATGTTGGGACAGCCGGCTTCCTGGCACACCGTGTGGAGGCCCTCGCGCTGGACGAGCCCCCGAAGATGCGTGTATTCGGGACCCATCTTGGCCGAGACCTTGATCCACGACGGTTTGCGCTCAATCGGCGTCTCCGCGTTTCGCGCTTCGATGCGCAGCAGACGACGGCCTTCGGGAACAACGGCGGTCACAGTCCGAAGACTACGCCCGGGGCATGCCCAAGCGCTGGGAACGCGATTGACGTCACGTTCGCGAGGTTTCTCTACTGGGTGGTACGGCAATGACTGAGTCGTGGCGCTCAACGACACGCTCGTGGTCTTCTCCGACGGCAACCCGATCGACGTCCTGCGGTCCTATCCCGTGCTGGACAAGCCGGCCACCCGCGTGCTCGCCGAGCGCCTCTTTCCCGGCTCCGCGCTCGAGGAGATCGGCGACGAGTTGCTCGTCGACGCGCTCGACCCGCCGGACGGCGTCCTCGTCGTCGGCTCGTTCCCCGGCCTCGACATCGTGTGCAGCTGGCGGCTCACCCCGCGCCGCCCGTCGGAGCTCGACCCGGCGGTGCTGGCCGCCACCGAGCGCCGCAACGTCTACCTGCACGCCGCGCACGGCGACGCCGAGTGGTGCAGCTACGGCGTCTGGCGCGACGGCGCCCGGGTGCGCGCGCTCAGCGTCTGCGTCGACCCGGCCGTGACCGAGGACGAGGGCGACCCGCTGCCGTTCGAGGCCCGCGAGCGCCCCGCCGATCTCACCTGGGCCTCGATGCAGGCGCTCTTCGGCTTCGCGTGCGACGACCACGAGCGCCTCGACGAGGTCGACCCGGAGCTGATCCCGGTCGTGGCCTACCGGGTCAGTACAGCGTCTTGAGGTGCCGCTCCACGATCGGGGTGACCTCCTCGACGGTCACGTCCCGGCCGAGCTCCGCCGACAGCGACGTGACACCCGCGTCGCGGATGCCGCAGGGCACGAAGATGTCGTACCGCGAAAGGTCGCAGTCCGCGTTCAACGCGAACCCGTGCAGCGTCACGCCGCGGGCGACCCGGATACCGATGGCCGCGATCTTGCGCTCGGGCCCGCGCTCGTCGGCCGCCACCCACACGCCGCTGCGCCCCTCGACCCGGATCGTGTCCAGCCCCAGCTCCGCGCAGACGTCGATGAGCATCTGCTCCATGCGCCGCACGTAGGCGACCACGTCCGCCGGGTCGGGCAGCCGGATGATCGGGTAGCCGACGAGCTGGCCCGGGCCGTGCCAGGTGATCTTGCCGCCGCGGTCCACGTCGATCACCGGCGTGCCGTCGAAGGGCCGGTCGGCAGGCTCGGTGCGCTTGCCGGCCGTGTAGACGCTCGGGTGCTCCAGCAGCAGCACCGTGTCCGGCGCCGCGCCGTCGGCGACCTCGGCGTGCACGCGCCGCTGCTCAGCGAGCGCCGCCTCGTACTCGACCACTCCGGCCTGGACGATTCGCATACTGCAGCCTAACCCTCGCCTCCGGGACACTGGCCGAGCCGCGGAATGTGTGGCATCGGGACATAGTGGTGCGTCGAACCTCACACCTAGCGTGGTGCTCCCCACACGAGGAAGGGCACCGCCATGCCCCGCATATTGCGACTCATCCTGCCCGCCTTCGCGGCGCTCGCCGCCGCCGTAGCGATCACCACCGTTTCCACGCCGGCCTACGCAGCCACGCTGACGACCGTGTCGAGCTTCGGTTCCAACCCCGGAAACCTGACGATGTACTCGTACCGCCCCGACGGCCTGCCTTCCGGCGCGCCCCTGGTCGTGGCGATGCACGGGTGCACCCAGAACGCGAACGACTACTTCACCAACTCGGGCTGGCGCAAGTACGCCGACCTGTGGCACTTCGCCCTGGTCCTGCCCGAGCAGAAGTCGGCGAACAACAGCACGAGCTGCTTCAACTGGTTCGAGACCGGCGACACCGCGCGCGGCGGGGGCGAGGCGCTGTCGATCAAGCAGATGGTCGACTACGCCGTCGCGAACTACGGCACGGACGCGTCCCGCGTCTACGTCACCGGGCTGTCGGCCGGCGGCGCGATGACCGCCGTGATGCTTGCCACCTACCCGGACGTGTTCGCCGGCGGCGCGATCATGGCCGGCCTGCCGTACCGGTGCGCGACCTCGACGACGAGCGCCTACAGCTGCATGAACCCGGGCGTCGACAAGACCCCGGCGGCCTGGGGCGACCTGGTGCGGGCGGCCTACTCCGGCTACGGCGGCGCCCGGCCGCGCGTCGCGATCTGGCACGGCACCTCCGACACCACGGTCGCGCCGGCCAACGCCACCGAGCTGCGCGACCAGTGGACGAACGTGCTCGGCGTGTCGCAGACGCCGACCTCGACCGCGTCGCTGCCCGGCGGCACGTCGCTGTCCAACTACGCCGACAAGGTGAAGGTGTACCTCGTGTCGGGCATGACGCACGCCACGCCCGTCGACCCGGGCTCCGCGACGGAGCAGTGCGGCACCGCCGGGACCTACTACAAGGACACCATCTGCTCGTCGTACTACCAGGCCGTGGACTGGGGCCTGGACAACGGCGCCGGCCCGAGCACCAGCCCGACCGCGAGCGCCAGCGCGTCGGCCAGCCCCACGGTCAGCCCGAGCACCAGCCCGACGCCCACCCAGAGCGCCGGGCCGTGCGTGCGCGCCACCAACTACGCCCACGTCACGGCGGGCCGGGCGCACCAGAGCCTCGGGTACGTGTACGCCAACGGCTCCAACCAGAACATGGGCCTCTACAACGTGTTCACCACCCACGGGCTGCGCCAGACCGGCGCGAACTACTGGGTGATCGACGACACGGCCTGCTGAAGGGCCTCGTCGACGGTGCGGTGCGCGAAGGTGAACCCCTCGCGCACCAGCACCGCCGGCAGCACCCGCTGGCTGGCGAGGGCCTCGCGGCCGAACTCGCCGGCCGCCACCCGCAGCGCGAGGCCCGGCACCGGCAGCAGGTTGGGCCGGTGCATCGCGCGGGCCAGCGCGGCGGAGAAGTCGGCGTTGGTGACCGGTTCGGGACCGGTGAGGTTGACCGGCCCGCTGATCTGCCGCTCGAGGACGAACGTGACGGCGTCGAGCCAGTCGGGGACCGAGATCCACGGCAGGTACTGCCGGCCGCTGCCCATGCGCCCGCCCGCGAACAGCCGGAACTGCAGGTACAGCGGCTTGAGCAGCCCGCCCTCGCGGTCCAGCGGAAACCCCGTGCGCAGCAGCGCGACCCGCGTGCCGGCGTCCTCGGCCGGGTGGGTCGCCGCCTCCCACACCTTGCACAGGTCGGCCAGGAAGCCCTCACCCGCGGGCGAGGACTCGTCGACCTCCCGGTCGCCGGTGTCGCCGTAGTAGCCGACGGCGGAGGCGTTGAGCAGCACCCGCGGCCTGGTCGCGGCGCCGGCGATCGCCCGGGCGATCGTGTGGGTGGTGTCGACCCGGCTGTCGAGCAGCACCTTCTTGTACTGCGCGGTCCACCGCTTGTCGCCGACGCCCGCGCCGGAGAGGTTGATCACGGCGTCGGCCTTGGCCACGACGCTCGCGTCCAGCACCCCGGCGGTCGGGTCCCAGCGCACCTCGCCCGGCCGCGGTGGCCGCCGCACGAGCGGCGTCACCCCGTGCCCGGCCTCGCGCAGGTGGCGCACGAGGTGCCGGCCGAGGAACCCGGACGCCCCCGAGATCAGGATCTGCATACGGTCATATTGCCTGTGCGGGGCACCCACGGAACAATTCTATATAGATAGACTTGTGGCGGGTCGCGCGCCCGCCGCGGCGCTGGCGCCGGTCACGCTTCGGTTCACCGGACGGCGAAGGGGCGCCCCGCGAGCGGGACGCCCCTGACGAACGCTTGGGCCGCAGGCCCGATTCTTTGACTCAGAGGCCGAGGTCGGCCTCGAAGTGGCCGGCCTCCAGGCGCTCCTTCACGGTGGTGAGGAAGCGCGCGGCGTCGGCGCCGTCGACGATGCGGTGGTCGTAGGACAGGGCCAGGTAGACCATCGAGCGCGGCGCGATGATCTCCCCGAGGTCGGGGTCGCTGACCACGACGGCCCGCTTGACGACCGCGCCGGTGCCGAGGATCGCGACCTGCGGCTGGTTGATGATCGGCGTGTCGAACAGCGCGCCGCGGCTGCCGGTGTTGGTCAGCGTGAACGTGCCGCCCGCGATGTCGTCCGGGCTGAGCTTGTTGCTGCGGGTCCGGTCGGCCACGTCCGCGATGCGCTTGGCCAGGCCGGCCAGGTTGAGGTCGCCCGCGTTCTTGATGACCGGGACGATCAGGCCCTTGTCGCTGTCCACGGCCATGCCGAGGTGCTCGACGTCGTGGTAGGTGACGGTGCCCGCCTCGACGTCGATCGAGGAGTTCACCACGGGGTGCACCCGCAGCGCCTCGACCGCCGCCAGGGCGAAGAACGGCAGGAACGACAGCTTCACGCCGTGCGTGGCCAGGAACTGCGCCTTGGCCTTGTCCCGCAGCTTCGCCACCCTGGTGACGTCGACCTCGACGACCGTGGTGAGCTGGGCCGAGATCTGCAGCGACTCGACCATGCGCCGCGCGATGAGCGCCCGCATGCGGGTCAGCTTCTGGGTCTGGCCGCGCAGCGGGCTCGGCGCCGCCTTCGGGGCGGCCGCGGTCGTGCCGGCCGGTGCGGGCGCCGCGGCGGCCGGTGCCGGCGCGGCCTTGGCCGCCTCGGCGGCCGCCTTCGCCTTGGCCGCAGCGTCGAGCACGTCCTGCTTGCGAATCCGCCCGCCGACGCCGGTGCCGGCGAGGCTCGACAGGCTCACGCCGTGCTCGGCGGCGAGCTTGCGCACCAGCGGCGTGACGTAGCCGGCGTCCTCGGCCTCGACCTTGCCGTTGCCGCCCGCCGCGGTGACGTTGGTCGCCGGGCCGGCCGAAACCGGCGCGGCGGCCGCGGGCTGCGGCTCCGGCTCGGCCTTCGGCTGCGGTGCGGGCGCCGGGGCAGGCGCCGGCGCGGCGGCCTTGGGCTGCGGCTGCGGCTGCGGCTCGGCCTTGGGCTGCGGTGCCGGTGCGGGCGCGGCCTTCGGGGCGCCGCCCGCGACGCCGATGACGGCCAGGTCGGCGCCGACCTGGGCGATCTCGTCCTCGGCGACCTTGATCTCCAGCAGCGTGCCGGAGACCGGCGACGGGATCTCGGTGTCGACCTTGTCGGTGGAGACCTCGAGCAGCGGCTCGTCGGCCTCGATGCTGTCGCCGACCTGCTTGAGCCAGCGGGTGACGGTGCCCTCGGTGACGCTCTCGCCCAGGGCGGGCATCTTCACGGCGGTGCCCTCGGCCGCACCGGCGGGCGCCTCCTGCTGTGCCTGCGCCGCGGGCTCCTCGGCGGGCTGGACCGCCTCGGGCTCGGCGGCGGGCTCCTCCTCGGGCTCGGCGGCCGGCTCGGCCGCCGGTGCGCTCTCGGCCGCGGGCGCGGCCCCGCCCTCCGAGCCGTCGCCGATGACGGCCAGCTCGGCGCCGACCTCGGCGGTCTCGTCCTCCTGCACGACGATGCGCGTCAGCACGCCGGCCGCCGGGGACGGGATCTCGGTGTCGACCTTGTCGGTGGAGACCTCGAGCAGCGGCTCGTCCGCCTCGACGTGGTCGCCCTCCTGCTTCAACCAGCGGGTGACGGTGCCCTCGGTGACGCTCTCGCCCAGCCGGGGCATGGTGACCGATACCGGCATGTGAAACGACTCCTCGTTCTTGCTGTGGTGGCCTTACTGTGGCGGCGGTCGGTTGCCAGTTGACTCAGTGGACGTGCAGCGGCTTGCCGGCCAGCGCCATGTGCGCCTCGCCGAGAGCCTCGTTCTGCGTGGGGTGCATGTGCACCAGCGGGGCGACATCGCCCGGGAACGCTTCCCAGTTGTAAATCAGCTGGGCCTCGCCGATGAGCTCGCTCACGCGGGCTCCCACCATGTGGACGCCGACGACAGGGCCGTCCTTGACGCGGACGAGCTTCACGAAGCCCGCGGTCCTGAGGATCTGGCTCTTGCCGTTGCCGGTGAGGTCGTACTGCAGGGTCTCGATCTTGTCCTCGCCGTGGATCTCGCGGGCCTTGGACTCGTTGAGCCCGACCGAGGCGACCTCCGGCTCGGAGTAGGTCACGCGCGGGATGCCGGACTCCTCGAACACCTGCGGGTGCTGGCCGGCGATCTCCTCGGCCACGAAGATGCCCTGCTGGAAGCCTCGGTGCGCCAGCTGTACACCGGGGACGATGTCGCCGACGGCGTAGACGCCGGGCACGGAGGTGCGCAGCCGCTCGTCGGTGAGGACGAACCCGCGCTCCATCTTCACGCCCTGCTCCTCGTAGCCGAGGTTGGCGGTGGTCGGCCCGCGCCCGACGGCCACGAGCAGCAGCTCGGCCTCGATCGTCTCGCCGCCCTGGATCGTCACCTTCACGCCGGAGTCGGTGCGCTCGACGCCCTCGAACGGCTTGCCGACCTTGAACTTGATGCCCCGCTTGCGGAAGGCGCGCTCGAGCGCCTTGGAGCTCGCCTCGTCCTCGACCGCGAGCAGCCGGGGCAGCGCCTCGACGATGGTCACGTCGACGCCGAAGGACTTCCAGGCGCTGGCGAACTCGCAGCCGATCACGCCGCCGCCGAGGACGATCGCCGAGGCCGGCACGTGGTCGAGGCCCAGCGCGTGCTCGCTGGTGATGACCCACTCGCCGTCGACGACCAGCCCGGGCAGGGTCTTGGAGTAGGAGCCGGTGGCCAGCACGACGTTCTTCGCGGTGTACCGCGTGCCGGCGACCTCGACGGCGTCCGGCGCGACCAGGCGCCCCTCGCCCTCGATGAGCTGCACCTTGCGCGCCTTGGCCAGGCCCTGCAGGCCCTTGTACAGCTTGGTGACCACGCCGTCCTTGTAGGCGTTGACGGCCTTCATGTCGACGCCGTTGAACGACGCCTGGATGCCGAACTGGTCGGCCTCGCGGGCGGCGTCGGCCACCTCACCAGCGTGCAGCAGCGCCTTGGTCGGGATGCAGCCACGGTGCAGGCACGTGCCGCCGAGCTTGTCCTTCTCGACCAGCGCGACGGACAGGCCGAGCTGCGCCGCGCGGAACGCGGCCGCGTAGCCGCCGCTGCCGCCCCCCAGGATCAGGACGTCGAAGGAGTTGGCGTGTGGGTCGCTCACGAATTCTCCCAGGTGATGCACGGGCCTGTCGGCTCGTGACGGTGCGAATGCGGGGTTCGCCCTTCGCATGACCGGGGAGGCCGGACCCCACAGGTCGACCTTCCGATCCTTGGCCATCTTGTCACTTGCGCTGCTCGCCTGCGACGGTAGGTGCCCAGTCGCGGGCTCCTGCGGGGAGCTTCGACGACGTACCCTGTCCACGGACCCCGATGGCTGCGCCCCCGTCGAGCCGCGGGACCGTGGTCAGCTCGATCGGGAGGGAGCGGATCGTGGCGTGGTTCCGCCGACGCAAGCCGGCAGCCGGTGGACGCACCGCGAGCCGCGAGGACCTGGCCTACCTCGAGGAGTTCGTGCGCTCGCGCCGTGGCGTCGAGGGCTTCATCGAGCCCCGCACGACCGTGACGGAGACGACATTGCTGCTCATCGCGCACGACGGTGAGTGGACCCGCCGCCGCATGCACAGCCCTCAGGCGGCGCGCCAGTTCGCGCACCGCCTGAGCATGCCCATCTACGACATCGCGCTGGTCGGCTATCCGCAGCGCTGGCGCGACTACAACGCGCGGAACAAGAAGAGCTGAGCCGATCTCCTATTCGGCGGCGATCTCCTCGATCAGCGCGTTCTTCTGGGCGACCTCTCGATCAGCGCGATTTCACTCGGCGGCGATCTCCTCGATCAGCTCCACGAGAGTGCGCACCGGCACGCCCGTGCCGCCCTTGGCCCAGTAGCCGAAGGGCTCGCCGGAGTGGTAGCTCGGGCCCGCGATGTCGATGTGTGCCCACTGCACGCCCTCGGTCACGAACTCCGACAGGAACACGCCGCCCTGCAGCATGTGCCCGGCCCGGTCCATGCCCGAGTTGACCTGTGAGATGTCCGCTACGTCGGAGTCCATCCCCTTGCGCACGTCCTCGGGCAGCGGCATCGGCCACGCCGGCTCGCCGGCCCGCTCGCCCGCGTCGCGGACCCGTTCGCACAGCTCCGGGGTGCCCATCACGCCGGAGATGCGCTTGCCCAGCGCGATGACCTGCCCGCCGGTGAGCGTGGACACCTCGAACAGGTAGTCGGGCTCGTCCTCGCACGCCCGGGCGATCGCGTCGCCGAGGATCATCCGGCCCTCGGCGTCGGTGTTGAGCACCTCGACCTGCTCGCCGCTGTACATCTTCACGACGTCGCCCGGCCGGTACGCGCTGCCGGAGACCATGTTCTCGGCCATCGGCGCGTACGCCACCACGGCCACCTTCGGCTTGAGCTGCGCGACCGCGAGCATGGTCGCGGCCACGGCCGCCGCACCGGACATGTCGGACTTCATCTCCCACATGCCCGCGGTCGGCTTGATGGACACGCCGCCGGTGTCGAACGTGATGCCCTTGCCGACGAGGGCGATGCGCCGGGTGGCGCCGGCCGGCTCGTACGCGATGCGCACCAGGCGCGGCGCGGCCGCCGAGCCCAGGCCGACGGCCAGGATGCCGCCGTACCCCTGCCGGGCGAGCGCCTTCTCGTCGAGCACGGTCACGTCCAGCGACGCCTCGCGCGCGGCCGCGGCGACCTCGTCGGCGAACTGCGGCGGGCGCAGCTCGTTCGGCGCCGCGTTGATCCAGTCGCGGGTGCGCCCGACCACCGAGCCGAGGACACCGGAGCGCTTGAGCGCCTGCTTGGCGGCCTTCGCGCCCGAGTCGGGGACGTGCACCAGCACCTTGCGCACCGGGTCGCGGCGCCCGGCCGCGGGCTTGGACTTGTACCCCGCGAAACGGTAGGCGCCCAGCAGCGCACCTTCGGCGACGGCGCGCACGCCGGTGGTGATCTCGGCGTCGGCCGGCTCGTCGCGGTCGGCCAGCGGCAGCACCAGCGCCACCGACGCCGACCCGGCCAGCGACCGCGCCGCCGCGCCGGCCGCCCGGCGCAGCGACTCCGCCGTGGGCACCCGGCCCTGGTCGCCGTCGACCGGCGCGCCGAGCCCGACCGCGGCCACGATCGGGGCGGCCACCGCGCCGAACGCGGCGAGCTTGGTCACCTCGCCGAGCGCGCCGGTCGCGCCGAGCGCCCGCAGCGTCTCGGCGAGCCCGCCGCCCGGCCGGTCGCCGAATGCCGCCGCCACGCTCTCGGCGCCCGGGGCGAGCAGCAGCTTCGCGTCACCCCCCTCGTGCGCGTAGACGCCGATGACGAGAGCGTCGGCGGCAAGTGCGGCTGGGTCGGTGTCGACCAGGGTCAGGGAGGTCACTTCGGCTCCACATCACTCGTGGTTCGTGAGCATCGTCGTGGTGGTCTGATGTGCTGCGGGCGGCCGCGGATTCACTGCGGCTTCTCCGCAGATTCAGCATGCCGCCCAATCGGGTGCAGGACACGATAACCAACGCGATAGGTTGCGGGCATGACGCAACCCTTGCGGCACCCCGCGTTGTATCACCGTCATGCAGCGCTCGGTGCCAAGTTCGCGGCGTTCGGCGGCTGGGAGATGCCCCTGGAGTACGCCGGCGGCGGCGTGCTCAAGGAGCACACGGCCGTCCGCGAGGACGTCGGCGTGTTCGACGTGTCCCACCTGGGCAAGGCCCGGGTCCGCGGCCGGGGCGCGGCCGCCTTCGTCAACGCATGCCTCAGCAACGATCTCGACCGCATCGGCGCAGGCCAAGCCCAGTACACCCTGTGCCTGGCGGAGGACGGCGGCGTGGTGGACGACCTCATCGCGTACCGGTTCGGCGACGACGATGTCTTCCTGATCCCCAACGCCGCCAACACCGCGGAGGTGGTCCGCCGGCTCGTCGCCGAGGCCCCGACCGGCATCAGCGTGGTCGACCAGCACGAGCTCTTCGCGGTGCTGGCCGTGCAGGGCCCGCGCTCCACCGAACTGCTGTCGGAGCTCGGCCTGCCCACCGACCACGACTACATGAGCTTCACCGTCTCCGCCTACAACGGCACCGACGTGGTGGTGTGCCGCACGGGGTACACCGGGGAGCACGGCTACGAGCTCGTGATCCCGTCCCACGACGCGCACACGCTGTGGGACGCCATCGTCGAGGCCGGCGCCCGCCCGTGCGGCCTGGCCGCGCGCGACACCCTGCGCACCGAGATGGGCTACCCGCTGCACGGCCAGGATCTCTCGCTCGAGATCTCGCCGGTGCAGGCGCGCTCGGGCTGGGCCGTGGGCTGGAACAAGCCGGCGTTCTGGGGCCGCGAAGCGCTGCTGGCCGAGAAGGCGGCGGGCCCGCGGCGGCTGCTGTGGGGGATCGAGGCGCTGGACCGGGGCATCCCGCGGGCGCACATGACGGTTCTCGAGCGCTCCGGCGACGCCCCGATCGGCGAGGTGACGAGCGGCACGTTCTCGCCGACCCGCAAGGTGGGCATCGGCCTGGCCCTGATCGACACCGCCGCGGGCGTGTCCGAGGGCGACGAGGTGGCCCTGGACGTGCGCGGGCGCCGCTCGGCCGTCCGTGTGGTCAAGCCCCCGTTCGTGAAGTCCTCGGTCCGCTGACCCCGTCGGCGCGGCCACTGTGGCGCGCGTCACGAACGTAACCGACATCCCGGATATGTCCGTCACCAAGCGACGGGCATATCCGGTCAGGCCGTCGCCAGGACGATCAGCGCGGCCGCCGTCGACAGCTCGATCGCGGCGCCGATCACATCGCCCGTCAGGCCGCCCAGGCGCCGGCGCGCGTGTGCCGTCAGCGCCCACGAGACCGCCACCGCGGCCAGCACCGCCGCGGGGCCTCGCCACGGGTCGGCCAGCGCCGCCAGGCCCGCCACGACCAGCACGGCCGCGGCCAGCAGCGAGCGCGGCACCGTCTCGGCGACCATCACGCCCAGGCCCTCCGGACGGGCCGCGGGCAGGCCGCGGCGGCACGAGACGGTGGCGCCGAGCCGGCCCGCCGCGTAGGCCGCGGTGAGGGTGGCCAGGGCCGAGGGCCACGACGCGGACAGGAGCGCGGTCGCGGCGGCGGCGTTGATCAGCAGTACCGAGGCGATGGCCGCCACCCCGAACGGCCCGATGTCCGACTTTTTCATGATTTCCAGGGCGCGCTCCGGCGGGGCGTACGAGCCCAGGCCGTCCGCCGTGTCCGCCAGGCCGTCGGCGTGCAGGCCGCGGGTGAGCAGCAGGGAGAGCGCGACCAGCACCGCCGCGGCCAGCAGGGGAGCCGCGCCCGCGAACACCAGGGCGCGGGCGGCGGCGGCCAAGGTGAGGCCCAGCAGCGCGCCGGCCAGCGGGGCCAGGAGCATGGCCAGGCGTACCGTCGGCCGGTCCAGGCGATCGGCGCGGACCGGCGCGACGGTGAACAGGCTCAGTGCGAGCCTCAGTCCTCCCACGACGGTTTCACGTACGGCATCTCGGCGGTGGGGGAGTCCGCCACGACCCGCTGGATCTCGTCCTCGATGCGCTCCTGCTCGCTGCGCCCGTCGTCGGCCTCGTCGGCCGGGGCGGCGGTGCGCGGCGGGGTGGCCGCGGCGATCGTCAGCGCGGTGTTGATCAGCGGCAGCGCCGTCAGCGCCGTGCAGCCCTCGCCCAGGTCCAGGCGCAGCTGCAGGAACGGGTTGGCGCCCAGCACGTCGGCGGCGAGCTTGACCGTCGGGTTCTCGCCGTGGTCGGGCATCAGCAGCCAGTGGCGGGTCTGCGCGCCGTAGTCGCGGGCGACCAGGGCGGCTGCGATGGCGACCGGGCCGTCGATCATGAGCGGCAGGCGGCGGGACGCGGCGCCGAGCACGATGCCGGTGGCCACGGCGATGTCGCCGCCGCCGAGCATCGAGAGCATCACGTGCGGGTCGCGGCTGCGGTTGCGGATGCGGTGGCGCGCGTCGCGGATGGCGCCGACCTTGCGCACCCAGGCGGCGTCGTCGACGAAGCCGGAGGCGTCCACGACCCGGCCCAGCAGCGCGGCCGGCTCGGCGCCGGTGAGCACCGCCACGATCGCGGCCGCCGCGGCGTCGGAGCCCGAGCCGCAGGAGCCGAGGACCAGCAGGTCGACGCCCTCGTTGGCGGCCGCGTCGGCGAGGCGCCAGCCCAGCGTCAGCGAGGCGTCCACCGTGGAGTCGTCGAGGGTGTCGTGCAGCTCGGCCGGGCCGGCGTCGGGGCAGTCGATGGCCTGGACCGTCGCGCCGGCGGTGGCGGCGAGCATGGCGATCGTCGCGGTGCCCTCGACGACGTCGTCGAGGCGGCGGTCGGCGGCCTCGGCGCTGTCGCCGGCCGCGAAGCCGCCGGTGCGGTCGCCGCGCAGGACCAGCACGCGGGGCTGCTGGAACGGGCGCGGGTCGGGGCGGCCCTGCACGCCGCCGGCGAAGCGCACGACGGGCGTCAGCCCGCCCAGGCCGGCGCCGCTCAGCCGCAGGGTCAGCAGGCGCTCGGCGGCCTCGTGCGCGGTCGACTCGTCCGGCAGCGGCAGCTCCATGCCCGGCGAGAACGACAGGGCGTCGCCGCCGTCCGCGGTGGACAGCACCGAGCCGGCGCCGGCCGCCTCGAAGACGAACGGCTCGGCGACGGGCGCCGGGGCGGCCGCCGGGGCCTGCGCGGCCCGGGCGATCGGGCCGGCGCCGACCGGCAGCGAGGCCTCGCGCCGGCCGGCCTGCCCGACCAGCTCGCCGCCGCGCAGCCAGCTGACCTCGCCGGCCACGACCATGGCCACGCCGTCGCAGGCGGCCGCGATCCGCTGGTTGAGCAGCCCGTTGGCGTCGGCGAACGTCCGGCCGGCCTCGGTCGCCGGCAGCACGCCCAGGCCCACCTCGGGCCCCACCAGCACCAGCAGCCCCGCGGCGCACGAGCGCACCGCGTCGGCGAGGACGCCGATGCGATCGTCGGCGGCGGACGGGTTCGACCAGGCGCCGATGGTGTCGTACACCGAGCCGAGCCAACCCCCGAGGTCGTCCACGAGGATCGTCTCCTCGGGCTTGGCCGCGCTCAGCAGCTCCGCCAGCCGCTCGGACGAGCCGCCCAGCTCCTCCGTGACCCACGTGTCGGGCCGGCGCGCCCGATGCGCGGCGATGCGCGCCGCCCAGCCGTCGTCCGAGGAGCTTTCCTGGGCGGTTGCGAAGTACCGCACCGCGCCGGCTCCGGCGACGAGCGCCTCAGCCACTTCCGACTTCCCGGACCGGATTCCTCCGAGCACCAGCAACCGCATGCCCCGTACTTTAGAGGGACACCGGTGGCCGGAGTCGGCTCAGGGCCACGCAGCCGATACGCTCGAAGTCTTCAACTGGGACAGGAGTGTGACCATGGCGTGGACATGGCAGTTCGAAGACGCCGAGAGCAGGCCCGTCGATGGCCCGAACGAGGCGTTTTCCAGCCAGTCCGACGCGGAGTCGTGGCTCGGCCAGACCTGGCGTGAGCTGGTCGCCAAGGGCGCGTCTACGGCGATCCTCACCGAGGACGACCGCACGGAGTACAAGATGAGCCTGTTGCCGGCCGGGGGCTGAGCATGTCGTACGGGCGCTACGGAAGCCGGGTCGGCGGGCTGCCCCGCGAAGCGTTCCGCCCCAGCGCACTCTTCCTGGGGCTCGTCGCGCTGCTGGCCGTCAGCGGCGCGATGGCCTATCTCGGGTTGGGCAGCGATCGGGTCAATGTGTTCCTGTTCGTCGCCTCGGGCTGGACCGTCTCGCTGTGCCTGCACGAGTACTCGCACGCCCTGACCGCCTACAAGGGCGGCGACGACGACGTCGCGCACCGCGGGTACCTGACGCTCAACCCGCTCAAGTACACGCACCCGCTGCTGTCGATCGTGCTCCCGCTCCTGTTCGTCCTCATCGGCGGCATCGGCCTGCCCGGCGGCGCCGTCTGGGTCAACCACGGCGCGATCCGCAGCCGGTTCCTGGACAGCCTGGTGAGCTTCGCGGGCCCGGCGGCCAACCTGGTGCTGGCGATTCTGCTGGTGCTGCCGTTCTCCTTCGGCGTGGACGTCACCGGCCACTACCCGTTCTGGGCGGGTTTGGCGTTCCTGGCGTTTCTGCAGCTCACGGCCAGTGTGCTCAACTTCGTGCCGATGCCGGGGGTCGACGGGGGCAACCTCGTCTACCCGTGGCTGTCGCCGGAGTGGAAGCGCGGCTTCAACCATGTCGCGCCCTTCGGCATGCTGATCCTCATCGCGCTGCTGTTCTCGCCGCGGATCAACGGCTGGTTCTTCAGCTTGGTGTACGCCATCGGAGACCTGATCGGGCTGCCGAGCTTCCTGGCCTCCGATGGCGCCGCCTACTTCAGATTCTGGTAGCCCCTACTAGCCGCTTCGCCGGCGGTCACGGACGGTTGGCGGGGCTCTGCGTGAGCGCAGGGTCCCGCTGGATCACCGCGTCGAGGGCCTCGTCGAT
This sequence comes from Dactylosporangium darangshiense, assembly GCF_039537565.1. Taxonomy (NCBI): domain Bacteria; kingdom Bacillati; phylum Actinomycetota; class Actinomycetes; order Micromonosporales; family Micromonosporaceae; genus Dactylosporangium; species Dactylosporangium darangshiense. Next base: position 261,354 of record NZ_BAABAT010000010.1, read on the forward strand.
CCGCTTGAGCAGCTCCGCGTCGAGCTTGACCCCCGACGCCTTGACGTTGTCCTCGAGCTGCTCGGGCCGGGTCGCGCCGACGATCGCCGACGAGACGTTCGGGTTCTGCAGCACCCAGGCCACCCCGAGCTGTGCCATCGTCAGGCCGGCCTGCTCGGCCAGCGGACGCAGCTGTTGTACCGCCTCCAGCACGTCCTCGCCCATGAGCCGGGAGATGAAGTTGGCCCCCGACTTCTGGTCCGTCGCCCGGGAGCCCGCCGGCGGCGGCTGACCCGGCTTGTACTTGCCGGTGAGCACGCCCTGGGCCAGCGGCGACCACACGATCTGGCCGATGCCGAGCTCCTCGCACGCCGGCACGACCTCGGCCTCGATCACGCGGTACAGCGCCGAGTACTGCGGCTGGTTGGAGATCAGCTGGATGTGCAGCTCCTTGGCGAGCTTCGCGGCGGCGCGGATCTCTTCGGCCCGCCACTCCGAGACGCCGATGTACAGCGCCTTGCCGCTGCGCACCACGTCGGCGAAGGCCTCCATGGTCTCCTCGAGCGGTGTGTTGTGGTCGTAGCGGTGGGCCTGGTACAGGTCGACGTAGTCGGTCTGCAGCCGGCGCAGCGACCCGTCGATCGACTTCATGATGTGCTTGCGCGACAGCCCGCTGTCGTTGCGGCCGGTGCCGGTGCGCCAGAAGACCTTCGTGAAGATCTCCAGACCGTCGCGGTTCTGGCCCTTCAGCGCATCGCCGAGCACCACCTCGGCGCGCGTGCCCGCGTAGACGTCGGCGGTGTCGAACGTGGTGATGCCGAGGTCGAGCGCGGCGTGCACACAAGCGGTGGCCTGATCCGCCTCGACCTGCGAGCCGTGAGTGATCCAGTTGCCGTACGAGATCTCGCTGACGAGCAAACCGGAACGGCCGAGGTGTCGAAACTCCATGCACAAACCCTATGCGAAGCCGTTCACGCGTGTGTTACATCACCGGGCGGGTGTCGGCCAGCAACCGGTCGATCTCACCGGTGACGGCGGTCCGGCTGGCGAAGGTCGGCTGGATGATGGTCCGCCCGCGCCGGTCGAGCGCGCCCCACCGCTGTGAGTCGTCGACGAACAGGAACGCCACCGGGTGGATCATGAGCGTGTGGTGCACCGGCGGCACCAGCACCCGCCCGGAGCGGTCCACGATGCCCTTGCGCCCGTCCAGCGACACGACGGCGAGGCCCTCGTCGCTGAAGCCGTCGATGTACCGGCCGTCCAGCAGCGCCGTGGCGAAGCCGTCGTACTGGAACTGCACCACGACCCGGCCGACGCTGTCGACCGCGCCCCAGTGCCGCCCGCGGCGCACCGCGGCCACGCCCCGGCGGAACGGCCGCACGTCGTCGTAGCCGGTCGAGATGAGCACGGTGTTGTTCTTGTCGATCGCGATCCAGTGGGTGGTGCCGTCGCGCGAGACCCACGCCACGCCGTCGGAGAAGCTGCCCACGCCGATGTACCCAACCGCGGGCTCGATGAGCACCCGGCCGGTGTCGTCGATCAGCTCCCAGTTCTGGGCTCCCTGCCGGTGCACCCAGGCGACGCCGTCGCGGAACGGCTGCACGTCGAGGTACCCGGGCCCGATGACGAAGTTGCCGTCGGACTCTATGTACCCCCAGCGCTGCGTCTGCTCGTCGAACGCCGGCGCCGGCGCCTTGCGGATCTTCAGGATCTCGTCCCGCGTGCGCGGGTAGGGCCCCCACCCCTTCTCGGCGACCCGCCGGAACACCGCGTCGAGCGCGAGCTCGGTCTGCGCGATGAGCTCCGGGTCTTCCTCCTTGCGCAGGTCCAGGGCCCGCTCGAAGTGGTTGCAGGCCTCCATGTAGCGGCCCTGGTCGTAGGCGCAACGGCCCGCGTGCTGGTGCATCGTCGCCCGCAGCCGGTCCGGCAGCTCGGAGGAGTTGGCCAGCGTGAACAGCCGGTCGGCCTCCTCGAACTCCTCCCGCCACTGCAGCACGTGCGCCAGGCGGGCCTGCGCGATCGCGATGCGCCGCAGCTCGCCGGTGGCCTCGGCGTGCGCGAGCGCGAGCTTGCCGTCCGCGAACGCCTTCGGCAGGTCGCCGAGGATGCGCGACACGACGGCGCGCAGGCTGAGCAGCCGGGCCCGGGTCGGGTTGTCGGCGACCCCGTTGAGCTTCGAGGTCAGCTGGTCGCGGATGTCGGTGAGCTGCGTGACCTCGTCGCCCTCGATCTGCTCGCGCAGCGTGTCAGGGTCGAAGCGCCACACGAACGTGGCCAGCACCTGCTCCGGGTCGGGCCCCTGCGCCGGTTCGGCGCGCGGCCCGGGCGGCGAGGTCGGTGCGATGGCCGCGAGCTCGGGCGGGAAGCCTTCGGCGCCCGGGCGCACTATCGGCAGGTATCCGGTCGCCTGCAGCCCGTCGACCCCGGCCCCGGTCAGCTGCGCCGACCGGTAGGACCCCATCGAAGTATTCGACGCAACGGCCGGCGAGGGCGCGTCGGCGACGTCCACGAACTCGACCCGGATGCCGGATCCCGAGGCACCGCCCGGCGGCGCGCTCGCGGGCGCCGCGCTGACGGGGGCCTCCGCGGGCCGCTCACCGGCCGCGTCGCTCAGGGGCGCGCCGCTCAGGGGCCCACTGCTCACGGGCGCGTTGTCGGGCGCCGCGTGGCCGACGGGTGCGCTGCTGATGATTTCTCCGCTCAGGGGGTCGCCGAGGGGCCCGCCGCTGATCGGCGCCCCGCTGACCGGGACGCCGCTCACCGGGACGCTGCTGACGGGGGCGCTGCTCACCGGGGCCGCGCTGACGGGCGCCGCGGAGACCGGGGCCGCGCTGACCGGTGCGTTGCGGGGCGGCTCGGGCGCGATCGGCGCGGAGTCGAGCGGCCCGTGGCCGAGCGGTCCGCTGCCGACCGGTGCATTGGAGAGCGGCCCGCTGCTCACGGGCGCGTTGCTCAGTGGCCCGCCACTGACCGGGGCGTTGCTGAGCGGTCCGCTGCTCACGGGCGCGTTGGGGAGCGGTCCGCTGCTGACCGGGGCGCTGCTCACCGGGACACCGCTCACCGGGGCGTCGCTCACCGGGGCGTCGCTGACTGGCTCGTTGCGGGGAGCGCCGTAGACGCCGCCGGACGAGCGGCCGCCGGGGCCGTTCTTTCCGGATTGTCCCGGACGCCCGGGCTGGTCGACGGGCGCGCCGACGGTGGCGCGGCCCGCGGAGCGCGGCGGCGGCGTGGGCGGCCCGGCGTGCGGGTTGGCGCGCGGATGCCCGGGGTTGCTGCGCCGCACGCGCGGCACCTCGTCGGTCGGCTCGTCGAGCGCGCGGCTGCGCGGGCGGCCGTACGCGTTGCCCTGCGGACGGGGGTGCCCGGCCGGGTCGGGGCCGCGGCGCTCGCCGTAGGCGCGGGGGTCGCGCGGGTCGCCGCCGCGCCCGCGGGGCTCGTCGTAGCCGCGGCGGTCGTCGTACCCCGGCCGGTCGTCGCGCCCGCGGCGCTCGTCGTAGCCCTGCCGGTCGTCGTAGCCCCGGCGGTCGTCGTACCCGCGCGGGTCGTCATAGCCGCGGCGCTCGTCGTACCCGCGCCGGTCGTCGTGCCCGCGACGCTCGTCGTAGCCGCGCGGTTCGTCGTAGCCCCGGCGGTCGTCGTGCCCGCGCCGGTCGTCGTGCCCGCGGGGCCCGTCGTGGCCGCGGCGGTCGTCGTACCCGCGCGGGTCGTCGTAGCCGCGGCGGTCGGGCTGCTCGGGGTAGTCGCGGCCGCGCGCCTGCGGGCCGGGCCGGCCCTGGTGCTGCGGGTGGCCGCCCTGGTCAGGGCCCTGGTCGTAATAGCGCTGGTCGTACCCGCCCTGGTCGGGGCCCTGGCCGCGGTGCTGCTGCCGGCCACGCCGTTCGGCGTCGTCGCGTCGCTGTTCCGGTACTCGTCCCCACGGCACGGTAGGCACGGCCGCCCAGGAGGGCGCGGCGGTTCCCGGCTCTTCCCCCGGGTACTCGTCGCTCACAGCTTCGCTCTCCTCGCCACACTCCGGCACCAATATGCACCGGCGCCCGCCACGCGCCTACCCGGTGAAAAATCGTGGTCCGGTCGCGAAGGGAGGGTAAGGCTTGGAGCCCCTCCACCGCCACCGCCGCAGCCGAAACGTGTCCGGAAGGCCCGTCTCGCCCGGCCGGCCGCCTGTCGCGGAGGCGAGGGTGGATCAGATGCTCTGACCCACCTTGACCTGCGGCTTCGGGTTGCGGATGAAGCGGAACGAGATCGAGCGCATGATCGCGTACAGGTAGAGCGAGCCCATCCGCTCCTTGGCGTCGGGGAACCGCTCCTGCACCAGCTTCTTCACCTTGCGCGAGATCATGAAGCCATCGATGGCGGTCGCGAGCAGCATGAGGAAGAACAGGGCGTTGGCCGCTGTGTAGATGGACTGGTTGAGGCTGCGGTTGAACCCGACGATCATGACCAGGAACGTGGTGCCGAAGAAGAAGGTGCCGATCGTCCGGCGGGAGTCGACGATGTCGCGCACCAGCCGCCGCACGGGCCCCTTGTCCCGAGCGAGCAGGAAGCGCTCCTCGCCGTTGGCCATGCCTTCGCGCGCCTCGACGCGCTCCTGCCGCTGTTTCTCACGCAGCCGCTTGGCGGCCTCCCGCCGGTTGGCCGCGGGCGGCTCGGCCACGCGACGGCCGGCGACGACCCGCTTGGGCGTCTTCTGCCCGAGGTCACGCTTGCTCGGCGTGACGCCCTTGGCGCCCAGCGACGAATCCGCCTCGGCGTCGCTCACGGCGACGGAGGCGGCGGGCTCTTCTGACTTGCGACGAAACAGCGACGGCACGCCACGAAGGGTAGCCGACGCACCGCGAGATCAGCACCGTCGGTTCGGGTCCCTGTGGCGCTTCGCGCGACGCGTGCGGTTTCTTGTGGGCGCTTCGCGCGGTGGTTGCGGGTTTTGTTCTTGCCTGGCGCTCGCTTCGCTCGGGGCGCGGGCGGGGGGCTTCGCCACCCCGCACCCCCCATGGCCGCTGCGCGGCCACTTCTTGTCGCGCTTCGCGCGGTGGCTGGTGTGTTCTGCGGGCGCTTCGCGCGGTGGGCGCGGTGGGTTGTGGGCGCTTCGCGCGACGCGTGCGCTTTCCTGTGGCGGGCTTGCGTGGTCCTGCGGGTGTGCGGCGGGGCGGGCGAAATGTTTCGCCCGCCCCGATTTTGCTGGGTTTGTCCTGGGTGGTTAGCCGAGTTCTACGTGGGCGCCGAGGGCGTTGAGCTTGCCCTCGAAGTCCTCGTAGCCGCGCTGGATGAGCTTCACGCCGTAGACGCGGGAGGTGCCCTCGGCGGCCAAGGCGGCGATCAGGTGGCTGAAGCCGGCGCGCAGGTCGGGGATGACCAGGTCGGCGGCGTGCAGCTTCGACGGGCCGGCGATCACGGCGGAGTGCATGAAGTTGCGGCGGCCGAAGCGGCAGGGGGTGCCGCCCAGGCACTCGCGGTACGTCTGGATGGTGGCGCCCATCTGGTTCAGCGCGGCGGTGTAGCCGAGCCGGCGCTCGTACACCGTCTCGTGCACGATCGACAGGCCCCGCGCCTGGGTCAGCGCCACGACCATCGGCTGCTGCCAGTCGGTCATGAAGCCGGGGTGCACGTCGGTCTCCATGGCCACGGCCTTGAGCTCGCCGCCCGGGTGCCAGAAGCGGATGCCGCCGGTGCCGGGGGCGTCGTCGATCTCGAAGGCGCCGCCGACCGAGGTGAACAGGTTGAGGAAGGTCATCATGTCGGCCTGGCGCGCGCCACGCACGAACACGTCGCCGCGGGTGGCCAGGGCCGCGGCGCCCCAGCTGGCGGCCTCGATGCGGTCCGGGATCGGGCGGTGGTTGTAGCCGGTCAGGCGCGGCACGCCCTGGATCTCGATCACGCGGTCGGTGTGGACCTTGATGATCGCGCCCATCTTCTGCAGCACGCAGATGAGGTCGATGATCTCGGGCTCGACGGCGGCGTTGCGCAGCTCGGTGACGCCCTCGGCGCGCACCGCGGTGAGCAGGATCTGCTCGGTGGCGCCGACCGACGGGTACGGCAGCTCCAGCTTGGCGCCGCGCAGGCCGTCGGGCGCGGTGATGTCCATGCCCTTCTCGGACTTGTCGACGACCGCCCCGAACTCGCGCAGGGCCTGGATGTGGAAGTCGATCGGGCGGCCGCCGATGTTGCAGCCGCCGAGGTCCGGGATGAACGCGTGGCCCAGGCGGTGCAGCAGCGGGCCGCAGAACAGGATCGGGATGCGGCTCGAGCCCGCGTGGACGTTGATCTCATCGACGTTGGCCGACTCGACGTTGGACGGGTCGAAGATGAGCTCGCCGTCCAGCTCGCCCCGCGTGACCTTCACGCCGTGCAGCTCCAGCAGGCCGGTGACCACCTCGACGTCGCGGATGGCGGGGACGTCGTAGAGCCGGCTCGGAGTCTCACCGAGCACCGCGGCCACCATCGCCTTGGAGACGAGGTTCTTGGCACCGCGCACACGGAGCTCGCCGTTGAGCGGCGTGCCGCCGTGCACGGTGAGGACGTCACCGGCGTCGTAGTTGGTCACGGAACCCCTCCTGCAGGCAGGATCAAAAGAAGCAAGGCGCTGACACAGCGTGACGGAAATGCGTAAAGCCGCACCGCGTCGCCCGCGCAGCATATCCACATCTACTGCATGCAGAAGTCGGCCGCACGTCACCCCTGGCACGAAGACGTGACTCGGGCACGGATCACCACAGAGGGTGATGGGTTCCTATGCGCAGCGCAGATGCAGAAGGCCGATGCAGAAGCACGTGCAGAAACAAAGCAGGGACCCGCAGTCGTGCGGGCCCCTGCGGAAAAAGCGAGGGCCCGCCGAGGGCGGGCCCCTGCGGAAACGCGAGCGGGCTACGGCAGGGCGAGCATCCGGTCGAGCGCGACGCGCGCGTAGTGCGCCGTCTCCGGGTCGACCGTGATCTGGTTGGGCACGCGGCCGGCGACGAGCTCCTCCAGCGCCCACACCAGGTGGGGCAGGTCGATGCGGTTCATCGTCGAGCAGTAGCAGACGTTGCGCTCCAGGAACATGATCTGCTTGTCGGGGTGGGCGATGGCCAACCGCCGGACCAGGTTGAGCTCCGTGCCGACCGCCCAGGCCGAGCCGGCGGGCGCCGCATCGATCACGCGGATGATGTACTCCGTGGAGCCCACGTAGTCGGCCGACGTCACCACCTCGTGGCGGCACTCCGGGTGGACCAGCACGTTGACCCCGGGCACCCGGGCGCGCACGTCCTCCACCGCGTCGAGCGAGAAGCGGCCGTGCACCGAGCAGTGCCCGCGCCAGAGGATCATCCTGGCGTCGCGCAGCTGCTCGTCGGTCAGCCCGCCGCCGGGCTTGTGGGGGTCGTAGAGCACGCAGTCGGACAGCTGCATGCCGAGCTTGAGCACGGCCGTGTTGCGCCCGAGGTGCTGGTCGGGCAGGAAGAACACCTTGGAGCCCTGCTCGTACGACCAGCGCAGCGCCGTCTCGGCGTTGGACGAGGTGCACACGACGCCCTCGTTGCGCCCGACGAACCCCTTGATGTCGGCGGAGGAGTTCATGTACGTGACGGGCACCACATCTTGGGCGATGCCGAGCTCGGCGAAACGCTCCCAGGCCTTCTCGACCTGCGAGAGCACGGCCATGTCGGCCATGGAGCAGCCGGCCGCGAGGTCGGGCAGCACGACCCGCTGCGCGTCGGAGGTCAGGATGTCGGCGCTCTCGGCCATGAAGTGCACGCCGCAGAAGACGATGAACTCGGCCTCGGGCCTGGCGGCGGCCTCGCGGGCGAGCTTGAAGGAGTCGCCGGTCACGTCGGCGAACTGGATCACCTCGTCGCGCTGGTAGTGGTGTCCCAGCACGAACACGCGGTCGCCGAGGGCGGCCTTGGCGGCGCGGGCGCGCTCGACCAGGCCGGGGTCGCTCGGTGCGGGCAGATCGCCGGGGCACTCGACGCCCTTTTCGGTGTCGGGGTCGGTGCCGCGGCCCAGCAGCAGTAGCGCGGTGGCGGTTGACGAAGGTTCAGCCCAGGTCACACTTCGATCGTCCCACGCTGCGTCACTCAGAGGACTGTGACGTGCACAATGACCGGATGCGTGTGCTCGTGTGCCCGGACAAGTTCGCCGGCACGATCTCCGCGGTCGCCGCGGCCGAGGCGTTCGCCGCCGGCTGGCTGGCCGAGAAGCCGGGCGACGAGCTCGTCCGGCTCCCGCTGTCCGACGGCGGGCCCGGGTTCGGCGAGGTCCTCGCCGCGGCGCTGCCCGAGGCCAAGCGCTTCGCGGTGCCGACGACGGACCCGCTGGGCCGCCCGGCCGAGGGCCATGTGCTGCTCGACGGCGAGACCGCGTACGTCGAGAGCGCCGAGGCCTGCGGGCTGCACCTGCTCGCCGAGGCCGAACGTGATCCGAAGCACACCACGACCTTCGGCCTCGGGTCGCTGGTCCTCGCCGCGCTCGAGGTCGGCGCCCGCGAGGTCGTCGTCGGCCTCGGCGGCAGTGCCACCAACGACGGCGGGGCCGGGCTGCTCGCCGCGCTCGGCGCCGCGCCGCTGGACGCGGCCGGGTTCGCGCTGCCCTACGGGGGAGCGGCCCTGTCCGCCTGCGCCTCCCTCGGCGGCGCGCCGCGCCTGCGCGAGGCGACGCTGGTGGCGGCCACCGACGTCGACAGCCCGCTGCTCGGCCTGCACGGCGCCAGCGCCGTCTACGGCCCGCAGAAGGGCGCGACCAGGGAGGACGTGTTCCTGCTCGACGGCGCCCTGACCACGTTCGCCCAGGTGCTGGAAACGCTCCCGGGCGCGCCGGCGAACCTGGCCGCGCTGCCGGGTGCGGGCGCGGCGGGCGGCCTCGGCGCGGCGATCCTGGCCCTCGGCGGCCGGGTCGAGCCGGGCATCGGCCTGGTCCGGCGGCTGGCCCGCCTCGACGACGAGCTCGACCGGGCCGGCCTGGTCGTGACCGGCGAGGGCTCCTTCGACGAGCAGTCGCTGCGCGGGAAGGTCGTGGCGGGTGTGGCGAACGCCGCACGAGATCTCGGAGTGCCCTGTGTGGTGCTCGCCGGCCGGGTCGACGCGGGCCGCCGCGAGGCCGCCTCGATCGGCGTGACCGAGGCACACTCCCTGGTGGAGCACTTCGGCAGCGTGGCGACGGCCATGGCACGACCGGCCGACGGCCTGCGCGAACTGGGACAACGGCTGGCCCGGCAGTGGAGCCGCTAGCGAAAACCGTGTCACTATGAGAGGGAATGCCTCCGGACGCCGTGGCGTTTGACCTCGGAGGAACTGTAGACATCACCGCAGGGAGCTTGATCGTGACCGCTTCGCAGCTTGCCGAGCCCAAGCAGACGGACAACCCGGCCGGCATCGGCCTCACCGCTGATGCCGCTCTCAAGGTGCAGGCACTGCTCGAGCAGGAGGGCCGGGACGACCTGCGGCTGCGCGTCGCGGTGCAGCCCGGCGGCTGTTCGGGCCTGCGCTACCAGCTCTTCTTCGACGAGCGTGCGCTCGACGGGGACAAGGTCAGCAGCTACGACGGCTTCGAGGTCGTGGTCGACCGCATGAGCGTGCCTTACCTCACCGGTGCGACGATCGACTTCGCCGACCGCATCGACGCCCAGGGCTTCACCATCGACAACCCCAACGCCCAGGGCTCGTGCGCCTGCGGCGACTCGTTCCACTGATCTTCACGACCCGTGGCAACGGGTCGAAAGAACAACACAACATCGCGAACCGGCCGCCCAGAGATGCACGTGGGCGGCCGGTTGGCGTCTGAGCAGCGCCGAGGCGCGGGGGGTAGTCTGTCCAGGCTCGTTTCCACCAGTCGCCCGACCCAACGAGGTTCTCCATGAAGATCGCCGTCACCGGCTCGATCGCGACCGACCACCTGATGCACTTCCCGGGGCGCTTCGCGGAGCAGCTCCTGGCCGACCAGTTGCACAAGGTGTCGCTGTCGTTCCTCGTCGACGACCTCACGGTCCGGCGCGGTGGTATTGCGGCCAACATCGCCTTCGGCATGGGCCTGCTCGGCCTGCGCCCGATCCTGGTCGGCGCCGTCGGCGCCGACTTCGAGGACTACCGCAGCTGGCTGACCCGCCACGGCGTGGACTGCGACTCGATCTACGTCAGCGAGGTCGCGCACACCGCCCGGTTCGTGTGCACCACCGACGACGACATGAACCAGATCGCCTCGTTCTACGCCGGCGCGATGTCCGAGGCGCGCAACATCGAGCTCTCGCCGGTCGGCAAGCGCGTGGACGGCCTCGACCTGGTCATCATCGGCGCCAACGACCCGGTCGGCATGCTCCGCCACACCGAGGAGTGCCGCGAGCTGGGCATCCCGTTCGCCGCCGACATCTCGCAGCAGCTCGCGATCATGCCGGGCTCGGAGATCCGCAAGCTGGTGGACGAGGCGGCCTACCTGCTCACCAACGAGTACGAGAAGGAGCTTCTCGAGTCCAAGACGGGCCTCACGACCGAGGACCTGCTGGACAGGGTCGGCATCCTCATCACCACGCTGGGCAAGGACGGCGTGCTCATCCGCAGCCGCAGCCTCGACGCGGAGATCCGGGTCCCGGCGATCCGCGGTGTGCAGACGGTCGACCCGACCGGCGTCGGCGACGGCTTCCGCTCGGGCTTCTTCGCCGCCCTGTCGTGGGGGCTGGACCTGGAGCGGGCCGCGCAGACCGGCTCGATGGTCGCGGCGCTGGTCCTCGAGACCGTCGGGCCGCAGGAGTACGCGATCCAGCGCGACGAGTTCACCAAGCGTCTGGCCGACACCTACGGTGACGCGCCGGCCGACGAGATCCGGGCGCATCTGCCCGCCTGACGTCCGGCTCACTATCCCTATCGAGTTAATAGGGGTTGAGAGTATCGTTGCCGCCGTGATGTACGTGGTCCTGGCGGTGCTCGCCGCGGCGACCGTGGCCGGCCTGGTCTACCGGGCCCGCTACGGTCGCCTTCGCGCTTCCGGGGGAGATCTGCCACCCGGCCTGCTGCCGTCCGGCGGTCCCGGCGGCGTGGTGCTGCTGCACTTCACCTCGGCCACGTGCGCGCCCTGCCGGCAGGTCCGGGCCGTCTGCGCCGGGCTGGTCGAGGACGTGCCGGGCGTGCGCCACGTCGAGGTCGACGCCGACGCGCATCTCGACGCCGTGCGGCACCTCGACATCTGGCGCCTGCCCACCCTGCTCGTCGTCGACCGCCGCGGCCGCGTCGCGCGCCGCACCGTCGGCGTGCCCGATCGCGCGGACCTGCGCCGCACCGTCACGGAGGTCCTGGCGTCATGACCAGTGCAAACGTTCCCGTCCCGGGCCTGGACCCGCGCGGACCCCGCTTCGCCGCGGTCATCACCACGGTGGTGTTCGTGGTGGTACTGCTGACCGGCAGCGGCTGGCTCGCCCTCGCCCAGGCAGTGATCTTCGCCATCGGCGCCTATGACCCGCGCCGCACCCCGTACGCACTGCTCTACCGCTACCTCGTCGCGCCGCGCCTGGCCCCGCCGGCCGAGCGCGAGGACCCGGCCCCGGTCCGGTTCGCACAGGCGGTCGGGCTGGTCTTCGCCGCCGTCGCCGTCGTCGGATACCTGTCGGGCGCGACCGTGCTGGGCGTCGTCTTCGCCGCGTTCGCCCTGGTGGCGGCGTTCCTCAACGGCTTCTTCGGGCTCTGCCTGGGCTGCGAGGCCTACCTGCTGATCCGCCGCCTGCGCACCACCAGCAACGCCTAGAGACGCACCGTGTGCCGGTCGCCCTCGGTGGCGACGAACGTGTGCCCCTTCATCCGGCACCAGGCGGGGATGTCCACGGCCGCCGCCGGGTCGTCGGCGAGCACCGCGATTTCGGTGCCCGGTGGCTGATCGGCGGCCAGCTTGGCAAGCATGATGACCGGCAGCGGGCAGCGCTTGCCCAGCGCGTCGATGACCATCGTCACAGTCCCGCCTCCGCCCGCGCGTCGGCGACCACGCCCGGCAGCACGTCCAGGAACCGGCGCACGTCTTCGGTGGACACTCCACTATGGAGCGAGACGCGCACGTTGCCGTGCGTGAGCACCCCCATGGCGGCCAGCACGTGCGACGGGCGCAGGGTGTCCGAGGTGCACGCCGAGCCGGAGGAGACCGCGAAGCCGGCCCGGTCCAGCGCCTGCAGCAGCACCTCACCGTCGACATAAAGGCAACTGAACGTGACGATGTGCGGCAGCCGCTCGTCCGGCTCGCCGACCACCTCCACGTCGGGCACGGTCGCCGCCACCGTGCGGCGGATCTCGTCGACGAGCGCGTCCTGGCGTACCGACTCCGAATCGGCCTGCTCGGCCACGGCCCGCAGCGCCGCCGCGGCCGCGACCACGGCGGGCACGTCCGGTGTGCCCTCGTCCCAGGGCGACTCCCACCGGGTGCCCTTGCGGACCACCAGCAGCCCGACGCCCGCCGGGCCGCCCCACTTGCGGGCGCTGCCGGCCAGCAGCGACCACCCCGCGGGCACGCTCGCGCGGCCGAGCGACTGGGCGGCGTCGACCAGCAGCGGCACCCCGGCGTCGGCGCAGATCCGCGCCGCCGCCGCGACCGGCTGCACCGTTCCCACCTCATGATTCGCGCTCTGCACCGCGGCCAGGGCCACTTCCGGAGAACTCAGCGCCTTTTCCAGGGCATCCAGGTCCACGACCCCGGTCCGCGACACGGGCACGGAGACCGCGTCGGCGCCCGAGTCCCCGCCGGCGGCCTTGATGACGCTGGAGTGCTCGACCGCGCTGTGCACCACCAGGCGGCGGCCGCGGGAGCGCCGCACGCCGGCCACCGCGCGGCGCACCGCATCGGTGCCGCCGCGGGTGAACTGCAGCTCATCCGGGCGGACGCCGAGGACCGCGGCGGCCGTCTCGCGGGCGGCATCGAGCAGGTGACGGGCCCTGCGGGCGGGTGTGTAGAGCCGGCCGGGATCGGCCCAGCCGTCCTCGACGGCGGCCAGAAACGCTTGCCGGGCAACGGGATGCGGGGGAGCGGCGGTGGCCGAGTCCAAGTAGACGCCCACCTGGGCAACGGTATCGCGACCCGGACACGGCGACCCCAAGCCGGGCGGACCGCACATGGTCGAGTACGCTCGCCAGCGTTGGTGAGGCTTGCCGTGCGAAGCTCCTTCAAGATTGCTTCCGCGGCGCTGCTAAGGAGGCAGGAGCAGGTGGTCTCAAGAGGTTTGAGCCCCGCGCGCGCCATCGGGCTCGCCGTCTCGGCCGTCGGGGCGACGACCCTGCTCGCCGGTTGCTCCGTCGAGGACACGTTCAACGGCTTCGGCTGGCCCAAGGGCATCACCGAGCAGGGTGACCGGATGTACGACCTGTGGATCGGGTCGGTCGTCGCGGCGCTCGCCGTCGGTGTCTTCGTGTGGGGTCTGATCTTCTGGTGCGTGGTGCGCTACCGCAAGCGGGGCGAGGAGCTGCCGCCGCAGACGCGCTACAACATGCCCTTCGAGATCCTCTACACGGTGGCCCCGTTCGTGGTCATCGCCGTGCTGTTCTTCTATACCGCGGTCATCCAGACCGACGTCGACCGGCTGTCGAAGAACCCCGACGTCAACGTCGAGGTCGTCGCCTCCAAGTGGAACTGGCAGTTCGTCTACAGCGACTCCAAGGGCCCGGACGGCAAGCCGATCACGACGGTCGGCTCCGACGACTACATCCCGGTCCTGGTGCTGCCGGCGGGCAAGACGGTGCAGTTCAAGGAGACCTCGCGGGACGTCATCCACTCGTTCTGGGTGCCGGACATCCTGTTCAAGCGGGACGTCATCCCGGGCGTGGAGAACAGGTTCGAGATCAAGCTCAAGGACAACGCCCAGGGCGCATATGTCGGGCGCTGCGCGGAGCTCTGCGGGACGTATCACTCGATGATGAACTTCGAGATGCGCGTCGTGACGCCGGAGCAGTACTCGCAGTACCTGACGCTGCGCACCTCGGGCAAGAGCACCCCCGAGGCGCTCGCCTCGCTGGGCTTCCCGAACCAGGGCTACGCGACGACGACCCACCCGTTCGACACCGACCGCACCAAGCGGTCCTCGAGCTGAGAGGCGAACGGCGATGAAGTCTGAGAACCGTCTCTTCTTCGTGCTGGCGTTGTTCGTGTTCGCCATGGCCGGCCTGTATGCCTGGTGGACCAACATCGCGTCGCCCGAGCAGTCCGGCCACCGGGGCATCGAGTGGATCGGCGTCGTCGCGCTGATCCTGTCCGGCCTGCTGCTGACGATGATCGGCGGCGCGCTGTGGCTGATCTCGCGGCGCATCGAGCCCCGCCCGGAGGACCGCAGCGACGCGGAGATCTCCGACGGCGCGGGCGACCTGGGCTTCTTCAGCCCGGGCAGCTACTGGCCGGTCGGCCTGGCGTTCTCGGCGGTGATCGCGAGCCTCGGCCTGGCCTTCGACCAGTGGTGGCTCGTCGCCGTGGGCCTGATCGCGGTGCTGTTCGCGACCTGCGGCCTCATGTTCGAGTACTACACCGGCAGCCGGCGCGGCGCCGAGCACTGAGCCGGCGAGAACGAGAAGGGGCCCCCGCGAGGAGGGCCCCTTTTTCGTGCCCTAGGCCCGGGCCTCGGCCTGTGCCTGCGCCGCCTGGCCCTTGGCCAGCAGGTCCGCTGCGCGGTCGAGCGCGGCGTCGCTCACCGCGACGCTGCCGAAGGCCTTGACGGCCTGGTAGTACGTCCACGCCAGGCTCGTGCACGCCGGGCGCACGAAGGCGTTGTACGTGGCGCATTTGGCCTTCAGGTCGTAGTAGAACGAGTCGTCGATGCGGCTCTTGTTGGCCGGGAACGCGCCGATCGACTTGTAGTTGCGGTAGCCGAAGTCGTGGCGCTGGCAGGGCAGCCGGAAGTCGAAGCCGAGGGGCTGGTCCGGGCTGTCCGAGCAGTAGTCGGTGGTCCAGTCGAAGCCGTACGCGGCCCAGTCCGACTGGTGCTGGCGGGCGGAGTTCCAGGAGTTGAAGCTGGCCGCGGTCGGCTGCGACCAGGAGGACATGACCGCCGGCTTGTCGGCGGGCACGGCGGCGTGGGCGTCGGTGGCGACGCCGATGGCGATCAGCAGGGCGGTGAGGGGGATGGCGAGGCGCCGGAGCTTCATGGCGGGGATTGTTCCGCGTCGATATGAAGTCCGGCGGATTCCTGCGCCAAGCGGTACTGGCCGGTAGCTGAACGGAAGTTCAGGCGGCGCGACGGGCCGCTCGGCGCAGCAGCACCCGCGGGCGCCGGTCCATGAGCAGGATCACCGGCGCCACCACGATCGCCGCGCCGCACGCCGTGCAGGCCCGGTCCGGGCAGCTCGATCGGGGGTGGTCGGCGCAGGCCGGCCGCTCGAAGATCCGCACCCGGTCGCAGGTGTCGCAGCGCAGCTCCATGCCGCCACGGTCCCACCGCCGCGCCGCCCGTCGAGGGACCCGCCCCCGCGTGTCATGTGACTTTTCGAGGGGCGGCTGGAATGGAGATGTACGTCACCAACACGCCGGAGGGGGTCGGGGATCGGTCAGGAGGCCTTGAAGGCGGTCCAGCGCTCCAGCAGCGCCGTCGCCGCACCCGAGTCCACGGCCGCGGCCGCGCGCTCGAGGCCCGCCCTGAGCTGTCCGGCCAGGTCGGACGCGTCCAGCCCCTCTCGGGCGGCCAGCGCCGCGGCGGAGTTGAGCAGCACCGCGTCGCGCACCGGCCCGCCCTCGCCGGCGAACACCCGCAGGGCGACGTCGGCGTTGTGCTCCGGCTCGCCGCCGCGCAGGTCGCCGGGGGCCGAGCGGGGCAGGCCCAGGTCGACGCTGTCGATCACGGTCTCGGTGACCCGCCCGCCGGTGGCCACCCAGACGCGGGTCGGCGCGGC
Organism: Dactylosporangium darangshiense; assembly: GCF_039537565.1. Lineage (NCBI taxonomy): Bacteria > Bacillati > Actinomycetota > Actinomycetes > Micromonosporales > Micromonosporaceae > Dactylosporangium > Dactylosporangium darangshiense. The sequence continues at coordinate 277,139 of NZ_BAABAT010000010.1, forward strand.
GGTGGTGAACTCGTCGAGGCCGTCCTCGCCGCGCACGAGCAGCACGGAGTACCCCCGGCCGGCCATCACGTCCGCCACGACCGGCGCCATCCGCAGGTCGAAGCAGCCGATGGTCGCCGCCGTGGGCTGCGCCGGGTTGGTCAGCGGGCCGAGGAAGTTGAACACCGTCGGCACACCCATCTCGCGACGCGGCACGCCCGCGTGGCGCATGGCTGGGTGGAAGCGCGCGGCGAAGCAGAAGCCGATGCCGATCTCGTCGACGCAGCGCGCGACGTCCTCCGGGCCCAGGTCGATGGTGACCCCGAGCCGCTCGAGCAGGTCGGCGGCGCCGGTCGAGGAGGACGCGGCCCGGTTGCCGTGCTTGATCACCGGCACGCCGGCGGCGGCCGTCACCACCGCGGCCATCGTGGAGATGTTCACGGTGTTGGCCCGATCGCCGCCGGTGCCGACGATGTCGACGGCGGCGTTGCGCAGCTCGTCGGAGATCGGCACGCGGGTGGCGTGGGTGAGCATCGTCTCCGCGCACGCGGCGACCTCGGCCGGTGTCTCACCCTTCGCCCGCAGCGCGATGACGAAGGCGGCCGTCTGCACGGGGGTGGCCGAACCGGAGAAGATCTCGCCCATCGCCCAGCCGGTGTCCTCGGCGGAGAGGTCCTCCCCGCGCAGCAGGGCGGTGAGCAGCGTCGGCCAGGTGCGGTCGCCCATGGCGGCCTCCAGAGGGGGTGTCCTACTTACCGGCGGATGGCGGGGTATGCGCGGAGCAGGGCGGCGACGGTCTCCCCGGTGGTCACGGGGTCCAGCGGGTACATGATCGTGCCCTCGACCTTGGCGTAGGACGCGAGCCAGCGGTCCGCGGCGCGGGCGATGGCCAGCACGACCGGGGGCGCGTCGGCGATCTCGTCCTTGAGCTGCCGCGCGATGCCCAGGCCGCCGCCCGGGGTGGCCTCGCCGTCGAGGACCAGCAGGTCGACGTCGGTGTCGTCGACGAGCTTCACGACCTCGGCATAGGTCGAGGCGTCGACGAAACGCACCGTCAGGTCGGCCGCGGGGCGGGTGCCGATGGCCAGCCGCATGCGGTCGCGGACCTCGGGGTCGTCGCTGTACAGCAGGACAATGTGCTCGCTCATGTACGCGCTGCTCCTCGTGTGGCGTCTGCCCCCGGGATCGTACCGTCAGCGGAAATCGCGATTCCCGTGCGGGCCGACCACTCCTCTTCCTCCCGCCGCTGCCGCTCCTCGCGGTCCAGCTGGCGGTCGACGCGCTTGGCCTCCCGGTCGGACTGGCGCATCCACTGCACGACGAGCACCGCGAGCATCGTCACCGAGACGAACTCGCCGCCGGCCCACAGGATCCCGCCCGCCACCACCTGGTCGGCGACCGGGTCGGCCCAGCTCAGGTGCAGCGACGGATACCAGTCCCCGCCCAGCAGCGTCTTGCTCTGCATGATGGTGAGCCCGAGCACGGTGTGGAACGGCGTGGACAGGAACATCAGCAGGGCGCGCGCCGGGTATGGCCACCGCCCGGGCAGCGGGTCGAGGCCGACGAGCGGCCAGAAGAACAGGCAGCCCACCGCGATGAAATGCGCGTGTGTGAGCTCGTGCACCCACTCGTGGCGCATGGTGAGCTCGTAGAGACCAGTGAAATAGAGCACGAACGGCGTGACCACGAAGAAGCCGAACGCCACGAGGGGGAAGGCCAGGATCCGGGCCGCGCGCGAGTGCACCACGGCCAGCAGCCAGCGCCGCCCCCGGGCCGGCAGCGTGCGCAGCGCGAGGGTCACCGGCGCGCCCAGGGCCAGGAAGATCGGCGCGATCATCGACAGGATCATGTGCTGGACCATGTGCACCGACAGCAGTGCCGTGTCGTACTCCTCGACGCCGCTCATCGTCACGGCGGCGATCGAGCCCAGGCCCGGGAACAGGAACAGCACCGTGCGCGCGACCGGCCACCGGTCGCCGCGGCGGTGCAGCTTCACCACGCCGGCCAGGTAGAGCCCCGCGGCGGCCAGCAGCACCAGCGTCAGCCAGGACACGTGGAACGAGCCCAGCAGCGTCGAGGCCGACACGGGACCGGGTTCACCTGCGGTTACGAGTGCGTGGAACACGTACACAGACTATGCCGCCGCACGAATCGTCCGTGTCTGGTGGACCCCGCGCAAACCTGATGATGATCGGGGGCAATAATGACGACGTGACTGCGGCCCCAGCGATTGCCAAGAGCCAGATCCACTCACTGACCAGGCCCAACATGGTCAGTGTCGGGACGATCGTGTGGCTCTCCAGCGAACTGATGTTCTTCGCGGCGCTGTTCGCGATGTACTTCTCCATCCGCGCCGCCGCGCCGGAGCTGTGGGAGAAGCACACCGAGGTGCTGAACATCCCCTACGCCCTGACATTCACGATCATCCTCGTGCTGTCGTCCATCACCTGCCAGATCGGCGTGTTCCGCGCCGAGCGCGGTGACGTGCACGGCCTGCGGCGCTGGTTCGCGCTGACGTTCATCATGGGCCTGACCTTCGTGCTGGGGCAGGTGAACGAGTACCGCAACCTGGTCGGCGAGGGCGTGAAGATCAACGGCGACGGTTACGGCTCGATGTTCTACCTGACCACCGGGTTCCACGGCCTGCACGTCACGGGCGGCCTCATCGCCTTCGTCATCTACCTCATCCGCACGACGATGGGCCGGTTCACGCCGGCGCAGGCGACGGCGGCGATCGTCGTGTCGTACTACTGGCACTTCGTCGACGTGGTCTGGATCGCACTCTTCGCGATGATCTACTTCTTGCAGTGACGGTCCCGGCCGCGCGTCACGCTCCGGACCACCCCTCCAGGACCACTACCGAAGACTCATAGGTGATGACGACAAAGGTGAGGCCATGACTTCTGAGCAGAGCAAGCGGCCGCTTGCCCGGCTGGTGCCGGGTGGCGCGCGCGCGGCCCGGAGCAAGCTACGCAGGCGGTTGTCGGCGGCCGTGCGCCTGGTCGCCGCGCTCACGCTGGTCGGCGGCCTCTACAGCGCATACGCTCCCGGCGTCGGCCGCGCCGAGGAGACGCCCGTCCTGTCGGCACAGGCACAGCACGGCAAGGAACTGTACGAGTACAGCTGCATCACCTGCCACGGCACGAACGCGCAGGGCGTGCAGGACCGCGGCCCCAGCCTGATCGGCGTGGGCTCCGCGGCCGTCGAGTTCCAGGTCAACACCGGCCGCATGCCGCTGGCCCGCCAGGAGGCGCAGGCCCAGCGCAAGCAGCCGCAGCTCAGCGAGCAGGACGCCGCCGACATCGGCGCCTACATCCAGGAGCTGGGCGGCGGACCGCAGCTGCCGAGCGCGTCGAGCCTCGATGCGGACGTCAAGAAGGCGCAGACGGACCCGAAGACCCTCGCGCACGGCGGCGAGCTGTACCGGGTCAACTGCTCCTCGTGCCACGGGTTCTCCACCGGCGGCGGCGCGCTGTCCTCCGGCAAGTTCGCCCCGACGCTGCAGCACTCGACCAACCGCGACATGTACGGCGCCATGCTGACCGGCCCGCAGAACATGCCGGTGTTCGGCAACAACCAGCTGTCGCCGGACGACAAGGCCGCGATCATCGCGTACGTCCAGAACCTCAACAAGAACTCGCAGAGCGACCCCGGTGGCTGGAACATCGGCCGCTACGGCCCGGTTCCCGAGGGGCTCGTCATCTTCCTCATCGGTATCGCGGCGCTCGTGTTCGCCACGCTGTGGATTGCAGGGAAGTCATGACCACCCAAACCGCTCCCGAGCAGGAGCAGTTCGATGCGAGCGACCCGCGCCTGACCCGGTTCGACCTGGTCAAGGAGGGTGCGCGCCGCGACGGCGTCGAGATCGTGCACTACGCGCCGCGCTTCCCGGTGCCGGGCACCAAGGCCGAGAAGCGCATCGAGCGCGTGCTCGGCCTGATGTTCCTGCTGACCGGCCTCATGGGCACTGCGTTCGTGGTCGCCTACATCGCCTGGCCCTGGCACTACGGCCACGGCGACGAGACCTACCAGAAGCTGTTCCCGTTCTACACCCCGTTGCTCGGTGCGACGCTCGGCCTCGCCCTGCTGACCCTGGGCCTGGGCATCATCACGTGGTCGAAGAAGCTCCTGCCCGAGGAGGTCTCGATCCAGGAGCGCCACGACGGCCCGTCGGACCGCACCGAGCAGAGGCTCACCGCGGCCACGATCGTCAACATGGGTGACGAGCTCGGCCTCAAGCGCCGCAAGTTCGTCGGCCTGGCGTTCCTGGCCGGCGCCGCCCCGCTGGGCGCGGCCGCCGGCGCGGTCCTGGTCGGCTCGCTGATCAAGGCACCGAAGCAGAACGGCGAGAACATCTTCTTCACCACCGGCTGGAACCCGGACAACAACGGGGGCAAGCCGGTCCGGCTCACCCACGAGGACGGCACCCCGATCCGCCCGGCCGACGTCAGCATCGGCGGCCAGATCACCGTCTTCCCCGGCATCCCCGGCGGGGCGACGAACAAGTACGGCGACTCGCCCACCCTGCTCATCCACCTCCGCGAGCAGGACGCGCAGGAGACGCTGCGCAACGTCAAGGCCACCAACCAGGGCAGCCAGTGGCAGAACTTCGTGGCCTACTCGAAGATCTGCACCCACGCCGGCTGCCCGGCGAGCCTGTACGAGCAGCAGACCAACCGCCTGCTGTGCCCCTGCCACCAGTCGCAGTTCCAGATCACCGACAACGCGCGGCCGATTTTCGGTCCCGCCAGCCGGGCACTGCCGCAACTGCCGATCACGGTGGATGATGAGGGATACTTCGTAGCGAAGTCCGATTACCGGGTTGCTATCGGACCGGCCTTCTGGGAGCGGCCATGAAAAGGCGCAAGATCGATGTCCGGGCCATGCCGGCGAAGTCGGCGGAGGCGCTCGACGAGCGCTTCCAGGCGGCCACGCCCCTGCGACGCCTGCTGAACAAGGTCTTCCCCGACCACTGGTCATTCCTGCTGGGTGAGATCGCCCTCTACTCGTTCATTGTGCTGCTGCTCAGCGGCATCTTCCTCGCGCTGTTCTTCGACCCGTCGATGCGCGAGGTGGTGTACGACGGCAGCTACACCCCGCTGCGCGGCGTGGAGATGTCGCAGGCGTACAACACCGCCCTGCACCTGTCGTTCGACGTGCGCGGCGGCCTGTTCATGCGCCAGATGCACCACTGGGCGGCGCTGCTGTTCATGGCCGCGATCGTCGTGCACATGTTCCGGGTGTTCTTCACCGGCGCGTTCCGCAAGCCGCGCGAGGCCAACTGGATCGTCGGCGTGCTGCTGTTCTGGATGGGCTTCCTCGAGGGCTTCGCCGGCTACTCGCTGCCCGACGACGCGCTGTCCGGCACCGGCCTTCGCATCGCCAGCGCCATCATGCTGTCGATCCCGATCGTCGGCACCTGGGTGACGACCTCGCTGTTCAACGGTGAGTTCCCGGGTGATGTCATCCTGGACCGGCTCTACATCGTCCACGTGCTGCTCATCCCCGGCGCGCTGCTCGCACTCATCAGCGTCCACATGGGCCTGCTGGTGAAGCAGAAGCACACGCAGTGGCCCGGCCCCGGCCGGACCAACGAGAACGTGGTCGGCGTGCGGATGTTCCCGGGCTTCGCGGCCAAGGCCGGCGGCTTCTTCATGATCGTGTTCGCCATGATCGCCGCGCTGGCCGGCCTGTTCCAGATCAACCCGATCTGGCTGTTCGGGCCCTACAAGGCCGCGGTCGTCTCGGCGGCGAGCCAGCCCGACTGGTACGTCATGTTCCTGGACGGCTCGACGCGTCTGTTCCCGGCGTGGGAGATCCGCTTCGACCTGTTTGGCTGGGGTGACGGCTACACCATCCCGCCGATCTTCTGGCCGACGGTGGTGCTACCCGGCATCCTGACCATGCTGCCGATGTTCTATCCGTTCATCGAGGCGCGGTTCAGCAAGGACAAGGCGGTGCACAATCTGCTGCAGCGCCCGCGGGACAACCCGCTGCGCACGGCGCTGGGCGCTATGGCGATCGCGTTCTACGTCGTGCTGCTGATCTCCGGCGGCAACGACGTGCTGGCCGACAAGTTCCACATCAGCCTCAACGCGATGACCTGGGCCGGGCGCATCGGCATCCTGGTGCTGCCGCCGCTGGCGTACTACACCGCGTACCGCATCGCCCTCGGCCTGCAGCAGCACGACCGCGAGGTCCTGGCGCACGGCATCGAGACCGGCATCATCCGGCGCATGCCGGACGGCCGGTTCATCGAGGTACACCAGCCGCTGCCGTTCGACGAGCACGCCATCGAGGGCGACGGGCACCACGGCCTGGAGTACGCCGGCTGGGTCGTGCCGAAGAAGATGAACCGCATCGGCGCGCTCGCGCCGACGGTGAAGGGCTTCTTCTACCCGATCGAGAAGGCGGCCCCGACGCCGAAGCCGGCGCCGTACGACATCGGCGTGCCGAAGCGCGAGGAGATCACCTCGGACCGCTGAGCCCGTGTGGAAACGGCCCCCGGCGTCTCGCCGGGGGCCGTTTCCCGTTGCTCAGGTCAGTGTCGTGGTCCACTCGGCCACGCGGGCGGCCAGGGCGGTGCCGTGCTTCGCCCAGCGGAAGTGGTCGATCGGCGGCCCGGGCTCGTAGTGCTCGCGGGTCACCGGCGCGGCCGGGAGCTTCTCCAGCAGGCGCGAGACGGTGCCGGGCGGCGTGTACCGGTCGCCGGCCATGTCGACGGCCAGCACCGGCGTCGTGACCCGCCGCAGCGCCGCCTCCATGTCCACGCCGTGCAGCGCCGGATAGCGGCCGGTGCGGGCGGTCCGTGCCCAGTCCTGGATCACGCGGCGCGCCTGGCGGCCGCCGAAGCCCCAGCCCGGCCAGACCCGCAGCACGGTCGAGGCCACGCCGAGGGTCTGGGTCTGCAGCAGCACCGGCACGCGTCGGCCGGCGGGGTAGCGGCGCCAGTACGGCACCCCGACCGCCAGCAGCGCGAGCCCCGCCACGTCGGAGGCGGGCTCGGCGGCGAGATGCAGGGCGCACGCCTGGCCGCCCAGCGAGTGCCCGACCAGGATCGTGCGGCGCCCGGCCCGGCGCGGCTTGAGGTGCTGCAGCACCGCGTCGACGTCGCCGGTCAGCTCGGCCAGGCCGTAGCGCGAGGCCCGCGACGGCGGCGGCGCGCTCGCACCGGTGCCGCGCAGGTCGGCGACGACCACGGCGAGCCCGGCGGCGGCCAGGTCGGCGGCGAACGCGCGGTAGTAGCGGGCCGGCACGCCCATCGCCGGCCACAGCACGGCGAGCGTCGGGGCGTCGTCGGGCGCGGGGTACACCTGCAGGGCGATCCGGTCCGTCCCGCGTTCGACCGTCTCCACCGTCGGCTCCATGGGTCGAGGGTAGGGGTAGGAGGTTACCGGTGGGTAAGGAGGGTGACCCCGGTTACTGTGCACTGCGTGAAACCAGTCGATCTGCCGCAAATGCGCACACCCGGCGCGCCCGCGCTGAGCCCGGACGGCGCGACCGTCGCCGTCGCGGTCTCCCGGCCCGATCTCGCCACCGACGCGTACACCTCGCAGCTGTGGCTCATGCCTTCCGACGGCTCGCGCCCCGCTGCCCAGTTCACCAACGGCTGGCACGACAGCGCGCCGCGCTTCTCGCCGGACGGGCGCTGGCTGGCGTTTCTCCGGCGGGTCGACAAGGCCGCGAAGCCGCAGCTGTGGGTCATGCCGGTGCACGGGGGAGAGCCGCGGCGGCTGACGGACGAGCCGCTGGGGGCGGGAGCGCCCGACTGGTCGCCGGACTCCACCCGGCTGGCATTTTCCGCTCGTGTACCCCATGAGGGCCGCTACGGCACCGCCAGCACCGACGACGGCGAGCCGGTCGGGCCCGACGGCGAGCCGCCGCGGCGCATCACGGAGCTGTTCAACCGGATGGACGGCGTCGGGTTCCTGCGCGACCGCCCGGCGCACCTGTTCGTGGCCACCCTGGATGGCGAGGTCACCCGCATCACGACCGGCGGGCACGACCACGGCGACCCGCGCTGGAGCCACGACGGCGAGTGGCTCACCTTCGTCTCGGCCCGCCATGCCGGCTGGGGCTCCGACTGGGCGGCCGACGTGTGCGTGGTGCGCCCCGACGGCGCCGGCCTGCGCGCGCTCACGGGCGCCGAGTTCATCGCGAGCCTGCCCCGGTTCACCCCCGACGGCGCCGCGGTCGTGTTCGCGGCCGCGCCGGCGGGGGAGGGCCGCGTCGACCCGGTGCTGCGCAACGACTCGCTGTGGTCGGTGCCGCTGGACGGCGGCGCGGTGCGGCCGCTGCTCGACCCGGCCGAGTACCACCTCGCGTTGCCGGGCGGCGACCTGGACGTCTGCCCGGACGGGGTGCTGTTCGCCAACGAGCGGCGGGGTGCGGTACAGCTGCTGCTCGTGCCCATCGACGGCGGGGCGCCCGCCGCGGTGGTCGAGGGCGAGCGCCAGGTGGCCGGGTTCGCGTGGGCGGGCGGCACGCTGGCCGCGACGATCGCCGGCCCGGCCGACTGGGGTGAGGTCTACGCGGGTCCGCGCCGGCTGGCCGGCGTCTCGGACGGCGTTTCGGACGGCGTTTCGGACGGCGTTTCGGATGGGGCCTCGGGCGGCGTTTCGGACGGCGCCTTGGGCGGGGTCTCGGACGGCGCCTCGGACGCCGGCTCGGACCGCGTTTCGGACGGCGCCTTGGACCGCGTCTCGGGGGGCGTCGAGGCGTTCGGGGTGCGGCGGCTCACCGGCTTCTCGGACGGCTTCGGGGCCCTTGAGCAGGTCGAGATCACCGGGGCCGCCCCCGACGGCTACCCGGTGCACGGCTGGGTGGTCCGGCCCGCCGGTCCCGGCCCGCATCCCGTCCTGCTCATGATCCATGGCGGCCCCTTCACGCAGTACGGCTGGCGGCTCTTCGACGAGGCCCAGGTCTACGCCGGAGGGGGCTACGCGGTGGTCTTCGGCAACCCGCGCGGCTCGTCCGGCTACGGGGAGGCGCACGGGCGCGCAATCCGGGGCAACGTGGGCGAGACGAGCGCGGCCGACCTGCTGGCCCTGCTCGACGCGGCGCTGAAGTCGCCGGACCTGGACGAGCGGCGGGTCGGGGTGCTGGGCGGCTCACACGGCGGCTTCATGACGACCTGGCTCGCGGCGCACCACGGCGACCGGTTCCGGGCGGCGGTGTCGGAGCGGGCCGTGAACGCCATCGACAGCTTCGTGGGGACGTCGGACATCGGCTGGTTCTTCGCCGACTCGCTGTACGTGGACGATTTCGCCCGGCAGAGCCCGCTGTCCTACGCCGACCGGATCTCGCTGCCGATGCTCATCATTCACTCGGAGCAGGACTGGCGGTGCCCGGTCGAGCAGGCGTATCGCCTGTTCGTGGCCCTGAAGCGGCGCGGCGCGCCGGTGGAACTGCTGCTCTTCCCCGGCGAGGGCCATGAGCTCTCGCGGACCGGTCGCCCGTCGCACCGCATCCAGCGCTTCGACGCGATCCTGGACTGGTTCGACCGCCACATCTGAGGGCGGGTCCGGGCCGCGCATGCACGTAACGGCCGTTACGCATGCACGGCCCGGCAGCGGCCCGCGTGCCCGAGGTGGCCCGGCCCCCGGCCCGCGTGCCCGCGTGCCCGCGTGCCCGAGGTGGCCCGGCCCCCCGCCCGCGTGCCCGCGTGTGCCCGCGTGCCCGAGGTGGCCCGGCCCCCGGCCCCCGGCCCGCGTGCCCGCGTGCCCGCGTGCCCGAGGCGGCCCGGCCCCCGGCCCGCGTGCCTGAGGTGGCCCGGCCCGGGGCCCGCGCGGCCGAGGTGGGGCGGGCGCGGCCCGGCGTGCGGCGGCTGCATGCACGTAACGGCCGTTACGGGAACAGATGTTCCGGTAACGGCCGTTACGGTAACGCCTGTTACGGGATCAGCAGCTCGGCGATTTGGACCGCGTTGAGGGCCGCGCCCTTGCGCAGGTTGTCGTTCGAGACGAACAGCGCCAGGCCGTTGTCGACGGTCTCGTCGGCGCGGATGCGGCCGACGTACGACGGGTCGGCGCCCGCGGCCTGCAGCGGCGTCGGGATGTCGCTGAGCACCACGCCGGGCGCGCCGGAGAGCAGCTCGGTGGCGCGCGCGACCGAGATCGGGCGCTCGAAGCGCAGGTTCAGCTGCAGCGAGTGGCCGGTGAAGACGGGCACGCGCACGCAGGTGCCGGAGACCTTGAGGCCGGGCAGCTCGAGGATCTTCCGGCTCTCGTTGCGCAGCTTCTGCTCCTCGTCGGTCTCGAACGAGCCGTCGTCGACGATCGCGCCGGCCAGCGGCAGCACGTTGAACGCGATCGGGCGGGCGAACTTCTTCGGCTCCGGGAACTCCACCGCCGAGCCGTTGAACGCCAGCGCCGCGGCGCCGTCGGCCACCTTGCGGACCTGCTCGTCGAGCTCGGCGACGCCGGCCAGCCCGGCGCCGGAGACGGCCTGGTATGTGGCGGCGACCATGGCCACCAGCCCGGCGTCCTGGTGCAGCGGGCGCACGACCGGCATGGCGGCCATCGTGGTGCAGTTGGGGTTGGCGATGATGCCCTTCGGCCGCACGGCCGCGGCGTGCGGGTTGACCTCGGCGACGACCAGCGGCACGTCGGGGTCCATCCGCCAGGCCGACGAGTTGTCGATCACGACGGCGCCCGCGGCGGCCACCTTCGGGGCGAGTTCCTTCGACGTGCCCTTGCCGGCCGAGAACAGCACGATGTCGAGCCCGGTGTAGTCCGCGGTGGCCGCGTCCTCCACCGTGACTTGCGTGTCCTGCCAGTCAATGGGCCGCCCGGCGGAGCGGGCGGACGCGAACAGTCGCAACTCGTCTACCGGGAACTGCCGTTCGGCCAGGATGTGGCGCATGACGCTGCCGACCTGCCCGGTGGCCCCTACGATGCCGATCCTCATGGCGGCGAGGGTACCGGGTGTGGGGCACGCATTCGATGCGATTTGCCGCACTCCCGACGTCGTAACCAGGGCAAACGGGGGTTTCTTGCGGCGCCGCCCGGCCCCGTGCCCACGCCTTGCTGCGCCGGCCGCGCAAAACCGTGGGAATTAGTCCGCATCTGCGCCGCACAGACCGGTGGACCTTGTCCACGTCCGCGCCGCGCCGGATCGGGGGACTCAATCCGGCGGTCCGCGCCGTGCTGGACCGCGGGACTCAGTCCGTGTCCGTGCCGTGCTGGATCGCGGGACTCAGTCCGCGTCCGCACCGCGCCGGACCGCGGGACTCAGTCGGCGTCGGGGAGGCCGATCGCGAACGCTTCCTCGAGATCGTGGCGGGAGTACGCGCGGAAGGCGATGTGCGTGTCGGTGTCGACGACGCCGGGCACCTTCGAGATGTTGTTGGCGATCACCTCGGCGATGTCCTCGAACTGCCGGACCCGGACCATCGCGATGAGGTCGGTGTTGCCGGCGACGGAGTACACCTCGCTGACGCCGTCGAGGTTGGCGATGTTCTCAGCCACCTCCGGGATCGAGTCGGTGGCGCAGTCGATGAGGACGATCGCGGTGATCACCTGCGGTGCTCCCTCCAGCATGTGGACACCGTCATGCTAGTGCGCGGGCACCGTCATGCTTTGGCCGACCCGGATTGCGTCCGTCAGCGTCTCGCCCGGCCCGACCGAGCCACCCGGCCACACCACCCCGCGGGTCACGCGGCCGGCGACGACGGCCCCGGCGCCGATGACGGCCTGGTCGAGCTCGCCGGTGACGACGGCGGTCTCGGCGACGAGATTCTCATGGTGTACCGCATGGAGGTTTGCTTCGAGATAGTGCGCCGGAGTGCCGGTGTCCAGGTAGGTGCCCGCATACTCGACCACCTCCAGGCGGCCCTGACGCTCGGCGGGGCGCCACGCCGCGCGCACGAGGTCGGACGGCTCCGGCTCCAGGGCCGCCACCAGGTCCCACGGCAGCAGCGAGAACCCGGCGAACCGGTGGGCGCCGAACTCGTGCGGCGGGCCGGGCACGCCCAGCAGGCGCGCGGTGTTGCCGTCCCATCCCGCCAGCAGCCCCGCGATGTCCTCGCCGGGTGTCATGCCGTCCGCCGCCGCCAGGTACGCGTCGGCGTTGCCCGCGAGCACGGCGCGGCCGCCGATCCAGTCGCGCAGCAGCGCGAGGCCGCCGGCGGTGCCGAGCGGCTCGCCCGGCTCGACGGACAGGTGCGCCCGGTCGCCGACGTGCTCGACCACCATGTGCCCGAGGTAGCAGGCGTTGACGGCGACGTCGAGGCCGAGCTTCTCCACCCGCTCCAGCGCGCGGCCCAGCAGCGACACGTTGCCGACCGGGCACAGCGCCTTGGGCAGGTGCTCGGTCAGCGGCCGCAGCCGCCGGCCTTCGCCCGCGGCCAGGATGACCGCACACACGTCCGCGTTCACTGCTGGCGTGCCTCGGGGTAGTCCTTGTAGGGCCCGATCCCGTAGTTCGCGAGCAGTCGCGACGTCGAGACGGTCAGCGGCGGCAGGTTGTCCAGCCGATGCCAGGCCGCCTCGATGACCTCGGCGGCGTCGACGACGAGCTCGGCGCCCGGCTCGACCTCGGCCTCGAACACCATGTCGACCCACTGCCCGCGGGTGTGCACGACCGCGTTGGGGTTGGCCGCGCGCAGATGCTCGGGCGACAGCTTGATGCCGGTCTCCTCGCCCAGCTCGCGCGCCGCGCACTGCACCGGCGTCTCGCCGCGGTCCATCAGCCCGGCCGGCAGCGACCAGCCGGCGCCGGGCGGCTGGCGCAGCAGCAGGATCCGGCTCAGCTGCGGGTCGCGGACGATCGCGACGGCGCCGATCGTGTACGTCGGCTGGAATGTGCGCACGATCCGCCGCCGCCAGCGCCCCGGCAGGCGGTAGAACGTGCGGTACGTCCACGCGCGCAGGCGAGCACGGAAGTCGGTCATCCGGGTAAGGCTAGACAGCTACCGCGGCGACTGGTCGACCAGGGCGATCAACTCGGCCACGACCTCGTCGGCGGTGCGGGCGTGGTCGGCGACGGCGACGAGCAGCGTCTCCAGGTCGGGGTAGCCCAGCCGCGGCGCGAGGCGCACCAGCGGCAGGTCGCTGGCCAGGCCGCGGCCCTGCTGGCGCAGCGCCAGGCCGATCGCGAGGCGGCCCAGGCGCACCTTGTTGGCGACGGTGATCGCGGGGGCCACGTGCGCTTCGAACCAGCGGCTGATGTGGAGCCGGGCGTGCGGGGTCTTCACGAAGTCGAGCCACTCGGGCGACGGACCGCGCGCCGGGGCATCGGCGTCGAAGTCGAACTCGTCGCGCTGCCCGGCGCGCGTGATGATCTCGACGGTGTCGCCGTCGGCGAGCGGCGAGGACACTGCGGTCAGGCGGCCGTTGACCCGGGCGCCGATACATCGGTTGCCGACGTCGGCGCCGAGGATGTACGCGAGGTCGACCGGCGTCGCGTCGCTGGGCAGCAGCACCGGCCGCCCGCCGCCGGCCGTCAGCACCAGGATCTGGTCCTCGGCGAGGTCGCAGCGCAGCGAGGCGATGAACTGCGCCGGGTCCGACGCCGCCGCCTCCCAGTCGAGCAGCCGCCGCAGCCAGTCCAGCTGCTCGGCCTTCGTCGCCGGCCCGAACCGCGCGGCGGTGGAGGGGTAGCGGAAGTTCGCCACGATGCCGTACTCCGCCGCCTGGTGCATCTCGACGGTGCGGATCAGCACCTCCAGCGAGCGCCCCTCCGGCCCGAGCACCGTCGTGTGCAGCGACTTGTAGTTGTTGTTCTTCGGCGTGGCGATGAAGTCCTTGAACCGCCCCGGCACCGGGCGCCACTTGCCGTGCACCGCACCGAGCGCCGCGTAGCAGTCGGTCTCGGGCCCGTCGACGACGACCACCACGCGCGGCAGGTCGTGCGGCTCGGCGTAGTTGCCGTCGACGGTGTCCTTCCAGATCGAGTACAGGTGCCGGGGCCGCGGCGACACCGTCGCGTCGATGCCGAACCTCTTCAGGTCGGTGCCGACGGCCGACATGATCTTGTCCAGATACCCGTCCCAGCCGACCCGCTGGTTCACGTAGTCGGCGACGACCGCGTATCCGCTCGGCGACACCGCCCGCAGCACCCAGTCCTCGAGCTCCCGCTTGAGCGCCTGGATCCCGAGCCGCTCGCACAGCGGGATGAGCACCTCGCGCGTCGCCGTGGCGATGCGCACCCGGCTCTTCACCGACCGCGCGTCGATCGTGCGCATGTTGTGCAGCCGGTCCGCGAGCTTGATGACCAGCACCCGCACGTCCCGCCCGGCGGCGACGATCATCTTGCGGATCGTCTCGGCCTCGGCGTCGGCGCCGTAGAACATCTTGTCGAACTTCGTCACGCCGTCGACCAGCAGCGCAACCTCGCCGCCGAAGTCCCGCTCCAGCGCGCCGAGCGTGTAGTCGGTGTCCTCGACGGTGTCGTGCAGCAGCGCCGCGACGAGCGTCGTGGTGTCCATCCCGAGGTCGGCGAGGATCTCGGTCACCTCGAGCGGGTGCGTGATGAAGGGCTCGCCGCTCTTGCGCATCTGCCCGCGGTGCATCTGCTCCGCGGTCCCATACGCCCGCCGCAGCAGCGCAATGTCCGCCGTCGTGTGAATCTGCCGGTGTACCCGAAGAATCGGCGCCATCGGGTCATCGCTGGACTGCCAGGGGAAGAAGGACCGCAGCCGCGAGCCGATGATCGCCGAGTACGTCGACGTCGGATCCCCCGGCACCGCCCCGCCCGCCAGCGCTGAGTAGCTCGGCGGCGGCGGCACCTCGGGCGAGTCGTCGGTGGGCGGCGCGACGAGCTTGTGCCGGGGCGCAGCGTACCGGTCGTCGAGCCGCGCCTCGCGCATCTTCGGCCGCGGCGGCCCGCCCCGCTTCCTGCCGGCCTCGTCGCTCGCCGCCTGATCCGCGCCGCCCCGATCCGCGCCGCCCCGATCCGCGCCGCCCTGATCCGCGTGGCCCTGATCCGCCGGCGCCTGCTCGACGGTCGCGTCGTGCCGGGGCGTCTCGTGCGTCGGCGCTTTGTTCGTCGGTGCCGTGTCGACGGTGTTGCGTTCGCGGGGGATCTCATCGCGGCGGGAGGTCTGCGAGCCACGGTCCTGCGTCTGGTCGTGGGTGTTCCGCGGCTTGCCGGTCTGTACTCGGTCCTGCGTCGCCGCTCGGTCCTGAGTGCCGGCCCGGTCCTGCGTTCCTGCTCGATCCTGGGTTCCGGCCCGGTCCTCGGTCCTGAGCCGGTCCTGCGTCGCGGCTCGGTCCTCGGTCCCCGCCCGGCCCTGGGTTCCCGCCCGGTTCTGCGTCCCGGCCCGGTCTTGGGTCGTGGTCTTCTGGCCCTGGGGCGTCGTCGCCTGGCCTTCGGTCGCCGTCTGGCCCTGGGGCGCTGTCACCTGGCCTTCGGTCGTGGCCTGCCCCTGCGGCGTTTCGTTCTGGCCGGCCCGGTCCGCCGGGCTCTCCTGGCCCGCGCCCTCGGCCCGGCTCTGGCGACCGCCCCGGCCCGGCGGCGCGAGGTCGTCGCCGCTCTGCTGCCACTGCCGGGCGTCGTTGGCGGGCCAGTCGCCGGATGCTCGTTCGGCATCGGACCGCTCGGCGCGCTCCGCCGGCGCGGGCCTGCGCCGGGCGGGCGCGTCGGGCGTGTTGATCGCCGCCGTCGGAAGCCCCTTGGGCCCGAGGAACATCTCACCGGCGTGGAGCCGATCGCCCCCGGCCCCGCTCGTGCCGCCGGCCAGCGCCGAGCTCGCGGCCCCACCGAACGCCCCCGGCGGCCTGACGCTCCCCGGCGGGTTGGTGGCAAACCCTCCGCCGGCCCCGAGCGACTCGACCCGGATCGTCTCGACGGTCGTGAGTGTCTCGTCGTGGAGCGGCCGGGCATCGTGGCTGGTCATCGCGGGTCCGAACGCAACGACCCGTCCGACACGAAAAATCGGCGACTCCATGGGGTTGCCGTCCGACGCCGCTGGGTCCAACATGTACTCGCTGTGCGTCGCGTTCGGCCCCGAGCCCGAACCGCCACCGGCGGCCTGAGCAGCGCCGCGCACATCGGGACCGGGCCCGACGCCCGATCCCGGAAGCACGACTGATCGATCAGATCCATTGACCTGACCCGACGTACTGAACTGGCCAGATCCAGCGAGTTGACCGAAACTATCGGATTCACCGGATTTGCTTGGTTGGTCGGACTCTCCAAGCCGGTCCGGGTGGCTCAGCACCCGGGGATCGTGCTGCGCCCCGGCCACGTGTGCACCGTCCGGCTCATCCCCGGCGTCCGGGTGCGCGGCGTCGCCGGAGGCGGTGTCGGCGTGTGTGGCGCTCGGGTGTGCGGCGTCGCCGGAGGCGGCGCTCGAATGCGCGTCGTTCGGGTGCCCGGCGCCGGCGGATGCGGTGTCGGCGTGTGCGGCGCTCGAGTGCGAGTCGTTCGGGTGCGCGCCGCCGGCGGAGGCGGTGCTGGGGTATGCGGCGCTCGAATGTGTCTCGTTCGGGTGCGCGGTGCCGGCGGGCCCGGTGTTCGCATGCGAGTCGTTCGGGTGTGCCCTGTTTACCGGGAGGTGCGCTGGGTTGGTTGCCGGCTGATGCGCCGGGCTTGGCCCGGGGCGCGTTGGGGGACTGCTCCCTGGAGGGTTCGATACCGGGGAGGGGGCCGCGCTGAAGGGCGCGCCGGACTGCAGACCGGGTTCCATGCGGCACCTCCTCACCGACGGGCCGGGCGGGCCTGGGTTTGGGTAGGTTCCAGCCTAGTTTCCCATCGTGCATCCGATCGGTCATTTGAGTATGTGCGATCGTCCGATGTGCCTACCCGTCCAAATCGGTCTGAACCGCGGCGGCGGCCTCCGCGCGGGCCAGGAACGGGCGCCATCGCGCGGCCCCGTCGACCGGTGATGACCAGCCTATATCGGTCTTGACCAGCCGCGTTTCGGGGCGCTCGAGCCACGCGAGGATGCGCTCGGTTTCCTCCGGGGAGGCCCTGGGGGCCGGGCCCGGCCCGGGCATTACGGTCTCCGCTGTGGCCAACACCACATCCAGTGTCGGCTGTGGATGCACCCTCGGGGGTGACGCGCCCGCCGCGGCGAGTCGCCCGTGTCGCACCACCGCGATCTCCCAACCACCCGCCGCGGATGGCCGCGCGGCGACGAGCTCCGGCAGCGCGCTCAGGGAGGCGAGCCGCTGCATCCGGATCGCCGTGCGCAGGAACACGACCAGCCGGCCCCGGATCGCCGCCGCGTCCTCGTAGCGCTGCGCGTCGGCCAGCGTCTCGATGCGGGCCATCAGCCCCCGAACGATCGGGCTCGGGTCGCCCGTCGTCGCGGTGCGGAACGGCGCCGCGGCGTGCGCCTCGTAGTCGTCCGCGGAGATGCGGTGCTCGCACGGCGCCGGGCAGCGGCCGAGCTCGGCGAGCGCGCACGCGGGCGTCGGCGTGCGCGGCGAGAGCTTGTGGGTGCACTGGCGGATCGGCAGCGCGTCATAGATCCCCGCGGCGGCGAGCTCGGCGCCGCGGCGGGAGCTGAACGGCCCGAGGTAGGCGGCGCCGTCGGCGTGCAGCTCGCGCACCACCGACAGCCGCGGATAGGCCTCGGCGGTGAGCTTGAGCCACAGGACGCGCTCCGGGAACTTCGAGCGGCGGTTGTAGGGCGGTTTGTGCGCCGCGATCAGCCGCAGCTCGCGCACCTCGGCCTCCAGCGAGTGCGCGCACGGTATCGCCTCCACCCGCTCCGCCGCGTTGAGCATCTCGTCGATGCGGGCGCGCTTCTCTGCCGCCGTGAAGTAGCTGCGCACGCGGGTGGCGATGGACGAGCTCGTCCCGATGTACAACGGACGGTCCTTGTGTCCCCGGAACACGTAGACCCCGGGCGCGTCGGGCAGCCCCTCGGCGAGGTGCCGTTTGCGCCGCTGTGCCGGGCTGACCGCCTTCACGAACTCGATCACGTCGCCGACGGTGTGCACCTTGAGGCTGCCGAGCCGGGAGAACAGCCCGTGCAGCACGTCCACGGTGGCGCGCGCGTCGTCCAGCGCCCGGTGGATCGGCTGGGTCGCCGCCCGGAAGTGCCGGGCCAGCGTCGACAGCTTGTGGTTGGGCACCTCGTCGGCGATGAGCGCGCGCCGGGCGATCGCGGCGGTGTCGAGCACGATCGGCTTGGGCCAGGGGTAACCGTGCTTGGCGCAGGCCGCCTTCAGGAACCCGGTGTCATACGGCGCGTTGTGCGCGACCCACACGCTGCCCTTGGCGAACTCCAGGAAGCTCGGCAGCACCGTGTCGAGCTTCGGCGCCTCGAGCAGCATCAGCTCGGTGATCCCGGTGAGCACGGTGATGAAGGACGGCACCCGCTCCTCGGGGTTGACCAGCGTGCCGAACTCGCCGAGCACCTCGCCGCCGCGAACCTTCACCGCGCCGATCTCGGTGATGCCCCCGCCGTCCGGCGCGCCGCCGGTCGTCTCCAGGTCGACCACGACGAACGTCGTCGCGAACAGCGTCGCGGCGCGCGGATCGTCGAAGAGCGTGTCGAGTGTTTCCTGGTAGTAGTCGGGCACGGGGCGCACACTACGGCCAGGGTGTGACAAAAACTGCCGGCGAGGCCGTGACCGGCGGTTTCAGGGAGGTACCACCGCGGAAATCAGTGCGGCGGGAACCTCAGCTCGAAGCGGACGCCGGGTGAACCGGCGACCGCCGACGTATCCACGACGGTGGCGCCGTGCGCGCGCAGGATTTCCGCGACGGCCCGCGGCACCGGCTCGTCGGCGGCCCGGACCCCGGCCAGGTCGGTCTGCCACTCGGGGCGGATGCCGCCGCCGGCGTGGCCGACCTCGATGGTGGGCACGGGCGTGCTGAGCACCCGCACCGCGACGCGACCGCCAGCCGGTGCGAACTTGAGCGCGCAGAAGATGACGTAGTCGATCGCCCGGGACAGCTTGGCCGGGTCGGCGTGGATCGTCGTGGCTTCGGTGAGCCCGAGGGTGATCGCGATGTTGCGGGCGTCGGCGATGCTGCGCAGCTCGCGGACGCGGTTCTCGGTCAGGTACGCGAGATCGACCGCCCGCGGCTCCGGCCGGGCCTGCAGCTCCTCGGCGACCACGAGACGCCGCAGCTCGAGCAGCTCGGTGACCTGCTTGGCCAGGGCCCGCAGGGCGCGCATCTGGTCGAGGTTGAGCCGGTGCGGCGCGTGGTCGATGACGCACAGCGTGCCGAGCGCGGCGCCGCCCGTCGTGAGCAGCGGCGCACCCGCGTAGAAGCGGATGCCGTCATCGGCCTGCACGAACGGGTTGTCGGCGAAGCGGGAGTCGGCGGTGGTGTCCGGTACCACCATGAGATCCCGCCCCATGATCGTGTGCGCGCAGAAGGCCACCTCGCGGGGCGACTCATCGACCGGAAGGTCGCCGATCTTGGCCTTGAACCACTGGCGCTCGGCGTCGACGAGCGTCACGAGCGAGATCGGCGCACCGCAGATCTCGCTGGCGATCCGGACGATGTCGTCGAAATCGGTCTCCGGCGGCGTGTCCAGGATTGCCATCGCGTGCAGGGCGGATAGTCGATCCACCTCGTTGTGGGGTACCGGTGCCGCCATGACGCCTCCCGAGCTGTCCCACCGAATCGGGTGAAATAAGGATATGTCAGCTTCTCGTCTTTCGAGTTAAGGCGGCGGTCCTGGACACCATCCCGGGCGAATGTGGTCGACAATGCGACACTGGAGTGATGTCTGCGCACGACGCTCCCGACGGCCTTGACCTCGAGGCCGCCGTCGACGCTGCGCAGGTGGAGGACGACCAGCTCGAGCCGGTGCTGCCCGAGGCCGTCCGGCAGCGCGTGATCGCCCTGGCAGCGGGCGCGATGACCGGGTTGCCGCTGGATGAGCTGCCGATGCCACTGCGGCGCGTGGCGAAGTTCGCGCCCAACCGACGCGCGCGGCTGGGCGGTCCGATGATCGCGATGCAGCTCTCCGGCGATCCGCTGCTTCGCCAACGGCTCGCCACCAGGGTCGTCAACGAGGCCGGTGACCTGGGCGCGGCCATCCTCGAGGGCGCCGCGCCGGCGGCGGCGGACCCGGTCGAGGTGGCGGCGCTGGCATACCTGGCGCGGCCCGAGGGCTGGCGCTCGCTCGTCACCGACGCGACCGAGACCGTGCGGGCCGAGGCCGAGGGCGCCCTGGCCGCCGAGCGCGTGCGCGACGTCGAGCAGCGCCTGACCCGCGCCGAGCACGACCGCGCCGTGGCCCGCGTCGAGGCCGACAAGCTGCGCGACGAGCTCGCCCGGCTGCGCGACGAGGCGGCCGGCCTGCGCGAGGAGGTCCGCTCGCTGGGCAAGGCGCTGCGCGAGTCGCAGGCCAAGGAGCGCAAGGCCACCGACATGCTCGCCGCCGAGAAGGGCCGGGTCACCCGCTCCAACGCCGACCACGACGCCGAGCTGCGCCGACTGCGCGCCAAGCTCGCCGAGGCCGAGGCGGCCGCGGGTGCGCAGCGGCAGAGCGCCAAGGACGCCCGCGCCGTCGACGACGCGCGGCTGTGGCTGCTGCTGGAGACCATCGGCCAGGCGGCCGTCGGCCTGCGCCGTGAGCTGGCCC
Source organism: Dactylosporangium darangshiense (assembly GCF_039537565.1). Lineage (NCBI taxonomy): Bacteria > Bacillati > Actinomycetota > Actinomycetes > Micromonosporales > Micromonosporaceae > Dactylosporangium > Dactylosporangium darangshiense. The sequence goes on from NZ_BAABAT010000010.1 coordinate 297,618, forward strand.
TCGACCCGACCGACAAGCTGCCCGCCGACTTCGTCGCCGACGCGTCCGCCGACCGGCCCGAGAACGCCTCCGGCGCCGGTGCGGCGCGCGCGCTGGACGCCGACGATCCGGCCCGTCTCGACCAGCTGCTCAGCCTGCCCAAGGCGCACATGATCGTCGACGGATACAACGTGACCAAGAAGGGGTACGCCGAAATCTCCCTCGAACAGCAGCGCAACCGGCTGATCGCGGGCGTCGGCGGCCTGGTCGCCCAGACCAGGGCCGAGGTCACGGTCGTCTTCGACGGCGCCGAGCGGGTGCACGGCCTGCCGCCTGCGCCGCGCGGGGTGCGCGTGCTGTTCTCGCGCAAGGGCGAGACCGCCGACGAGCTCATCCGGCGGCTCGTGCGCGCCGAGCCGGCCGGTCGCCCGATCGTGGTGATCTCCTCGGACAAGGAGGTCATCGACGGGGTGCGCAGGCATGGGGCCTACCCGCTGTCGTCGGACACGCTGCTGCGCCGCCTGTCACGTTCATGACCTGCTCTTTCCCATTTTTGTCGTACCCCACCGTTACCGTTCGTGCTATCCGGTTCACCCGGCACGTTGGTAATGGAGGAGCGATGCTCGTCGACTGCGAAAGCTGTTCGGTGCGGGGCAACGCGTGCACCACCTGCGTGGTTACCCTGCTGCTCGACACGCCGCCGGCATTTCACCAGCTCGGCGCCGAGGAGGTCCGCGCCATCGAGGTCTTCGAGCTGGCCGGCTTCGAGGTCACCGTGCTCGAGCCCACCCACTTCGAAACCCTGCCCGTCACCCCGGTCCCGTCACCCCGGCGCCGCCGCGGGCACGCCGCATAGGCTGTTGCGATGACCCCTCGCGTCTGGGCCACGATCACGCTCGTCGTGCTGATCGTCGCGGCGGCCGCCGTCGCGCTGCTGCGGGTCCCGTGGGCGGCGGCGCCCGCACCCCGGGCCGACCAGCTGGCCGCGCTCGACACGCTGCCGCACGACGCCGTGGCACAGGGCCGGGCCTTCCACGCCGCGCTGCGACCCGGGACCTACCTGTCGCTCGCGCTCGGCCTCGTCATCGCGCTCGTGCTGGGCCTCACCCCGGCCGGCTCGTGGATCGTCGAGCAGGCCGGCCGCCCGTTCGGCGGCCACTGGCTGGCTCGCGCGCTGCTCGGCGGCTTCGCGGTCACCCTCGTCGGCGAGGTGGTCGCCCTGCCGCTGGCCGCCTGGCGCCAGTCGATCCTGCGCCGCTACGGGCTGTCCACGCAGGGCTGGGGCGGCTGGACCGTCGACCTGCTGAAGGGCTACGCCGTCGGCGCCGTCATCGGCGCGATCGTCCTCGTCGGCTTTTTCACCATCACCCACTTCGCGCCGCGCTGGTGGTGGGCGTGGGGCGCGGCCGGCGCAGCCGCGCTCGCGATCCTGCTCAGCTTCGTGTTCCCGGTCCTCGTCGAGCCGGTCTTCAACAAGTTCACCCCCATGCCCGAGGGCGAGCAGCGCACCCGCCTGATGCAACTGGCCGCCCGCGACGGCGTCCCGGTCCGCGACGTCCTGGTCGCCGACGCGTCGCGCCGCACCCGCGCCGTCAACGCCTACGTCTCGGGCCTGGGCCCGACGCGGCGGATCGTCGTGTACGACACGCTGCTCGAGAAGGCCCCGCCGGCCGAGGTGGAGTCGGTAGTCGCGCACGAGCTCGGCCACGCCAAGGACGGCGACGTCCTGACCGGCACCCTGCTCGGCGCGCTGGGCGCCGCGGCGGCGGTCTGCGCGCTGTACCTGCTGGGCTCGTGGTCCGCCCTGCTCCGCCTGGCCCGCGTCGAGTCGATCGCCGAGCCTCGCGCCATCGCCCTCCTGCTGGCCATCGCCGCGGTCGCCGGCCTGTTTGCCGGCCCGCTGCAGTCCCTGGTGTCGCGGCGCGTGGAGGCGCGCGCCGACCAGCACGCCCTGAACCTGACCCGCGACCCGAGCGAGTTCGAGGCCATGCAGGGCCGCCTGTCCCTGGTCAACCTGGGCGACCCGGATCCCAACCCGGTCGAACAGTTCCTGTTCGGCTCCCACCCAACGGCCGTCGAGCGCATGGCCGCGGCCCGCGCCTGGGCCCGCGCCCACCCATAACCCACCCTCGGCCCGCCGCGCCTTGGGCCGCGTGCCGCGCCTTGGGCCGCGTGCCGCGCCTTGGGCCGCGTGCCGCGCCTTGGGCCGCGTGCCGCGCCTTGGGCCGCGCGCCGCGCCTTGGGCCGCGTGCCGCGCCCTGCGCCCCGCGCCTGCGTCCCGCTCCCCGCGCCGCGCCTTGGGCCGCGCGCCGCGCCTTGGG
>NZ_BAABAT010000011.1:0-280665 GCF_039537565.1 Dactylosporangium darangshiense
CATCTGGCGCTGCTGGCAAGACAACGTCCCCTACAACCCAGCCGCCCACGGCGCCCTCCAAACCCTCCTCAACCAAGACCAACCAACGGCCGCCCGACCCAGGGGTTGACACAGGGCAACTCAAGCCTGCCCCGATCTTGCCGAACGCCGAGTGCAACAGTGCCATGGCTGCTGCTGCTGTACTTTGCTGCTGTACGGGGCTTGGAACGTCGAAGCCGGCGCCCGGGGCACCGGCTCTGACCTTGGAACACTGTGGGCCGGAGGCATCACCATGCGAACCCGGCGCACGTCGTGGTCGGTGATCCCCTACCGGTACTTCTGTCCAGGTCACGTGCTGGTCTTGATGCCCGATGACCCAGAAACCGCGTGCTGTAGGAGCGGCCGTCGCGCGATTCGGCCAGCGCGGCCGGTCTGCTCGTCAGGCCGGTGGTCACCGGCGCTTCGGCCCGGGCGGGATCGTCGCGGCCGGCACCCACGCCGAATTCCCGCGCTAGGAAGGTCGTTACGCAGATTTCTGGGCGTTTGCCGGTCTCGTCCGGCGGGGCACACGGCGGGCGACACTGGTGGTAGAACACATTCATGATCTCCGACTTCGCCCGTGGTGTAGCCCGCGGGGCGTTGACAATGGCGTTGACGGCCGGCGCGGTCGTCGGCGCCGCGTCCGCGGCCCAGGCCGCGGATGCCACGGCCGGCAAGCTGTCGATCTCCGCTCTGTCGTTCGCGCAGCCGACCGTGAACTCCACCGCCGGAGCCGTCGCCGACGACCTGACCTTCACCGTCAAGAACCAGAACCGGCACGCGACGACGGTCGTAGGGCACGTGACCATCCGCATGCACGATGTCGCCCAGAATGCGTACATCGGGCACGAGCAGGTGGTCCAGTTCTCCTACGGCAACACCTGCTGCGGCCCGGTCCAGTACGTCTCCGGCACCCCGCAGGAGTCCACCTACACCTACACGTTCGTGGTGCCGCAGTATGCCAGCTCCTCCGCGGTGACCTGGGACGTCACGAAGATCACGCTGGACGACGGCATCGGCGACACAGCCACGTTCGGTGCGGCCAAGCTGCAGCCCTTCGGCGCCTCGATCGCGACGACCGCCCTGCCGGACACGAGCGGCCCGTCCCTGCAGTCGGTCTCGCTCTACCAGAACGGCGCCCCGATGCGGCCCTTCGTCTACGTGGGTGCGGGCAGCGCCGACGTGGTGTACAGCTTCGACGTCCAGGACTGGCAGTCGGGCTTCTGGAAGGGCACGATCAAGCTCGCCGGGCCCGCCGGTCAGAGCGTCACCACCCAGTTCGAATACACGACAAGCGACTGGAGCACGGGCGCCTCCTGCGGCATTTTCAGCGGCGGCAGCACCCCGTACCAGTTCGAATGCGGCATCGTCTCGACGCTGCCGGCCGGCGCGGCCGCGGGCAACTGGCGGGTCGCGCAGATCACCCTGTTCAGCAACTCGGGCGCACAGTCGACCTACAAGAACCCGCAGTCCCAGTCGGTCACGGTGACGTCGGACACAGCGCTCAGCGCGAGCGGCTTCAGCGTCAGCCCCAACCCGGTCGACAACTGGCGCAACGACGTCACGACCAACCTGACCTTTACGGTCACCGGGGCGACGAAGGGCATCTCCGCGGTATACGTCGACACCGACAACGGGTGCCCCCAGTGGGGCAATGCCTCGGTCGCACCCGACGGCACCGTCTCCGTGCCGCTGCGGATGTACACCTCCAGCGACGGCTGCACCATCACCGGCATCGCCATCGTGGACGGGGCGGCGAACGCGGCGGTCTACGGCAGCCGCTACCTCAACGCGCCGGACCCGGGCCTGAGCATCTCCCGGATTCCGGACACGACCCCGCCGCACGCGACCAGCGCCACGCTCAGCCAGACCTCGGTCCCGTTCAGCCAGCTGAGCTCGACTTATGTGCAGCTGACCATTCACGCCGACATCCTGACCGCCCCGATCAACGGGGTCGGCTACTACATGTACGACGCGAACGGCAACGTCGTCAGCCAGGCCTTCGGCGGCACCGGTCAGCTCGCCGACGGCAGCGTCACCATCTCGCTGTGGCTGCCCTACTGGCAGCTCACCCCGGGCGTCTACACCATCGGCTTCGACCTCACCGACGCCGGCGGCCTGCGCAGCTTCTACGGCGAGATCGGCGACCCCCGCAGCCAGCCCGTCCCGGGCGGCCCCCTGGTGTTCACCATCACCGACGACTCCGCCGCCGCCTGACCCGACCGACGAGCCCGGCCGCGTCCCTCTGCGGGACGCGGCCGGTCCCGTTTCACGGCCGAACCCGCCGGACCGCGAGAGCAGCCGGGCGGGCACGCGCCGCCATCGACGGCCAGGGCGAACTCGCCGCCGTCGCGACTCAGATCGCCAACGCCGAGGCGGCGATCAGCATGCACCACACCGCGTTCGAGCACTGCGCTTGCCGAGAATGTCATCCGGGCAGGTCAGGCGGCATGTTCGTATTCGTGGAGGATGCCGCCGAGGTGATCGCGTCTTCGTATGTTGAGGCGGGCGAGCTGCTCCGGATCGGCGATCGGTGCGGGCAAGGGGTGCAGCGGGCGGACGTTGGCGATGCCCTGGTGTGGCCTGTGTTCGTTGTAGAAGCGTTCGTACTCGTGCAGGGCGTGCAGCAGGTGCCGCTGGTTCCAGATCAAACTTCGGTCCAGCAACTCACGACGGCAGGTCTGTACCCAGCGTTCCATGATCGCGTTCATGCGCGGCATCCGGACGCCGCTGAGCACGACGTCGATGCCCGCGTCCTTCAGGATGGCGTCGAACAACGCAGGGAACTTGCTGTCCCGGTCGCGGATCAGGTACCTGGCCCGGCAACCGGCGTCTTCGAGGTCCATGACGAGGTTTTTCACCGCTTGCGTCACCCACGTGGCGGTCGGGTGCGCGGTCGCGCCCAGGACCCGGACCCGGCGGTTGGCGTGCTCGATCACCGCGAACACGTACAACCGCGTTCCGGTCAGGGTGACGGTCTCGAAGAAGTCGCAGGCCAGCAGGGCATCGGCCTGCGAGCGCAGGAAGTCGGCCCAGGTGCTGCGGGAGCGCTCGGGCGCCGGGTCGATCCCGGCCTCTCGCAAGATCTCCCACATGGTCGACGCGGCCACCGTGATGCCAAGAACGAGCAGTTCGCCATGCATGCGGCGATATCCCCAGTCGGGATTCTCCCGCGCCAGCCGCAGCACCAGGGCACGAATCGAGTGCACGGTCCGCGGCCGGCCCGGGCGCTTGGATCGGGACCGGGCCGCGTGGCGGCGTGCGATCAGGTCCCGGTGCCAGCGCAGGACGGTGTCCGGGCGCACTAGCAGCCGCAACCGACGCAGCACATCGAGCGGGAGCCGGTGCAGCAGCGCCGCCAGGAATGCCCGATCGCTCGGGTCGAACCGGGGCCTGTCGTTGCCGAGTTGCCGCTCCAACACGGTGATCTGATGGCGCAGGGCAAGGACTTCCACATCCTTGTCTCGGTCGCTCATTGGCAGTAGGCGCAGCATGGCGAACGCGTTCGTCACGGCCAGATAGGCCAGTCGCAGCAGCACGGTCGATCATCATGCCGCGGCGATCGCCAGCCGCTTGAGCGGCCGACTCGAGCGACCGCTGCCGACAGCCAGGACCTCCCGTGCGCCTGCTCCTGCCAGGGCGGATGGGGTTTTCGGTAAGGGCAACGCCAAACGCGCCAGCCTCTACCGTGCCGGCCTCGTCCTGATCGCCGCCATCATGTGGCTCCCATGATCGACAGGACGCGCCCTAGGCTGGCGGACTGCGGCCTCGGGGCTGCTGGCAGGTCTTCTTCTTCAAGCCGCGATCAGCAGCGTCGCGAAGCTCCAGCGGCGCAAGGGCGAGGCGATACCGATGGGGCCTGTACTTGTCGCCGGCTGGCTCGTTGCGGTCATGTTCGCCGCATGACACGAACGACGCCCCGCGTCGGTCTTGCTCGGGTCAGGGCTTCTGATCAACTTGGGTCGCATGGCATCCGACCTTCGGCTAGTGGCGACCCCGGTCGGATATTGCCAATTCGCGTAAGGACCTCGTCCGTCGGCTGAGGAGTATTGAGGATCCGTTCTACCTCGGCGATCACCTCCCGCCACACGGCGTGCGACTCGTATACAACTACGGGCACATCCTCGAACCCGGTCACGACGAGCATGCCAGTACCGGTTCCGGCGTTGTAGACCTCCCCGAGAACAACCTCGCGCTCAGTCTTGCCGGGTATCTCAGTTGTGGAACGCCGGAAGTCCTCGTACCGCCCTTGGTAGAGGTCACCCATCCGCTGAGCTCGGGCCAGGAAATCGCGAACTGACTCCTCATCGTTGCCCAGTTCGCGGTACACAATGGCGGCGGTAAGCGCGATCTGACAGCAGATCGCGTAGGCGGTGTTGACCCGGGACCTGTGCGTCATCCGATAGAAGCGGGCCCGCCAGGTGTCGACCATCGTGATCCGAGCGTAGGCGGTGTACGCCTCCTCCAGCGCGTGCCGGGCGGTCTCAAGCTTAGCCCGAGTCGCTTCACCGTCCCGTGTCCTCGCCTCCCGCAGAGCGCGGGCCGCCGTCGCCGAGTGATTGTCACCGATCGCCACGAGCGCCTCGTTGAGGCGGGCATCACCGAGGACCTCGATGATCCTCTTTGTGCCTGTGACACCCTGAACGGCCTGCTTGAGCACCAGCCACTGCACAGCCATAGTTCATCATGACCGAACAACACAACCAACAACAATGTGAACCGCGATGTTTCGTCCATTATGTGGGGACAGGGCCGCGCGGATCCGGAGGACCACGGATCCGCATGATCAGGTGCGCGCTCATGCTTGATCCGCATACTGCGACAATCGCTGAGTGAACAGCGGTGATCACGGTTCACCCGGCGATCGGTTGGCGCGGGCGGGTGGCGTGTTCGAGGACGACGCGCTCATCGACCAGTTGAATCGGGCGCTGTGGAGCATGTGGTCACGTCTGGAGCGGCTTCCCCGGAGTGACGTGTTCTGGTCCCACACCAACCATCGCACGACGTGGTGCAAGGTCGAGGACTTCGCCCGCAGATGCGTGGACCGGAATCCGTCGGACGAGACGGCCAGGTGGGCTCTGGTTGGGCTGTCGATGCACGCCGGCTCGTTCGGCGGGCTGCAGCTCTTCGCCGAGGACGCCGCGGCGCGTGACGAGGCAGTGCACGACCTGATTGCGGTGGCAGAGTGGGTGTGGCTGGAGGTCGGTGTCGACCCGGGAACATGTCTCGAACAGGCGCTCCTGCGGGTCGGTCCGCCGGCGCTACGGTTGTTGACGCAGTCCGTCGGGCGGGCCGCGATCGCCGCCTCTGGCTTTCTCGCCGGGAAGTCGTTCGCTGAGGCGATCGGCCGCCGCCAGTGGGACCTGTTCGTGCATGCCTTGGTGGTACCGACGCCGGAACAGCGTGCTTCGTCGGTCGTGAGTGAGGCGTTGCTCGTGGCTGGAGAGCAACGGCTTGCCGCTGCGCGGGAGTGCCTGAACTACGACGCTTCGGCCGTCGTCGACCTGTTGGATGCAGCGCAGTGGTGGGCCGCGAACCGTGGCACCGACGTCATGTGCCGACTTCGTGAACTGCTTGAAGTCGTATCCCGAGACTCGCTTGAACGGCTCGTCGGTGATCAAGGCGACGAGGTGTCCGCACCATTGCGAACCGCTCTCCTGGTCCTTGATGGCCATGGACTTCCGTTGCGTCGAGAGCTGTAAGGACGACCGACTGTCCAACCGCACGCCCGTATTGCCGACGTCCACCGCAAGCGAGGCGATGATGTGCGATGCGGGTGGTGGGTTGGGTGCCGTGACGTGGCTGTAGGTTCGTGGTCGTGTTCGTGGTCGACGCGCTGCAGTTCGCCACGCTGTTCCATCCCTGCGGTCGGGCTGTCGATACTCCTGGACACCTGGTGGCGCTGGCCGACGGCGGAGCGGAGAGTAGGCGCGAGGCGCTGCGGCACCTGCGGGGCGAGGTGCTGCACCAAGGGACACCGTTGACGGCGACGCCACCAGCTGCCGTCGCGGTGGCGGCGCTGATCGGCGATCCGCGGCTGGCCGGTGCCGCCAATGCCGACCTGCGGGCCGGCCTGCTGAGCTTTCTGGCTGCCGTGGCCGAAGCCGGTCGCTCGTACACCGACGCGGAACTTGACGACTTGGCCGTTTCGGCCGGCTTCGAGGTGGACGCCGCGCTGGCCACGGTGTTGGAGTCCAGCGGCGACTATGCGGAGGTGTACGCCGGCGTGCCGTTGGCCAACGCGCTGTTCCGGCGGGCGGTGCTGGGTTGCCGCGAGGTCGTTCCGGTTCTGCTCGCCGCGGCTGCGGCGGCGCTGTCCGATCCGGCATCGTCGGTGCGCGCGGCGGCGGCGCATGCGGTAGGCGCCTGCTGCGTGGGAGCACGCCCAACTCCTCGCTGGTAGGGTGCCGGAACTCGAGGGTTCGTTCTGAGCAGGGACTTTTGTCTCGCGGCGATGATCAGCGACGTGATCGACGAGAAGGTGTTCAACAGTTGCTGCCGCGCGATGCCGAGTAGTTGCAGTAGCTGCTCCCGTACCGGCGAGTAGGTGGAGTCGGCCTCGCCGTCACATTTCGGATTCGAGTCCGTGCTGGCTCGTCGGAGGGCGGGAGTACGTGGGCGGAGGGGGAGCAGATTGGGAGCAGCGGGTCGCTCCCAACGGCGCTGAACCGCAGTCAGCATGGCCGAGCTGCTCGGATCGTCTCATCGTGACCTGCGGTGCTTGGTGTTCGTGCTGGTCACGGGCGCGCGGACCGTTCGTTGACACGGAAGAGGTCACTGGTTCAAACCCAGTATCGCCCACCACAGCTCAAGGGCCGTTTCCGCCAGTCGGAAACGGCCCTTGATCCGTTCAGGGGGTCTACGGCAGCGGCGACCCCTCGCTGCTTCCGGCTGGGACGGTGCCGCCGGACGACGGCCCCCTCCCAACTCGTTGACGGCTTTCCGAGCCGATCGCGGGTCATGGATAGGCTCGCTGCTATGCATCGCAGTCGACTCGTTGGAATCCTCATCGACACGCCTGCCTCGCAGGTCGGCGCGGAAGTGGACTTCTGGTCCGCGGCGCTGGGTGTCCCGACCTATCCCGCACCGGGCGAGGAGCAGTTCACCGTCCTTATCGACGCTGTCCCCAACCTCTTCACCGTCATCCAGGCGGTCGACGATGCGCCTCGCTATCACGTCGACATCGAGACCGATGACTTGGAGGCGGAGGTTGCCCGCCTGACGGCACTGGGCGCGGAGCAGGTGACCCGCTGGAAAGACGCCTTCACGATGCGCACACCAGGTGGCCACCTGCTCTGTGTCGTGCCCGTGCACAGCGATCCGGAGACGTTTGCCAGCTCGGCTCGAACCTGGCCATGACGCTGCGCGCGTCCTTGGGCGGTGCGGCGTCGGCCGCACCGCCCAAAGGGGGTCACCGAGGCGAACAGCCACGTACGTCAGCGAATACTTGCGAACCTAGAACCCTTACCCAGCAACAGGTTTCGGCAGGTCCGGCCCGGACATCATGGCATTGACACGGAAGAGGTCACTGGTTCAAACCCAGTATCGCCCACCACCGAGGGTGGAGCCTGCTCAAGAGGCTCCGCCCCTTTTCCGCGTTCTCGGTGGTGGATGTTCCTGCACGCCTCGCTCGCGGCGGGGGGCTGCGCCACCCGCGCCCCCGATGCCTCGCTTCGCATCGGGCGCGTAGGAGCCGCGGCGTGCGGGGTGGCGTCGACAGCGCCCGCCCGTGCGGCAGCGTCGCGGAGGTTATCGAGACGGCCGATGCGACGGACGGAAGGACGGTGCCGGTCCGGGGCAACCTTCCGCAGCCGGAAGAGCACCTCGTTGCCGACGTCGGCGTAATCTCGGCTGAAATCCGCGCCGCTCAACACTGAACGAGATCATCACCGACGCATGGAGTGCGTGGGCGTAGGTGTCCCTGCTGTCCCCGGTGTCCCTCAACCGCCATTGAACTGCACGTGTGCTGGGACACCTTGATCACGTTTGTCCTCAAACGCTCGATGATCAAGAAGCGGCTGGAACAGAGGGGGATCGGCCGCTCTGTTCCAGCCTGCTTGCACGCTCTGGTATGTGTTCGGGCGGCCTTGGTGGCATGGGGGTTGTGATGGTGGACGGCGCGGCTTCGGTGTTTGAGCGTGAGTTGTTGTTGGCGGTTTTGGTGGGGTGGTCGGAGGTGCCGGCTGGTGGGGTGCGGCGGTTGGTGGGGTTGGCTGCGGCGGCAGGCCGGTTGGGGGAGCTGGTCGCGGCTCCGGGGTTGTTGTCCGGTGTGGAGCCCGCGGTGTTGCTGTTTGCGTTGCACAGCGCTGGTGAGCAGGGTCGGGTGTGGGCGGCGGTGCTGTCAGCTGCGGGGCTGCCAGCTGCGTGGGTGACGGTTGCGGGCCAGGGTGATCGGTTGCGGATGGCGATGTCGGGGTTCGCGGCGGTTGGTGCTGGGGGACGGGTGGCCGGTTGGGGCGGCGGGTCGGTGGTGGAGCCGGTATGGAGCACCGCGCCGCCGGCATTGGGCACGCCGCTGACCGGCACAAGCCAAGTTCGAGCGGTGGCGGCGGTACCGTTGCCGGACGGGTCGACGCTGCTGGCCTCCGGCAGCGACAACGGCACGGTGCGGTTGTGGGACCCCATCACCGGTGAGCCGGCCGGTGCGCCGCTGACCGTCCACACCGACGAGGTCCGGGCGGTGGCGGCGGTGCTGCTGCCGGGTGGGCGGACACTGCTGGCTTCCGGCGGCAACGACGGCACGGTGCGGTTGTGGGACCCCATCACCGGTGAGCCGGTAGGCAAACCGCTGACCGGCCACACCAACGGGGTCCAGGCGTTGACGGCGGTGCCACTGCCGGGCGGATCGACGCTGCTGGCCTCCGGCAACTTCAACGGCACGGTGCGGTTGTGGGACCCGACCACCGGTGAGCCGGTAGGTAAGCCGCTGACCGGCCACACCCGCTGGGTCCAGGCAGTGGCGGCGGTGCCGTTGCCGGATGGGCGGACGCTGCTGGCCTCCGGCAGCTTCGACGGCACGGTGCGGTTGTGGGACCCCACGACGGGTGAGCGGGTGGGCCACTTTGAGACGCCAGAAATGGTGCATGCGATATCGCTGCTACCAGATGGCCAACTCGCCGTAGGCTACGGCAACCACGTCGCCGTCACGCGCCTCAACGCTGATCTTCCAAAAAGACACGCGACAAGCCGATCGGCCGGGGCAGAACGCTAGGCCGGCCGCTCCTGCGGAAGCTTGCCTTGCTCCCACAGGCGATCCAGCGTCTTCAGCATCTTTTCCATGTTCGCGTCGAGCGCCAGAAGATCCTGCGGATCCATCGACGCAAGCGGATCATTGAGAACCTTACGGCCCCGTGGCGGGCCGGAAGAACCACTGAACGCGTGGCAGACCGGGCACCAGAGGTACGTGATGAACCGATCTCCGTTCACGCTGTGGTACATGTGGTAGTAGACCCGCATACCGACATGGCCACAGGACGGGCAGACCCGCTGGGCATGCGGGAGCTCCCATTGAGCAGCCAGCCGCTGAGCCTCCTCGGCGGTGAAATTCTTCGCCATCCGCGGTCCTCCCTTCCGATGTCGCATTCTGATCGTCAGCTCAGATGAAATCACGGAACCGGTGCCCGTATCGCGCCCACATCCGGTCCGCGTACGCGTCGCCAAGGAAAACCGCGCGAGCCAGAGCTGACCGCGCAGTGGGTTAATTTTCCGAGACTGCGGGCTGCTCAAAGTTCCCGGAGCGTTAGCACCCCTCTGTTCCAGCCCTTCGGGGGGTCACGGGGGTGAACATCGGCGTACGGCCATGAACGCTGGCGGACCTACAACCCGTACGGCGCAATAGGTTTCAGCACGTGGGGCGCGACCGGCACGGCGTTGACACGGAAGAGGTCACTGGTTCAAACCCAGTTTGTGCGGCTTGAGCGCATGCGACTGGGTTTGGGTCCGGTCTCAGCGAAGAGCCGCGACGATTGGATGGCACATGCGCGGCCGACTCGACCGAGTTGCTCCAGGTGTGCGAAGACGCTGGCTCCGACCAGCGCTCATGACTCCGGCCAAGCCCGGTTTACGGTGACGCCGTTCGGCTCGGTGAGCGGGAGCTCCGCTCTCAGGGTGGTCCCCGCGCCGCGCGGGCTGGTGAGGAAGATCTGGCCGCTGAGAGCCTCGACGCGATCTCCGAGGCCGACCAGACCGGTACCGCGGGCGTAGCCGGCGCCGCCGACGCCGTCGTCGCGCACCGAGATGCGCAGGACGTCGTCGGCGGTCTCGACGGTGACGGTGACCGTCGAGGCGCGCGCATGCTTGGCCGCGTTCGTCAGCGCCTCGGAGACGACGTAGTACGCGGTGACCTCGACCCGCTCGGGCAGCCGCCCTTCGGTGCGCACCTGGAGGTCGACAGGGATCGGCGAGCGGCGGGCGAGCGTCCGCAACGCGGGGGCGAGACCGGCCTGGGCCAGGATCGCGGGATGGATGCCGCGGGCAAGCTCGCGCAGCTCATCCAGCGCACTGGTCAGCCCGACGGCAACGCGGTCGAGTTCGGCTGCGAGGTCGTCGAGCTCTGGCGGCACCGTGGCCTGCGCCCCGCGCAGCTGCAGCGCCAGCGAGACCAGTCGTTGCTGGGCGCCGTCGTGCAGATCACGCTCGATCCGCCGGCGCGTCTCGTCCGCGGTGGAGACGACTCGTGCGCGCGCCTCGGTCAGCTCGGTATGCGCCTGGGCGTTCGCAATCACGATCGCGATCAGCTCCGCAAGGTCTGTCATCCGCTGCTCGGCGCCTGGAGGAAGCGGTCCGCCCCGAGACGCGACACCGATCGCGCCCCAGCGACGGCCCTCGACGACGATCGGCGCACTGACCGCGGAGCGGACTCCCCCCGCCCGGAGGTCCTCGGGCAGGCTCGGCGACGTCGGATCGTCCGCATCGAGCCGGGCGGCGCGGCCCGTTTCCCGAACCAAGGCGAGGGCCAAGTTGGGGTCCAGCTTGACGGCCGGTCCCGATCCGTCGCGCGCCAACCAGCCGCGGCCGGCCAGGAATGTCGCCTCTCCATCCGGCTCGAACCGCACGATCCCCGAGTAATCGGCGTTGAACAGCGCGCCGACCTCCTCGGCCACCGCGGCGAACACGAGCGACGGCTTGACCCCGCGGATGACCAGCATCGCCAACTGCCGCAACGCGGCCTGCTCGTCGCCGATCCGACGCAACTCCTCGCGAGCTTTCGCGTTCGCGATGTTCGCCCGTCGACCTGCGGCTCGGTAGCCTCGTCGCGAGACGCCGGTTCCCCTCAGTGCGCCCACCCGTACGACGCTATCTCGACGACCCGCTAGAGGCCCTCGTCACGCAGGGACCGGCGCGCGCCGCTCGCCTGACCCGTACGAGAGGAGGGTCGTGGGCAGCACGACGGTCTCAATCGGCCGGTCCCGATCCGCGAGCCGGGCCAGGGCCAGCCGGCCCGCCTGCCGCCCCATCTCCTCGGGATCGTCGGCCACGACCGTCACGCCGAGCACTCTGGCCCATTCGACGTTGTCGAAGCCGATGACGGCCGGTAGCGGGTCCGGGGCGCGGTGGACCAGTTCCTCGACGACGCCGAGCAGCGCCCTGTTGTTGCCCGCGAAGAAGGCCGTCGGTGGGTCCTGGGTGTCGAGGAGCTCGGCTGCGCGCGCCCGGGCGGCGGCCACGTCGTGCGCGCCGGTACGCAGCCACCGACGCCAGTCCGTCACCCCGGCCGCCTCGAGTGCGCCGGCCATTCCGGCGAGGCGGTCGCGGTGCGTCGGCAGCCAGTCGTAGTCACCGATGAAGGCGATGCGTCGGTGCCCCGCGGAGAGCAGGTGCACAGCGGCGGCACGTCCGCCACCGACATTGTCGAACACCACGGCGTCGGCATCGAGTTGCTGCGCCGGGCGGTCGACGAAGATCACCGGCATGCCGCGATCCTGGAGCTCCCGGTAGACCGTGTGGTCAGGCATCGCCGACGCGACGATCAGCGCCTTCGTCTGGCGGTCCGCGAGATTGCGCGCCAGCGACCACTCGACCTCGGGCGACTCGTTAGAGTTGGCCACCGTGAGCAGCAGGTTGCCGGTGCGCAGCTCGTCTTCGAGACCCTTCGCCAGGGCGGGGTAGAACGGGTTGGCCAGGTCGCTGGTGATCAGACCGACGGCGTCGAACAACTGCCCGCGGGCCAGCAGGCTCGCCGCGGCGTTGCGCTGGTAGCCGAGCAGCTGGGCCGCGGCGAATACCCGCTCGCGCTTGGCAGCGCTGACGTAGGGCTCACCTCCCAACACCCGGGAGGCGGTCTTCAGACTGACCCCCGCGAGCTCAGCGACGTGCGCGAGCGTCGGGCGTCGGGTCGCGTCCGCCCGTCCAGCAGGTTGGTTCGTCACACCACTCATTGTCCTCAGACGGGCCCACTACATGGGCGAGCGCCGGCGCTGCTCAGCCAGGCGCTCTGGGCACCGAGCCGGCAAGGGTGCCTGTTGATCAGGGGGAGGCGAGTTCCGGCATAGGCGTTTGTCACTCAAACACAACCCATGCCATGAACTCCGCTTGGCCGATCAGATTGCCATAACCCGTACGGTGACGGAAGCCGCCGGTCGGGTTCGTGTCGGCTCGTCCCGTTCGAGATGGCCGGGGAGGCCCTGCTGTGACCCGCCGCGTCCAGTGGCGGGTACGGGCTCCTGCCGGCCGGGGTGGTGGGCCCCGGCCGAGCCGACTCCCAGCGCGTTTTGCGAGCTCTGACGTCGTGCGGACGGCCACCGGGACGTTCTACCCCTTGACGGCATAGGCGCGGCCTGCAAAGCTTCCAAGCCATATGACAGCGCTGTCATGAGTAAGAAGACAGTCCTCAAGATGTGCGTGCGCCTCAGGGCGGGTCGGGCCGACCGGCCGTGTGCGACCCAGTCGCCTCCGACCAGGCCCAGTCCCTGGTCAACGCGGCCAACCAGATGGGTTCCTTCCCCCGGTGGATGGTCGCCAACAGTTCGACCAACCAGATGAACGGGGACAGCGTCGCACCCCTGCTGGCGTTCACATGGCAGTTCGGCGCACGCGACTGGGATGTCAACCGCGCGATCGACATCATGCTCGAGAACACGATCGGCAGTACGGCCGGCAAGTTCACCGGTGGCACCAACACCGGCGCCGGCGGCACCAACGGAATGACCAACACCCGCTGGCCCATCATGGAGCGGCCCGGGGCCGACTACTACAACGAGTACGGTTACGCCCCGCAGCTGCGGCCTTTCCAGGCGGACCACATGGTCACGGGCGCGTCGTACACGCTCGAGTACGCGATCGCCGACTTCTCCCTCGCCACGCTCGCCGACGCCAAGGGGCGCAACGGCACCGCCAAGCAGTTCTACGAGCGGGCCCAGTGGTGGCAGAACCTGTGGAACCCGACGGCGGACGGCATCCAGCCGCGCGACGTCAACGGGCGCTACCCCGAGTCCGACCCGCGCCAGCAGTACCCGGCCTCGTTCGGTTACCGCGGCAACGTCTACGACCTCGGCCAGCAGGGCTTCGAGGAGGGCAACGCCGAGCAGTACCTGTGGATGGTGCCGCACAACCTCGCCGGCCTGATCACCGCCATGGGCGGTAAGGAGGCCGCGACCCAGCGGCTCGATACGTTCCTGTCGACCGGCCTGGTGCGCGGTGCCAGCGCCAACGTGCCCTACATGAACCTCGACAACGAGCCGAACTTCGGCGTGCCGTGGGTCTACAACTACCTGGGCCGTCCGGACCGGACGTCCGAAGTGGTCGATCAGATCACCGGGACCCTGCTCGGCTACCAGCCGGCGGGCTCCGAGCCCGGCAACGACGATCTCGGTGCCCTCGCCAACCTCTACGTCTGGGCGGCGCTGGGTATGTACCCCGAGAGCTCCGGCGCGTCGGCCGTGACCTTCAACACCCCGATTTTCGACAAGTCGGTCGTCACGCTCGGCAACGGTCGCACGCTGACCATCAACGCCCCCGGCGCCCAGTCGGGCAAGCGGTACATCAACAACGTTGAAGATCAACGGTGCAACGTCGAGCAAGTCCTGGTTCGACTGGAAGACCGTGGCCAAGGACACCACGATCGACTTCACCGTCGGGTCCACGCCCAACGGGTGGGGCACCGGCAACTCCGACCTCCCGCCGTCGCGGCAGGACGGATCCAAGCCCGTCGCGCTCAACGTCAGCACCGTCGGCTCGCCGACGTTCGGTGCCGTAGAGCTCCAGCCCGGCGCATCGGGCAGCGCCCAGGTCGACGTTCAGCGCATCGCCTCGAAGGCCCAGGCGTTCCACGTCGCCGTCACCACCTCGAATCCGGGCATCGCCGTCGCGTCGGTTCCCACCCAGCACTTCGACGCCCAGGGCCGCGCCCGCGTGCCGCTGTCCTTCACGGTCGCTCCCTACGTGGCCTCGGGCTACTACCAGGCGACCGTGACCGTCACCTCGAACGGATCGTCGACCTCTGAGAAGGCCATTCTCCGGGTCACCAAGCCAGGGACGCTCGAGGCCGGCAAGACGGTCACGGGCACCGCCCTCTACGACGCCCTCAAGGGCTCGTTCGACGGCGGCAGCGGCATCACCTGGTCCGGTAGCAACGGCACCAACATGGGGAACAACACCACCACCAACACCTACGACCGCCAGCAGCTCGCCGCCGTGGGTCTCGCCCCCGGCGCGGTCAAGCACTTCACCGCCAGTGGTGTGCCCCTGACCGTCGTGTGGCCGAACGCGCCCGTCGGGTACGCCGAGGCCTACCAGCCGGCCGCGAACCAGACCATCCAGCTCGAGCGTCCCACCTCGACGTTCTCGCTCGTCGGCGCGGCCTACACCGGGAACACGACCGTCCAGGCGACGCTGCAGATCACGGACGGCACCAATGTCGCCGAGGCCACCTACCCCGTGGCCTTCTCGAACTGGGTCCTGCCGTCGACGACCGGCGACGTTCGCGACGGGACGCTGCAGCCGCAGTACGACAACAGCGTCGTCGCGTGGATGCCGCACCGCCTCGCCCCCGAGACGGCCAACGACGCGGGCGCGTACCTCTTCGCAACCAAGCCGTACGTCGCTCCGGCGGGCTGGAAGGTCACCTCGATCACGTTCCCGACGGACGGCACCGGCCAGCGGATCTTCGCGGTCGCGGGCGACGCCCCGGCCGTGCAGCTGGCGGCCAACGAGGCCAACGCCGGTGACGTGGTCGCCGTGACCGGGTCCGGCTTCGCCCCCGGCGAGCCGGTGACCGTCTCGCTCGACAAGGCGAACGTCGTGCTCGTGGCGAATGCGTCCGGCGCCATCTCGGGCAACATCACGGTTCCTCGGTCGCTGCGTTCGGGGACCTATCAGGTGTCGGCTTCGGTGGCTTCACTGCCGGATGGGGCTGTTCAGTCCCCGGCTCTCGTCGTGCGCAAGTAGGCAAGGCGTATGACGACCAGAAGGGGTGGACGCGTGGTCAGCTGCCTGGTGATCCCGAGGGTCCCCGGAAGCTGATCGGATAGCCGCCCCGGCGGGGTGGTTCGTCCTACGGGACGAGCCACCCCGAGACGGCACGCTGCGACAGCGTCGAAACGCGCGGAAAGCACTGCCAGCGCCTTTGTAGTCCTCCCAGCTTGACCACGAAGCGGCTCGTGATGGCGATCGCCAGGACTGTCCTGAGCGTCCTGGTGAGGGCCAGGTCGACCGAATCCGAACACCGCCCGGCATGCATAGCGGCGGGTCGCGCGGGTATCTGCGCGAGCGCCGAGGCCGGGAGCACATGCGAGGGGGACGGCGATGGGGGAACCGGGGCGGGCGGCGACACCGCAGGCGGTGCTCAGCCCGCTGACGCGGGCCGCCCTGTTCCTGGTGGCCGACGATCGACCCCGGCGGCGAGCCGGCCGTGCGGGCGCTGCTGCCCGACCTCGCGGGCCTGCAGCGCGCGTTCGGCTTCCGGGCGCCGCAGGGCCGGCTGAGCTGCGTCACCGGGATCGGGTCACACGCGTGGGACCGGCTGTTCGCCGGCCCGCGCCCGGCGCAGCTCCACCCGTTCCGTGAGCTGTCCGGCCCCGTCCATCGGGCCGTGGCGACGCCGGGTGACCTGCTGTTTCACGTGCGGGCGCAGCGGCCGGACCTGTGCTTCGCGCTCGCCGCGGCGATCATGGACCGGCTCCGGGGCGCGGTGACGGTCCGCGACGAGGTGCACGGGTTCAAGTACTTCGACGTGCGCGACCTGCTGGGCTTCGTCGACGGCACCGAGAACCCCACGGGCGCCGACGCCAACGCCGCCGTGCTGATCGGCGACGAGGACGAGCCGTTCGCCGGCGGCAGCTACGTCATCGTGCAGAAGTACCTGCACGACCTTCGTGCCTGGAACGCCCTGACCGTCGAGGCACAGGAACGGGTGATCGGCCGGGAGAAACTCTCCGACATCGAACTGGACGACGCGGTCAAGCCCGCCGACTCGCACGTCGCCCTGACCACAATCACCGAGGCCGACGGTACGCAGCGGCAGATCCTGCGCGACAACATGCCCTTCGGCACGGTGGGCGGTGAGGAGTTCGGCACCTACTTCATCGGCTACGCCAGCACACCCGAGGTGACGGAGCTGATGCTGGAGCGCATGTTCCTCGGCGCCCCACCGGCCCGCCACGACCGCATCCTGGACTTCTCCACCGCCGTCACCGGCACGCTGTTCTTCGTCCCGGGCGCCGACTTCCTCGACGACCCGCCCAAACCACCCGGCCCGTCCGATGCGCACGGGAACATCGCCGGCGGCGGGCCGTCCGGGCCGGACACCACGCTCGGGATCGGCGACCTGAGAGGGAGCGAGCACTGATGGACAACCTGCACCGGGAACTGGCGCCCTTCTCCGCCGCGGCGTGGGCCGACCTGGAGGACGAGGCACGGCGCACGTTCCGCCGGCACATCGGCGGCCGCCGTGTCGTCGACGTCGTCGGGCCGGGCGGCTCTGGGACGTCGGCGGTGGGCCTCGGCCACCTGCGCGACATCGAACCGCAGGCCGAGGGCGTCCGCGCCCGGCTGCGCACCGCGCAGCCCATCGTCGAGCTGCGGGTGCCGTTCACGGTCGAGCGGCAACAGGTCGACGACGTGGAACGCGGCGCCAAGGACGCCGACTGGCAGCCCGTGAAGGACGCGGCCCGGGGGCTCGCCCTCGCCGAGGACCGCGCCGTCTTCGACGGCTACCCGGCGGCCGGCATCGCCGGGCTGCGGGCAAGCGCCTCCAACGGGCCGATCCCGCTGCCGGAGCAGGTGCGCAACTACCCGGACGCGGTGAGCCAGGCGCTGACCACGTTGCGGCTTGCCGGCGTCAACGGCCCCTACACCCTCGCACTCGGCGCCGAGGCCTACACCGCTGTCAACGAGACCGCCGATCACGGCTACCCGGTCCGCGACCACCTCACGGCCCTGCTCGACGGCGAACCGGTCTGGACACCCGGCATCGACGGCGCGTTCCTGCTCTCCACCCGCGGCGGCGACTTCGAGCTGCACCTGGGCCAGGACGTGTCGATCGGCTACAGCGCGCACGACGCGACGAGCGTGCAGCTGTACTTCCAGGAGACGATGACGTTCCTGGTGTACACCACCGAGGCCGCGGTAGTCCTGCCCGCCCCGGCCGCGGGTTGACACGGAAGAGGTCACTGGTTCAAATCCGGTATGGCCCACCACTGAGGGGGCTTCGGCCCCGGCGCCCGGGGTGGACTATTCGGCGAGGATCTCGTTGATCACGCGCTGGGTGGCGGCGGCTCGTTCTGGATTGGTGTCGATGGTTTCGGCCAGGACGAGTAGTGCCTTCCACAAGGCCCAGCCGCGGGCTCGTGCCCAGGTGGCTTCGTCATGGTCTACGGAGTCGCGGAAGGCCTGTCGGCTGGCGCCGGTGAACATTGTCCATGCGATCACCAGGTCGCAGGCCGGGTCGCCGATGCCCGAGGTGCCGAAATCCAGGACCGCCGTGAGCTGTCCGTCCGCGACCAACAGGTTGCCCGAGGCGATGTCGCCGTGAAACCACACGGGCGCGCCGTACCACTCGGCGTTCAGGGCGGCGTCCCAGATGGCCGTGGACCGTGGCACGTCCACGCGGTCGGCCAGCGCGGTCAGGCACCGGCGTGTCTCCTGGTCGTAGTGGGCCGGCGACGTCCCGCGGTAGAAACTGTGTTCACCGGCGGGCGGGGCGCCTGCCGTGTCGCACTGCTGGAGGGCGCGGATGAAGCCGGCCACCGAGACCGCGAACTGTGACATGTCGTCGATGCGGCCCCGATCGGCCGTCTCGCCGTGCAACCAGCCGCGCACGGACCACGGGAAGGGGTATCCCTCGCCCGGCGCGCCCATGCCCAGAATCGGCGGCACCGCGACCGGCAGCGCCGGCGCCAGCCGCGGCAGCCATTCGTTCTCCTTGGCCACGGCGGGGACATAACCGGCGGCCGTGGGCAGGCGCACGGTCATGTCCTCGCCCAGTCGGTACGTCCGGTTGTCCCAGCCGTCGATCTCCACCGGGGTCACGGGCAGGCCGCTCCACTGCGGGAACTGCGTGGCGATCAGGCGGCGCACCAGCATGGCGTCGATGCCTGCACGGCCGTCGGCGGGGGGTTCAGCCATTCCGCGATCATGGCTTCCGGGCAGCGCTCACGCCACGGATTAACGCAGCGTCCAGGAATTCCCGGTACTCCCAGAGAGGGCTGACGATGCATGATGAGCCGTCCGTTGCGGGCGAGCTGCGCGAGATGGGCGAACGCCTGTGCGCGGTGGCGACCGGCGGCGAGGCCGAGATCCACGGCGCGCTCGGCATCCCGGCGGACCCACCGCCGTTGGGCGCGAGCGAATGCCTGGTCACGGCCGGCGAGCTCTCGCGCGCGAGCGTCGAGCTGCGGTTCCCGGCCGGCGCGCTGACCCGGAGCGAGCTCGACGAGACGTTCGGAGCGGCAGATGTGCTGCCACGCACCGGCGCGTTCGCGTCGCACACGCTCGGTTACCAGCTGCGGGTCTCCGGCGCGCCGGCTCGCATCAGCCTGTACGCGCGCTTCGCGGCGACGCCCGAGCCCGAAACCAGCGTGAACAGCGTGCTGTTGCGGATCGATCCGGCGTGAGTGGCTGACCGGGCGAGCCTGCCTCCGGGCGGATCGACAGGCGGCGGGATAGCGTCGGCGGTACCCGACGAAGCGGTACCCAACGAACAGGAGGTGGCGATGGCCTGGAGAGCGGCTCGCTCCCTGCTCGTCCTCCACCAGCAGTTGCAGGCCGGGGCGCCGCGGGCGCGGCCGCCGGCTACCGGGGTGGACGAGTGGGGGCTGATCGGGGACGCGGCGCACGATCCGACGTCCGACCATACCCCGCACGACTTCCCGGGCTGGGGCCGCGACATCGTGACCGCTGCCGACTTCCCGAACCGGCCCGACCTGGGGCTCGACGCGCATCGGGTGCTCGATGACATCAGGCGCTCGCGGGACGGGCGGGTGAAGTACGGGATCTCCAACGGGCAGATGTTCTCGAGCTACGGGGTGCGTGGGTACGACGCGTGGACGTGGCGGCCGTACAGCCCCAAGAACGGTGACAAGCACTTCACCCACGGCCACCTCTCCGTGGTCGGGGACGCGCGGGCGGACGGCACGCAACCCTGGCAGACGATCGGGGCGGGAGTCGTCGCCGACGAGGAGGAGGACGAGATGGGCGCTTCGTTCGGACCGATCAACATCGAGCTCGAGGGGTTCACCTCGCTCACCATCCCGCCCGTGAACGGTGGCGCTGCGGACCCGCGGCCGGCCTGGCTCAACTTCTGCAACGACACCGGGTCTCAGATCTATGGGCTGCGGATCTGGTACACGCGCGGCGACGGGAGCTGGTCGCCGCTGCCGTTCACCGATGCCAACGGGCTCATCGCGATCCGGTCGGGGCAGCGGGTGACGATCGGGCTGCCCGATGGGACCGGTGGGCTGTCGATCTCGCGCAAGGCGATCGACGCCGACGGGCGGGTCGTCGACCCGACGGACGAGCTCAAGGCCTATGGCGGGCATCTCACCTGCGCGATCGAGCGGGGTCCGGTCTCCCGGTAGGCGAAACGGGCGGCAGAATTGATCCGGTGAACTTCCGGTCGATCTACGCACACGGTTTCGCCCGCGTCGCCGCCTGCACCGGGCGGACCGCCATCGCCGATCCGCCCGCCAACGCCGCCGCGATCCTTGCGCAGGCGCGCGAGTGCTCGGCGGACGGGGTGGCGTTGGCGATCTTCCCGGAGCTGGGCCTCACCGGGTACAGCATCGAGGATCTCCTGTTGCAGGACCCGGTCCTGGACGGCGTCGAGGACGCGCTCGGCACCCTCGTCGCCGGGTCGGCGGACCTGCTGACCGCGATTGTCGTCGGCGCGCCGCTGCGCCACCGCGGGCGGGTGTACAACTGCGCGGTCGTGGTGCACCGCGGGCGCATCCTCGGCGTCGCTCCCAAGTCCTACCTGCCCAACTATCGCGAGTTCTACGAGGCCCGCCAGCTCACCGCGGGTGACGACGTGCGCGGGCAGACGATCTCGGTGAACGACGACGAGGTGCCGTTCGGGACCGACCTGCTGTTCGCGGCCGAGGACCTGCCGGGGTTCGTGCTGCATGTCGAGGTCTGCGAGGACATGTGGGTGCCGGTGCCGCCGAGCGCGGAGGCGGCGCTGGCGGGGGCGACGGTGCTGGCCAACCTGTCGGGCAGCCCGATCACCGTCGGGCGGGCGGAGGACCGGCGGCTGCTGTGCCGCTCGGCGTCGTCGCGCTGCCTGGCCGCCTACGTGTACGCCGCCGCGGGGATCGGGGAGTCCACGACCGACCTGTCGTGGGACGGGCAGACGATGATCTACGAGAACGGCTCGCTGCTGGCGGAGACCGAGCGGTTCCCCGACGGCGAGCGGCGCTCGGTGGCCGACGTCGACCTGGACCTGCTGCGCCAGGAGCGGCAGCGGATGGGCACGTTCGAGGACAACCGGCGCACCCACGCGGAGCGGACCGACGGCTTCCGGACGGTGCCGTTCACGCTCGGGGCGCCCGACGGGGACCTGGGGCTGCGGCGGACCGTGGAGCGGTTCCCGTTCGTGCCCGCCGACGTGCAGCGGCTCGAGCTGGACTGCTACGAGGCGTACAACATCCAGGTCGCCGGGCTGCGCCAGCGCCTCGCCGCGATCGGAGAGCCGAAGGTGGTCATCGGCGTCTCCGGCGGGCTCGACTCCACCCAGGCGCTCATCGTGGCCGCGCGCGCGATGGACCGGGCCGGCCGGCCGCGCTCCGACATCCTGGCCTACACGATGCCGGGGTTTGCCACGTCCAGCGGTACCAAGGACAACGCCCATGCCCTGATGCGCGCCCTGGGCGTGAGCGTGCACGAGCTGGACATCACCCCGACCGCGCGGCTCATGCTGGCCGAGCTGGACCACCCGTTCGCCAAGGGCGAGCCGGTCTACGACGTGACGTTCGAGAATGTGCAGGCCGGGCTGCGCTACGACTACCTGTTCCGCATCGCCAACTACCGCGGCGGGATCGTGCTGGGCACCGGCGACCTCTCCGAGCTGGCGCTGGGCTGGTCCACGTACGGCGTCGGCGACCACATGAGCCACTACAACGTCAACGGCGGCGTGCCCAAGACGCTGATCCAGCACCTGATCCGCTGGGTCGCCGGCACCGGCGAGTTCTCCGACGAGGTCGGCAAGATCCTCTATGCGATCCTCGACCAGGAGATCAGCCCGGAGCTGGTGCCCGGCGAGGAGCTGCAGTCGTCGGAGTCGAAGGTCGGGCCGTACGCGCTGCAGGACTTCACGCTGTTCCACGTGCTGCGCTTCGGCATGCGCCCCTCGAAGATCGCGTTCCTGGCCTGGCACGCGTGGCGCGACGCCGAAGCGGGTGCGTGGCCGGCGAACTTCCCCGAGTCCAAGCGCGTCGCCTACGACCTTGCGCAGATCCGGCACTGGCTCGAGGTCTTCTGCCGCCGCTTCTTCGGGTTCGCGCAGTTCAAGCGCTCGGCCCTGCCCAACAGCCCGAAGGTCTCGGCCGGCGGCTCGCTCTCGCCGCGCGGCGACTGGCGCGCCCCGTCGGACGGCAACGCCAACGCGTGGCTGCGCGACCTCGAGCGGTGGGACCTGTCGTGAACTGCCTGTCCTGCACCAACAACGAGCTGATCGACGAGTTGCCGCCCCGGGAGCTCGTCGGGGCGGACGAGCTCTGGCGCGCCTCGCACGCCTACGACACGGCGCTGCCGGGCTGGCTGATCCTCGTGCCGCGCCGGCACGTCACCGCGATCCACGACCTGACCGACGAGGAGGCGGCGGCGCTCGGCTCGTGGCAGGTCCGGCTCTCCCGCGCGCTGCGCGAGGTGACCGGATGCGCGAAGACCTACATCGTGCAGTTCGCCGAGCAGGAGGGCTTCGCGCATGTGCATTTCCATGTGGTACCGCGGATGCCCGATCAGCCGGACGACCTGCGCAGCTATCGGATCTTCGGCCTGCTGGGCGCGCCGCCCGAGCGCGCGGTGAGCGAGGCGGACCGCGACGCCCTCGCCTTGGCGCTGCGGGAGCGGCTGGGCTGAGGGCGCGCGGTCCGCGGTCCGGTCAGAGGCCGGCGAGGGCGACTGTGGCGTCGCCGCGGCCGTAGGCCAGGGCCGTGCCGTCCGGCGAGAACGCGATCGGCAGGCGCACCGTCGGCCCCCAGCCGGTCTCGCGGTCGAAGGTCGCCCGCAGCGCGCCGGTCGCGGCGTCCCACACGCGGATCGTGTGCGTGAAGCCGGACGACGTGGCGAGCGTCGTGCCGCCGGGCGCGAACGCCACGCCCTGCACGAACGCGTCCGCGTCGCTTCGCGGACCTACGATGAGCGCGTGACCGGGTTCGTCGGGCGGGAACGGGAGCGGGCGCTGCTGACCGAGCGCCTGCGCGGTGCCCGCGACGGCGCGGGCCGGGTCGTGCTCATCGGCGGCGAGCCCGGCGTCGGCAAGACGCGCCTGGCGCAGGAGGCGGCCGGCGTCGCGACCGGCCTCGGCATGTTCTGCGCGGCCGGGCGGGCCGCGGACGACGACGGCAGCCCGCCGCTGCACGCGGTGCGGCAGGTGCTGCAGGCGATCGGGGCGGCCGGCGAGATCGACGCGGGCGGCCGCGCGCCCGACGAGCCGTTCCGGCGCAACGCCGCCGTCGTCGAGGCGATCGCGGCGGCCGGCGCGGCCCGGGGCGGGCTGTTCGTGCTCCTCGACGACGTGCAGTGGGCCGACCCGGGATCGCTGCGGCTGCTGGTGCACCTGGCGCGCAACATCGCCCGGGAGCCGGTGGCGGTCGTGGCCACCTACCGCGACAGCGAGCCGGCGCCGGCGCTGCGCGACGCCTTGGCCGCGCTCGCCCGCGAGCCGATCGTGGACCGGATCGCGCTGGAGGGGCTCAGCGAGGACGAGGTCGGCGTCCAGCTCAACGCCGTCGCCGGGTTCGCCGTGCCGGCCTGCGTGGCCGCCGCGGTGCACCGGCGTACCCGAGGCAACCCGTTCTTCGTCGGCGAGCTCGGCGCGCAGCTGGCCCGGCGGGAGGTCACCGACGCCGACGGGTTGCCGGCCGGTGTCCGCGACGCCGTCCGCGCCCGGCTCAACCGGCTCGGCGGCGACGCCCGCGCGGTCGCACACGCGGCCGCGGTCGTCGGCGCGGCCGCCGAGCCCGCGCTGCTGGCCGCCGTGACCGGACTGCCGCTGGCGGGCGTGCTCGCCGCCGTCGACGAGGCGCGGGCCGCGCGCATCCTCGACGGGCGGGGGTTCACGCACGACCTGATCCGGGAGGCGGCCGCGGCCGAGGTACCGACGACGCAGCGGCTGTCGCTGCACGCCGCCGCGGCCGAGACCCTCCTGCCGGGTGGCGACGCCGCCCGGATCGCGCACCACCTGCTGGAGTCCCTGCCGCTGGGCGACGCCGCGAGCGCCGCGGCCTGGGCGCGGCGGGCCGGCGACCTTGCCGTCGAAAAACACATCTGGGAAGAGGCGGCGCAGTGGTACGGCCGCGCCGCCGACGCCGGCATCCCCGAACGCGTCGACGTGCTGCTCGCCCGGGCCCGCGCGCAGATGCGCGCCTACGACATCGACGGCGCGCGCACGTCGCTGCTGGCCGCGGCGGACCTGGCCCGGGCCGAGGGCAACGGGGAGGCCCTGGCCGAGGCGGTGCTCGTCATGGAGGGCGTCTCGGACTTCCTGTGGGACCCGATCGGGCACTCCCTGACCAACGAAGCCCTGGCCGCGCTGCCCGACGGCGACAGCGGGCTGCGGGCCCGGCTGCTGGCCGGCCTGGTCGTCATGGACGTGTGGCGGGTGCCGGGCGACGCCGGCCGGCGCAGCCTCGACGCGCTGGGGATGGCCGAGCGGGTCGGCGACCGGCGCGCCCTCGTCGAGGCGCTGCGGGCCCGGCAGTTCGCCTGCAGCGGCCCCGACGGCGCCGAGGAGCGGCTCGCACTCGGCGACCGGCTGCTGGCCATGGGCGCCGCCGACGACGACGCCGCGATGTGGGGCCGGCTGTGGCGCTTCGACGCGTTCGCCCAGATGGGCCAGATGCACGCGGTGGCCGGCGAGGCGGCCGCCCTCGCGGCGCTGGCGGAGCAGACGCGCAGCCCGCTGTGCCGGTGGCACACGCTGCGCTGCCGTGCGGCGATCGCACACGCCCGCGGCCGCTACCGGGAGGCAATCGCCCTGGGAGAGGAGGCGATCGAGCTCAATCGCCGCTCCGGGCACGTGGGGTCGATGCTGCCCTCGGTCGGGTTCCTCATGGGCGTGCAGGCCACGATCGGCGACTTCGAGCGCGAGCCGGAGCAGATCGTGTTGCAGTACCTGCACGAAGCGCCCTCCTGGGGCATGCGCGGCATGCTGGCCAACTGGCTGCTGAGCGCCGGCCGGGAGCAGGAGGCCCGCGACTGGTACACCGGCCTGCCCGACGTCGAGCAGGTCCCCGCCTTCGTCCGGCTGCCCGCCGCGTCCGGCCTGATCGGCCTGGCCGTGGCCTTCGGCGACACCGAGCGGATCGAGCGGCTCTACGACGCGATGCTGCCCCACGCCGACCGGTTCGTCTGCGGCGGCGCCGGCGTCGTCGTGATCGAAGGCCCGACCCGGCTCCCGCTCGGCATCGGCGCGAGCGCCCTGGGCCGCCACGCGGAGGCCGAGGCGCACCTGCGGGCCGCCATCGCCGAGGCCGAGCGGGCCGGCATGCCCGGTGCCGCCGCGACCGCCCGCTACCGGCTCGCCCACGCCCTGCTCGCCGCGGGCGGCGGCGAGGCCGAGGCGGCCGTGCTGGCCCGGGCGGCCGAGAGCGCCGCCGGCGCGCTCGGGATGCGCCCGCTCGAGGCCGCGGCCGCGAGCCTGGTCGCCGAACGGCCCCGCAGCGCCCTGACCCGGCGCGAGGAGGAGATCGCGGGCCTGGTCGCGCAGGGCCTGACCAGCCGCGCGATCGCCGCGCGCCTGCACCTGTCCGAGCGGACCGTGGAGACCCACGTCCAGCACATCCTGACCAAGCTCGGGCTGGCCAACCGGACGCAGCTCGCGACCTGGTTCACCGGATTACGTACCGCAGATGCGTAGTTCCGCGGAGGCGTGAGCGCCCGTCCCGGCGCGATGGTGACGGCATGAAGGTTCTCACAGCGGCACGCATGTTCAACGGCACGACGACCGCCGATCCCGTGATCGTCATCGACGGCGAGCGCATCGCCGCGGTCGGCGGGCCGATCCCGCCGGGCGCCGAGGTCGTCGACCTGGGCGACGCCACCCTGCTGCCGGGCCTGGTCGACGCGCACGTCCACCTCGCCTTCGACGCTTCCGTCGACCCGGTCGCGTCCCTCGCCCGTCGCGACGCCGCCGAGACCTTCGCCGCCATGTGCGCCGCGGGCCGGCGGGCGGTGCTCGGCGGCGTCACCACCGTGCGGGACCTGGGCGACGTCGGCTACCTCGGCCTGGGCGTGCGCGACGCGGCCCGCAACGACCCGACGTTGCCGCACATCGTGGCGGCCGGGGTGCCGGTGACCACGCCGGGCGGGCACTGCCACTTCCTCGGCGAGGGGGTCGGCGGCGTCGCCGGGCTGCGCGCCGCCGTCCGCGCCCGCCACGAGCGCGGCGTCGACGTGATCAAGGTGATGGCCAGCGGCGGCAACATGACGCCGGGCAGCCGGCCGGAGCTGCCGCAGTACACCTTGGAGGAGCTTCGCGCCCTCGTCGAGGAGGCGCACGGGCTGGGCCTGCCGGTGGCCGCGCACGCGCACGGCACACAGGCGGTGCTCGACGTGGTCGCGGCCGGCGTCGACAGCATCGAGCACGCGTCGTTCATGACCGCGGACTCCGTCGACGACATCCCCGGCGGGTTCCTGGACGACGTCGTGGCCCGCGGCATCGTCCTGAGCCTCACCCTCGGCATGCGCCCGGGCCCGGGCCTCGCGCCGCCGCCACCGCAGATGCTGTCCCGGCTGCCGCGGCTGATCGCCAACGCCGCCCGGATGGCGGCCTCGGGCGCCGCGATCGTGGTCGGCTCCGACGCCGGCATTGCCCCGATCAAGCCGCACGACGTGCTGCGCGACTCGCCCGCCCACCTCGCCCAGATCGGGCTCACCCCGGCCGAGGCGCTGCGGGCGATCACGTCGCGGGCCGCGGCCGCGATCGGGCTGGGCGGGCGCAAGGGGTGCCTCGCGCCGGGCTACGACGCGGACGTGCTCGTCGTGGACGGCGACCCGCTGACCGACCCGGGCGCGCTCGGGCGCGTCCTGGCGGTCTACGTGCGCGGCTCGGAGGTCGCGGGTGCGGCCTTGAACTCGTCACGCAGCACCGAGTAGAGGTGGATTGAGCGCCACCGGCCCTCGCGGAACTGGGCCGCGCGGATCGTGCCCTCGTGTGTGAACCCGGCCCGCTCCAGGGCGCGGCGCTCGGCCACGTTCTCCACGTCCGTGTACGCCTCGATGCGCTCCACCGGCGTCGTGTCGAACAGGTAGGCGGCGAGCAGCTGCTGCGCGGCCGCGCCGTGGCCCTGGCCGCGGTGCTCCGGCAGCAGCGCGATGCCGATGTTCCAGCAGCTCCAGGTGGGCATGCCGTAGGCGACCCGGCACCAGCTGACGGTGCCGATGGCCCCCTGCGGCAGGTGCACGACGAGGCAGCCGCCGTCGGGGCCGAGCAGCCGGTTCTCCTCGAAGCGGCGGCGGGTCGCGGCGATGTCGCGGTAGCCGGACCAGTTGAACAGGCCGCCGGCCTCGGGCTCGTCGGCCTGCCGTTCGAGCACCCAGAGATCCGCGGCGGTGACCGGCCGCAGGACCGGCGTCGGTTGCGTCACCGCCGCAGAGTACCCGGACCGCTACACCGCATGCGCGTTCTTGGTTCGCCGTTTGCCCGATGTGTCGATTACCCGTCGCCGACCGGGCCGAACCCGCGCCCATCGACCATGATGGGCGCGGGCAGAGGTTGGAGAACGGCAATGTCGTCCGCTTCCGGCGCTCCGGAGTGCGTCGAGACTGACTTCGAAGGTGACAACGACCTGGTCGCGGGCGTGCGAGCGCTGCACGCCGACGGCGACCTGAGCACCGCCCGGCGGTGCTTCGACGCCGCCTACGCGCGGGCCGAGGCCGGCGGGGACGCGCCCGCCATGGCCGAGGCCGCCCTGGGCTTCGCGGGCGTCTGGGTGCACGAGCACCGCACGGGTTCGGCCGCTGCCGTGCTCGAGCAGCGGCTGGGCCGGCTGCTGGGCCTGCTGGGCCGCACCGAACCGGACGGCGCGCTCGCCGTGCGCATCCGGGCCCGGCTGGGCGCCGAGCGCGACTACCGCGACGGGCGGGCCGACGCCGTGCTGGCCGCGCTGGAGGAGGCGCGGGCGAGCGGCGACCCGGTGGCGCACGCCGAGGCGCTGAGCCTGGCGCACCACTGCCTGCTCGGCCCCGAGCAGCGGCTCCTGCGCCGGGAGATCGCCGTCGAGCTGCTCGCCGTGAGCTCCCGCACCGGTCGCCGCGGCGACATGGTCATGGGCCTGCTGTGGTGGGCCGTCGACCTGCTCCTCGACGGCGACCGGCACGCCGAGCGGCGCCTCGCGGAGCTGCGCGGCCTGCTGGAGCGCCGCGACCACCTCGCGGCCGGGTACGTCGCCGACGCGATCGACGTCATGCGCGAGATCCGGGCCGGGCGCTTCGCCGAGGCCGAGCGGCGGGCGGGGGAGTGCTTCGAGCGCGGGCGCCGGGCCGGCGACGCCGACGCCGAGGGGTGGTACGGGGCGCACCTGGTGACCATCCGCTGGTACCAGGGGCGCCTGCAGGAGCTGCGGCCGATGCTGGACCGGCTCGTGCACGCGCCGACGCTCTCGGCGGTCGACAACGCGTACTTCGCCGTCCACGCCGTCGCCGCGGCCGAGGCCGGCGACCTGCGCACCGCCGCCGGCGCCCTGGCCCGGCTGCGCGGCCCGTCGCTCAAGGAGCTGCCGCACTCGGGCAGCTGGCTGGTGACCATGCACGGCATCGTCGAGGCCGCCCGGCTGCTCGGCGACGCGGACCTCGCCGCCGAGGCCTACGAGCTGCTGCTGCCGCACGCCGAGCTGCCCGCCATGGTCAGCCTCGGCGTCGCGTGCTTCGGCTCCGTGCACCACGCGCTCGGCGTCGCCGCGCACGCGTCGGGCCGGCGCGACCTCGCCGCCGAGCACCTCACGCGGGCCGTCGAGCACAACCGGGCGCTCGGGCACTGGCCGGCCGCCGAGGAGTCCCGCCGCGCGCTGGAGCGCATCGCCCCGCCGCAGCCGGAGCGGGCCAGCTGCGTGCGGGAGCGCCAGCACTGGCGCCTCGGGTGGGGCGAGCGCTCGGTGCTCATCGAGAACAGCGTCGGGATGCTGCATCTGGCGGTACTGCTGGCCAACTCCGGCACCGAGATCCCCGCCGTCGAGCTGGCGATGGGCGTCACGGGGCTGGCGCAGGCGGCGGGCGCCCGCTCGGCGCCGCAGGCGGTCCTCGACCAGGAGGCGATGCGGCGCTACCGCCACCGCGTCGCCGAGCTGCGCCGCGAGATGGAGTCCACCTCCGACGGCCGCCGCGCCGCCGCCGCGCGCCGCGAGTCGGAGGCGCTCATGGCGGAGCTGGCCGGCAGCGTCGGCATCGGCGGGCGCAGCCGCCGGTTCGTCGACAACGCCGAGCGGGCCCGGGTCGCGGTCGGCAAGGCGATCCGGCGCGCGATCGCCCGCGTCGAGGAGGCCGACGCCCAGCTGGGCCGGCACCTGCGCGAGACCGTGCACACGGGGCGGCAGTGCTCCTACCGCCCCGTGTGATCAGGGCTTCCAGGGCAGCGCGTCGCCGAAGCGGACGAGCTCGCCGTAGTGCTCCGCCCGGACCTCGCCCAGCGCGAGGTCCAGCAGGGCCCCGGCGGCCTCGTCCGGCGAGGGCGCGCCGCTGACGTCCCACCACAGCCCCGACGTCGGGGTGTTGATCATGCCGGGGCAGGCGGCCGCGATGAGGATGCCCCGGCGCCGGTCATCGTCGCGGCGCTCGGCGGCCAGTGCGCGTACCGCGGCGACCTGGGCGATCTTCGAGGGAATGTTCACGAAGCCGGGCCACGCGCCGGCCCTGGCCCGGCCGTCCCGCACCTCGTCGCGCCAGCGGGCCACCGCCGCGTCAACGGCGTCGAGGCCGCCCACGGCGTCGAAGCGCGGGTGCAGCACCGGCGCCAGGTGGTGCAGGGTGCCGAAGCTGCTCGCGACCACGATCAGCCGGCCCCCGTCGGGCAGCCGGGGCGCGAACGCGCGCAGCAGCCGGGTCGTGCCGAAGTTGTTGACCTCGGCGTACTCGTCGATGATCGCGGCCGGGTCGTCGCCCGGCCCGACGCGCATGACGGCGTTGCCGAACACGATGTCGACGGCGCCGAGCTTCTCGGCGAGGCGCTCGGCGGCGCCGGGGTCGGCGACGTCGAACACCTCGCCGCGGACCTGCGCGGGCGCCGGCGGCAGGCCCGCGACGGCGGCGGCGACCCGGTCCGGGTTGCGGCCGGTGAGGTACACGGTGTCCTGTGGGCCGAGCCGCCGGGCCAGGCCCGCGACGAGCGCGAGCCCGAGCCCCTGGTTGGCCCCGGTGACGAGAGCGATGGTCATGGACCCAGCGTGTCCCGGCCGCGGCCATGCGGCCAACGAGAGATGCGCACGTCTGGTATGCGTAGTCGGCATGGCCTTCGCCGACGCCTCGCTCACCGCACTGCGGGTCTTCCGGGAGGTGGCCGCCCGCGGCACGCTCACGGCGGCCGCCGCCGCGCTCGGGTACACCCAGTCCGCCGCCTCGCGCCAGATCGCCGCGCTGGAGCGGGCGGCCGGCGCCCGGCTGCTGGAGCGCCGCCACGACGGCGTGCACCTGACCGCCGCCGGCCGCATCGTCCTGCGCCGCGCCGCCGCCATGCTCGACGAGGCCGACGCCGCCGCGCGCGAGCTCGCCGGACGGGCGGGCGAGGGCGGCACGGTGCGGCTGGGCTGGTTCGCGAGCGCGGGAGGCGCCCTGCTCCCGCGGGCGCTGACCCTCCTGCGCGAGACACACCCGGAGATCACGGTGCTCACCCGGGAGGCCACGACGCCGTCGCTCGTGCGCGCGCTGCGAGCCGGCACGGTCGACGTGGCGCTGCTGTCCTCGGCGCCGCCGTTCCGCCCGCCGGACGCCGAGGACCCGCCGCTCGCACTGGAGATCCTCACCGAGCGCCCGCTGCGGGTGGCCGTGCCCGCCGCGCACCCGCTCGCCGCGCGCGACTTCGTCGACGTGGCGGACCTGCGCGGCCAGGCCTGGATCGCCGGGCAGTCCACCGGGGACGAGCAGCTCATGGGGGTCTGGCCCGGGCTGGGCGAGCGGCCGTTCGTCGCGCACACCGCCCGCGACTGGCTGGCGAAGCTGCACCTCGTCGCGGCCGGGCTGGGCATGACGACGATCCCGCCTTCGCTGGCCTCGGCGGCCCCGCCCGGCGTGCGGCTGCTGGAGGTGCGGGGCGGCCCGCTCGAACTGCGCCGGCTCCTCCTCGCTCGCCTGAGCGAGCCGTCGCCCGCCGCGGCACACCTGATCGTGGCCCTGCGGGCCGCGGTGTCCGCCTTGGGCGGTTTTCCTTAGGTTGTCCATCGGTCGGACGATGCGCTCGATGTGCGAGTTCGTGCGGGGCTCGACCCGGTCGCGCGGGTCCCGCCGACACCGGTAATCTCAGCGGTTTGAGGGAGCATGCAGCGGCCATGGCCGACCATCGACGCTCGGCGGCCCGGCGCGGCGCCGAGGTCGACGGCGTGCGCCGCCGCCTCAACTTCCGGCCCCGCGTCTCGACCGGCATCGTGGTCGCCTCCCTGCTCGCCCAGCCGGTCGGTGTCTGATGGCGATCAGAGTTCGCCCGGTTGCGGGTGGCGTTGCGAGGTGCTTTCGTGATCGGCTTGGCGGCGTTGCCGTTTTGACGGCGATGTGGGTCTGACGGCGGTGGAGGTTTTGATGGCGAACATCCGCGCGGGCGCGGCGACCGATGTCGGCAAGGTCCGGCGCCGTAACGAGGACAGCGCGCTCGCCGGCCGGGGCGTCTTCGCCGTCGCCGACGGCATGGGCGGCCACGCCGCGGGCGACGTCGCCAGCCGCATCGCCGTCGAGGCGCTGCATCGCCTCGACGAGTCGTCCGGCGCCACCGGCGTCGGCCCGCTCGACGTGCGCGACGTGATCGTGCAGGCCAACGCCGACATTCTCGCCGCGGCCGCCGCCGACCCGGCGCAGGGCGGCATGGGCACCACCGCCGCCGGCCTGTGCCTGGGCATCGTGGACGGCGACGAGTGCTGGATCGTGTTCAACGTCGGGGACTCGCGCGTGTACCGCTTCGCCGGTGGCGCGCTCGAGCAGCTGACCGTGGACCACGTCGCGCCCGAGGCGGTCACCATGCGCCGGGGCGTGATCACCCGCGCGCTGGGCACCGACCCCGGCCCCCGCCCCGACCTGTGGGTGCGCACCGCGGTGGCCGGCGAGCGGTACCTCGTCTGCTCCGACGGCCTCCCGCTCGAGGTCACCGACGAGGAGGTCACAGCCGTGCTGGCCGCCTGCGAGGACCCGGCCCAGGCGGCGGAGGAGCTGGTCCGCCGGGCGGTGCTGGCCGGCGGCCGCGACAACGTGACCGTCGTCGTGGTGGACCACCTGGCCTAACCCGCCGGCCAGCGCATGACGGTGCCGGTGGCGGGATGCACCTCCTCGTCCTCGCCGATGCGCACGACCAGCACGGGAACGCCGTCGGCCAGCCCCAGCTCGTCGCGCTCCCACGGCGTCGGCATGCGGGCCCGCACCACACCGTGCGGCGGCACGTCCACGACCGTGTCCGCCGTGGCGGCCGCTCTCGGCGCATCGCCCACCCTGACGATGTTGTCGCGCCCCAGGACGAGCAGCCCTTCGCGGCGCAGCAGCTTGAGCGCCTTGAGGGTGGTGTCGCGCCCCGTGTCGTACTCGTGCGCGAGCCGATCGGCGCTGGGCACCGCGTCACCGGGCGGCATCTCTCCGGCGGCGATCCGCTCGCGCAGCGCGTCGGCGACCTCGTGGTAGCGGGCCATCCGGTCAATGTAGCCAAGTGGCCACACGGACGCTAGGGGCAAGAGCGCGTCAGGCGGTCGGCGTCGGTGTCCGCCGGTACGCCAGGACGCCGACGACCAGGCCGGTCAGGCCCAGGACCAGGCCGGCGATGCCCAGGCCGATCGCGGTGCCGTCGTTCGAGGAGCCCGACGAGTCGGCCGTGGCCGTCGGGCCGGCGGCCGCGGACGCCGCCGCGGTGGTATCGGCCTTCTTCGTCAGCTTCAGGACCGGGGCGGGGTGCTCGGCCTCGGCGCCGGCCGCCGGCTCGTCGATCCAGCGGACGATCTCGCCGCTGGAGTACGTCTGCAGCGCCTTGAAGACGATCTGGTCGGTCTGGGGCAGCGGGCCCAGCGAGACGTCGAACTCCTGGAACTGGTGCGGCTTGATCGCGGCGTTCGGGTCCGTCGCGGTCCAGGTGATCTTCGAGACGGCCTCGGTGAGCTCGTCGCCGTCGTTGGTCTTGATCGGGGTGGCGAGCTTCGACGTCTCCGTCGTGGCCGTCCAGCCCTGCACCGGCTTGATCGAGACCGACGGGATCGGCTTGTCGGTCGGGATCGCGACCTCGAGCTTCGTGGTGCTGGCGTCGTCGCGCTCGGTCGGGACGCGGAAGGTGACCTTCGTGTAGCCGCCCTGCACCGCGGTGTTGGGGTTCACGGTGACGTGCGCGGAGGCCATTGCGGGGAAGAGCAGCGCCGCGGTGACGGCCGCGGCGGTGGCCACTGCTCCGCGGACCACGTGGGTCAGGCGCATGACGGGAGTTCCTCTCGGGGTGCCAGGGATGTGTCGCGCGGATAGTCGCCACACATCCCCGCAAAGTTCCCGAAATCCTCCCCGCCGCGGCTACAGGTCGCCCGGATCGGCGTACGCCGTCCCGATGGCCGTCAGGGCGAAGAGCGCGACCGCCAGGACGTGCACCGCGGTGCACCACAGGCAGATGGCGTCCAGCGTGAACAGCTCGGAGAACACCAGGTAGAAGACGAAGAGCACGCCGATCGCGGCCATGGCCAGGCGGCCGTAGCGGATCGCCGGATGTTTGTTGCGCCACAGGATCGGCAGCGACGCGACGAGCATGACCACGAAGTACACCGGGCCGAGCATCGCCACCGGGATGCCCAGCACCGCCGACTGCTCCGACGTGGTGACCTTCAGGCAGTTCAGCGCGCCGGTTTCGGGGCAGGCGAGCGTGGTGGAGGCGGTGAAGTGCTCGATCGTGAGGTACACCGAGACGCCCAGGCCGAGCACCGAGAGCACGAGCGAGGTGAGCGGCACCCACGGCTGGACCAGGCTGCGGTCGAGCTCGACGTCACTGGCCGACATTGGTGAACTCCCCCTGGAAGGCCTTCACGGCGGTGCTGGAACACACGTCGGCGGGCTGCGCGCCGGTCATCCTGCAGATCAGCGCGGTGAGCGCGTTCGCGTTGCCGTTGATGGCGCGGCCGAGCTGGCTGTTCGGGTCCTTGATCGCGGCGACCACCTCGGCATGGGTGTGCGACGCGAGCAGCTCGGGGCTGTAGGTCGCGCCGGCCAGCACGGCCTTGTTGGCGAAGTCCATGAAGGGGATCGAGCCGGCCGACTCCTGCGGGACGTACGGCGGCGCATTGTATTTCTGCAGTATCTGCGCCTGCGCGTCGGTGAGCTTGTCCAGCGGCTGGTACTGGCCGTTCTTGCGCACGTTCGTGGTCGTCTCCACGCCCTGGAAGGCGATGTACTGGCTGGTGTACGACGAGCCGTGGAACGACAGGGTCGGCGTGTTCGGGTAGGTGTCGTCGGCCGCGGACGTGGTCAGGCCGAGGTTGGTGAAGGTGCCGAAGCGCGACAGCGCGACGACCACCGGCCAGCGCTGTGCGGCGCAGAACGGGCAGTACTCGGCGCCGACGTACAGGATCAAGGGCTTGCCGCCGTCGGTGAGCGCGGCCTGGCCGGTGATCGGCGACGGCAGCACCTGTGCGCCGCCCTTGCCGACGGCGTCCAGCGTGGCCGCCGGCACCGTGGTGACGCCCTGGATGATCTCGGCCGCCGCGGCACCGGTGGGCAGCGCGCTGGGTGCCTTGGCACCGCCGCCGGCGCCGCTGCCGAGCTTGACCACGATCATCACGGCGAAGACCAGGAGCACCGCGCCGATCGCGGAGTACGCGACCCGTAAACGCCCGCGCCGGGCCGTCGCCCGCTCCTGGATCAGTTTCATCCGTCGCGCGTATTCACGCGAGTCGCGTTGCCGTTTGGACACGCGCGCCACCCTCCGGTCGGCTTGTCGGCTACCTCCATTAGTCGCACATATTCCTGCAGAGGTTCCCGGAACGGCGAAGGATCTTGCGGCGTGTCGGGCGCCGGGGCAGAGTCGGGGCGAAACATCGTCGTGCACGGATGCGAAGGGGCGATTCGAACACAATGCAGAGACGACACCTGCTCGCGGCCGCCGGCGGCGCGGTCGCCGGCGCCGCCGGGCTCGCCGGCTCGGCCTCGGCGGGCTCCGCCGGCGGCGACGCGCTGCGCCCGGGCAAGACCCGCCTGATCAGCCTTTCCCACGTCAACGACCCCGCCAAGACCAACATCTATCCCGGCGATCCCGAGTTCACCCTCGAGACCATCGCCACGATCGAGAACGAGGGGTACTACCTGCAGTACGTTCGGGAGGGCGAGGCGACCGGCACGCACTGGGGCGCGCCGGGGCACTTCAACGCCGGCGAGCCGCTCGCCGACGATCTCGACCCGAACGACCTGTTCCTGCCCGCGGTGAAGATCGACGTGCGGGACAAGTGCGCGCGCAACGCCGACTACGCGCTGACCGTGGACGACGTCAAGCAGTGGGAGCGCCGGCACGGCCGCATCCCCGACGAGTCCATGATCATCATGTGGACCGGCTGGGAGTACAAGTGGGGGACGCCGGCCTTCCCCAACCTCGACGCCGATGGCGTGCTGCACCAGCCCGGGTTCGCGCCCGAGACGGTGCAGTGGTTCATCGACACCGGCCGGATCGGCCGCAACGGCGGCACCGGCATCGACACGTTCGGGCCCGACCTCGGGACGGACCCGGAGTTCCTCGCGTCGCTGCTGGTGTACCAGCGGCACCGCGTCAGCCTGGAGATCCTCGCCGGGCTGGCTCAGATGCCCACGACCGGCGCCTCGGTGCTGTGCGGCGGGTTCATCAACTACAAGGGGTCCGGATCGACGGCCCTCATCTACGGGGTGATTCCGCCCGGCGTGCATGTGTGAATGAACACGGGCCGGTGCCTCCGGGTGCCGGCCCGATTGACGTAAGGACCGGCCGACTCCTAGTGTCTGACGTGTGACGGTGTGAGGGAAGCTGGTGCAAATCCGGCACGGTCGCGCCACTGTGAGCCGCCTCGGCGGCGAGTCAGGGTACTCCTCCGTTACGCAGCCCCATCCATACGAGGGACGCACGATCCCTGAAGGAGGCAATCGATGAGCTCCATCTCTGGCGCCGAGTCGCCCCAGGCCGCGACCACCCCGCTGGTCCTGCCGATCTCCCGTTCGCTGTTCTGGCTCGGCGGCACCGCGCTGCTCGCCCTGCTGGTGTACTACTTCATCGGCATCGACCAGGGCGCCGTGTCGATCTTCGGCAGCGACGCGCACGTGCACGAGTTCGTGCACGACGGCCGGCATTTCCTCGGCTTCCCCTGCCACTGAGCCGAAGCCGACACCACAATGGAAAAGCGACTCATCCTGCGCGGCCTGCTGGCCGGCGCAGTCGGGGGCGTGCTCGCGTTCGTCTTCGCCCGGATTCTCGCCGAGCCCCTGATTCAGCAGGCCATCGACTACGAGGACGGCCGTTCGCACGCCCTCGGCGAGGGCCACGAGCACGAGGTGTTCAGCCGCGCCATCCAGGAGAACGTCGGCATCGGCGCGGCCCTGATCCTCTTCGGCGTCGCGATGGGCGCGCTCTACGCCGTCGCCTACGCGATCTGCGTCGGCCGGGTCGGGCGCGTCAAGGCCCGCCCGCTCGCCCTGCTGCTGGCCGCGGCGGCGTTCACCGGGTTCTTCCTCGTGCCGTTCCTGAAGTACCCCACGAACCCGCCCGCGGTCGGCAACGGGGAGACGATCGGGCTGCGCAGCTCGCTGTACCTCATCCTGACCGGCGCCTCCGTGGTGCTCATGATCCTGGCGACCTGGCTCGGCCGCCGGCTGCAGCCGCGCTTCGGCACGTGGAACGCCGCGCTGCTCGCGGTCGGCGCCTACGTGCTCGCGATCGCGGTCCTGTTCGCGCTGCTGCCCAACCTGGGCGACCTGGCGGCCAACAAGGAGCTGCACCAGTCGACCGAGACGCCGAAGCCGCTGACGGACGCCGACGGGAAGATCCTCTTCCCCGGATTCCCGGCCGACCTGCTGTACCAGTTCCGGCTCTACGCGGTCGGCGCCCAGCTGCTGCTGTGGGGCGCGATCGGCCTGGTCTTCGGTCCCTTGGCCGAGCGCCTGCTCGAGGCCCCGCGGGTCGCCGAGCGCCCGGCGGTCCCGGTCAGGGCTTCCTGAGCACGCAGTCGCCGCAGGTGCCCCCACCCGGGATGCGGTAGTAGAGGCAGCAGTTGCGCCGGCGCAGCGAGCGCCGGCCGACGATCGCCGTGCCGGCCAGTGGCGGCCTGTCCAGCAGGCCCGCCACGGCCGGCCAGGCGCCCTCGCCGAGCTGCCCGGCCGCCCCGCCCAGCGCGGAGGCGACGTTGCCCCACAGCACGTGCGGCGACAGGCGGAACCGCGCCCGGAACACCTCCAGCAGCGGCGCCACCAGCCCCAGCACGGCCACGTCGAAGAGGTCGCCGGCCGGCCGCGCGCCGACCGGCGACACGGCCATGGGCAGCGGCCCGCCGGGCACCGGCCTCCACCACAGGTCGCCCGGCCCGGCCGCGCGCACCTCGCCGCGCAGGGCGTCCGCGAGCGGCGGGGAGAGCAGCCGCGAGGCGTAGCCGAGGAAGAGCACCGACGCGACCACGCGCTCCGGCACCGCGGCCTCGTCGAGCCCGAACATCGCCACGAGCCCCTGCCGCGACACCGCGACCCGCTCCGCCACCACGTCCGCCTCGAGCAGCTGCGCGAACGGCCGCCACCCGGCGCCTTCGGTGAAGGGTTCCCAGACGAAGTACGGGTTCACGCCGGAAGCCTATCGGGGCCGCAGTTGCGGCAAATGTCACAGCACGAGCGGGGAGTGGTTGAACCCTGAACGGTCTCGTGGTGTAGACCGGTGGGAAGGCCGTCGAGAGGGGCTGTGCGTGACGCGCGACGAGGAGCTCATGACCGCGCTGTACACCGAGCATTACGGTGTGTTGCTCGCCTTCGTCTCGCGGTACGAGCGGGACCGCCACCGCGCCGAGGACCTCGTGCAGGACACGCTTCTGCGCGCGTGGCGGCACATCGAGCGCATCGACGTCACCCGGGACACGACCCGGGCCTACCTGCTGACCATCGCCCGCAACGTGGTCAGCAACGCGTGGCGGGCCGAGCAGCGCCGCCCCAAGCTGGTCTCCGACCCCGACGCGGTGGCGGCCGTCGCCGACTCCGACAACGTCGACGAGATGGTCGAGGGCTGGCTCATCCGGGCCGCGCTCGACCGGCTCTCGGCCGAGCATCGCGAGGTGATCCGGTCCGTCTACTACGACGGGCGCACCGTGGCCGACACCGCGCGCCGGCTTTCGGTACCGGAGGGTACCGTCAAGTCGCGCGCGTACTACGCGGTGCGCGCGCTGCGTGCGGTGTTCGAGGAGATGGGAGTCTTACGGTGACCGCCGGGCACGACGCGGCTCGCCGGCTGCTCGGGGCCTACGTCCTGGGCGGGCTCGACGACGCCGACCAGACGACCGTCGACGCGCACCTGAGCGGGTGCGCCGAGTGCCGTGCCGAGGTCGGGCGCCTCGCCGCGGTGCCGGAGCTGCTGCAACGCCTGTCGTCCGACGCCGCCGCGCCGCTGGAGCCGCCCTCGCGCGCCGGCCTGGACGCGTTCCTGCGCCGGGCCCGCCCGCGCCGGCTGCCGGTCGTGGTGCTGGCCGCCGCCTGCGTGGTGCTGGCGATCCTCACCGGCGTGCTGGCGCTGCGCCCGCCGCGCTCGGTCGCGCCCGGCCAGGCGCAGGCCCAGCCGTCGGCGACCGCCTCGGCCGGAACCATCGTGCAGTTCGTCGCGGCCGAGGGCAGCGACCTGACCGGGCGCGCCACGCTGACGCCGCGGCAGTGGGGCGTCTCGGTGGCTCTGGAGCTGGCCGGACTGCCCGGCGAGGGGCCGTTCGTGATGCGCGTGCTGGGCCGCAGCGGCCAGACCGAGCAGGCGGCCTGCTGGGGGCGCACGAGCACGGCACAGGCGCGGGTGACCGGCGCGAGCTCCATTCAGCTCGCCAACGTCGACTCGATCCAGGTCGCCGATTACGACGGCAACCTGCTCGGATCAGCGCATATCGGATAGTTCCGAATTCCCCGGCGTCGCGCGAGTCGTAGCGCCTTTCCGACAGCGCGCGGGGCAACCACCGGACTCATTCGATCTCCGGCCGCGGTTAGCGTCCTCGCGAGGCTCGCCGTCGGTAAGGAGAGGACAGGGCAGTGACCGGTTTCCGCCATGACCTGGCGCAGCTGTTGAAGGCCAGGTTCCCGGTCCTGTACGTGGAGTCCTACGAGGAGCACCGCGTCCTGGCGGAGCTCGCCGCCGTCGCCTCCGACGCCGCCATGGTGCGCACGCCCCGTCCGGTGTGGACGTGGTCGGCCACGACCGGCCTCCTGCAGCCCGACGGGATCGCCCAGCAGTACACCACCGAGCCCGACAACGCCCTCGAGGCAGTGCTGCGCATCCAGCAGCCGGGCCTGTTCGTGTTCCGGGACCTGCACAACTCGCTCGGCGGGGACGTGCCGGTGCTGCCCACCGTCGTGCGGCGGCTGCGCGACATCGCGGCCGCGTTCAAGGCCGGCGCCGCGCCCCGCACGCTCGTCATCGTCGCGCCCGTGCTGCGCATCCCGCCGGACCTCGAGAAGGACGTGACGATCGTCGACTTCCCGCTGCCGACCGAGGGCGAGATCCGCGGCGTGCTGGAGGCGATGATCGCGGGCAACGCCGCCGGCGGGCGGATCCGCATCGAGCTCGACCCGATCGGCCGCGAGAAGTTCGCCAAGGCCGCGGCGGGGCTGACGCTGAGCGAGGCGGAGAACGCCTTCGCCCGGGCGATGGTCAACGACGGCGTGCTCGACCTGCGCGACCTCGGCGTCGTGCACGAGGAGAAGCGGCAGGCGGTGCGCAAGTCCGGCGTGCTCGAGTACGTCGACGCCGACGTGCGCCTGGAGCAGGTCGGCGGGCTGGAGAACCTCAAGCGGTGGCTCGCCAAGCGGGACAACTCGTGGCTGGCCGCGGCCGCGGAGTACGGGCTGCCGGCGCCCAAGGGCGTGCTCATCACCGGCGTGCCGGGCTGCGGCAAGTCGCTGACCGCCAAGGCCGTCGCCGCCGCCTGGGGGCTGCCCCTGCTGCGGCTGGACATCGGGCGGGTCTTCTCCGGGCTGATCGGCTCCAGCGAGCAGAACATGCGCGCCGCGCTGCGCACCGCCGAGGCCAACGCCCCGTGCGTGCTGTGGGTCGACGAGATCGAGAAGGGCTTCTCCAGCTCCGGGAGCCTCGACGGGGGTACCACGAACCGGGTCTTCGGCACGTTCCTGACCTGGATGCAGGAGAAGACCGGCGCGGTCTTCGTCATCGCGACCGCCAACGACATCGAGCGGCTGCCGCCGGAGCTGCTGCGCAAGGGCCGCTTCGACGAGATCTTCTTCGTCGACCTGCCCAGCCGGGCCGAGCGGGCCTCGATCTGGGGCGTGCACCTGCGCCGGCGGCTCGAGCGGCCCGCGGTACAGGGGCAGCTGCTGCTCGACGAGGGCCTGCTGCGCGAGCTGTGCACGCTGTCCACGGGGTACAGCGGCGCCGAGATCGAGCAGGCCGTCGTCGCCGCGCTGTTCGACGCGTTCTCCGAGCGCCGCCCGCTGCGCCGCGACGACCTGCTGCGCTCGGTCGGCGGGATGGTGCCGCTGAGCGTCACGCAGGCCGAGAAGCTCGACGCGGTCCGGCAGTGGGCCAGGACCCGCGCGGTCGCGGCGACGGCGGCCGAGGACTGGGACACGGGCGAGGACCCGCCGACGGCGCCGATGCCGATGATCGGTGTAACGCCGTTGAGTCAGCCCGGCCGGACGATCGAGGTCTGACGATGAGCGTCGCATTGTTGCTGGTACCGCTGGCCATCGCCGCCGCCGCGGCGCACGCCAAGCTGACGGAGAAGGACTCGGCGGCCACGGTCTGCCGCGTACAGACCCGGATGCGCGACGCCGATCTGCTCGCCGCCGCCCTGCGCGA
Source organism: Dactylosporangium darangshiense (assembly GCF_039537565.1). Lineage (NCBI taxonomy): Bacteria > Bacillati > Actinomycetota > Actinomycetes > Micromonosporales > Micromonosporaceae > Dactylosporangium > Dactylosporangium darangshiense. Next base: position 40,820 of record NZ_BAABAT010000011.1, read on the forward strand.
GACCCGCGCGGAGGTGACGCGCGCGGGCGCGGACCTCGTGGCCGACTGGGCGGGCGTGCGGGCCCGCTTCGGCCGCGACGCGCAGCAGATCTGGTCCGCGCACTTCACGGGGGCGGTCGACGAGCCCCGGGCGATCGACATCGTCCGGGCCGTCGACGCCGCCTACGGCCGGCAGGTCCAGCGGGCGGTGCTGGACCGCCTGACCCAGCGCGCGCCCGCCGCCGGCCTGCGCCTGGAGTCCCGCTCGGTCACGCCGGACCAGGCCGTGCGGCTCGTCTTCGCGGTGGAGCGGGCATGAAGCGCATCGTGGTCACCGTCGCCGCCGACGGCACCGTGAACGCCGAGACGCTCGGCATCACGGGCTCGAAGTGCCTCGACTACGTCGCGCTGCTCGAGGACCTCCTCGCCGCGCAGACGGTGCACAGCCAGTACACCGCGGACTACGCCGCCGTCGAGAACCGGGTCGCCGGCCGGAACAGGCAGGAGCAGCGCGATGAAGCCTGACGAGCCGAGCTTCGGCTGGAAGCTGCTCAACAGCTGGTGGGTGCTGCTCACGGTGCTCGGCCTGGGCTGCCTCAGCGGGGCCGGCTTCCTCTACGCCGGCTTCCGCGCGAAGCGGCCGGCCTGGTGGGGCGCCGGCATCGCGTACTTCGTGCTGTCCTGGGCGGGCGTGGCCGGCATCGCCTACTACCCCCACAACTCGACGGGCCTGCACAACGTCGGCATGGCCTACTACGCCGTGTGGTTCGCCAGTATCGTGCACGCGCTGATCATCAACCCCACGTACCTGCGCCGGCTGGCCGCCCAGCGGCCCGCGCCTGCGGTTCTGGCGCCGCCGCCGGTGTTCCGGCAGGCGGTGGACGTCAACAGCGCTACTGCCCAGCAGCTCTGCGCCTACATCGATCCGGCGCGGGCAGAGCGGGTGGTCGCCGACCGGGAGGCGCGCGGCGGGTTCCAGAACGTGGAGGAGTTCGCGGCCGCGGCAGGGTTGATGCCGCACGAGTTCGCCCGGATTCGCGCCTTGCTGACGTGCACACCGCGTCCGCGTGCGCCGCAGCCCGGGGGCGGGCGTGTTCTCGACTTCTGATCCGGCCGCCGTCCGCGTCGGGCGGTTCGTCGAGCGGACCGTCGCCGAAGGGCCGGGCGAGCGGACGGCGATCTGGGTCCAGGGCTGCTCGATCCGCTGCGAGGGCTGCTTCAACCCGCACCTGTGGGCGTTCCGCGGCGGCACCGTGGTGCCGACCGCAGCGGTGATCGCCCGGGTGCTTGCCGCCGGCACCGAGGGGCTGACCCTGCTCGGCGGCGAGCCGTTCGACCACGCCGCGCCGCTCGCGGCGGTCGCCCGGGCCGCGGGCGGCGCCGGGATGTCGGTGATGACCTTCTCCGGGTACACCACGGCGCAGCTCAACCGGGCCGTGCACGCCGGGCGCGCCGACGTGGCCGCGCTGCTGGACGCCACCGACCTGCTCGTCGCCGGGCCCTTCGTGGCCGCGCTCGTCGACCGCGACCGCCCGTGGGTCGGCTCCACCAACCAGGAGCTCGTCCAGCGCGGCGGCCGCTTCCCGGGCCTGCTCGCCGCGGCGGCGAGGACCCCGGACCGGCTGGAGGTCACGGTCGCCGCCGACGGCGTGCTGTCGGTGAACGGCTGGGCCGACGACGAGACCCTGGACGCGCTGCTGCACGACCTGGGGCGGCTACCGAACCAGCAGTACCACGAGCGTGCGCGGGCCATGGACGCCCTCGACGCGGTTCAGCTCGATGTCGCTGGTCGCCGAGGGGCCGCTGATCAGCGTGAGCGGGCGGGTCGGCTCGAGCCGGGCCAGCAGTTCGGGGACCCCCGGCACGACCTGGTCGGCGCGGACCACGCAGTAGTGCCGGTCGGGCACTAGCGTGATCGCCCGCCGGCCCTGGTCCGGCGAGCCGTCCAGCGCGATCGTGCCGGTCTCGGCGACCGCCGCGGCGCAGCACGTGACCACCCCGGCGAAGCCGTCCAGGGCGGGCGCGTCGAGGGTGCCGTCGTCGACGGTCGCGCCGGGCACCTCGAACGGCAGCCCCGGCGGCACGACCAGCGGGCCGACGCCGTCGAGGACCTTCGCCAGGTCGGCGGCCAGGCCCTCGGCGGTGGTGTGCACGACGGTCGCCTTGTAGTCCTCGAGCCGGTCGGTCAGCAGCGCGAGGTCGCCCTGCTGCTGCGGATCGGCGCGGCGGTACTCCCGGGGCACCTCCGGAACCGCGGGCGATCCGCCGAGCGCCGAGCGGATGCGGGCCAGGACCTCGTCACGGGCGGTCATGTCCGGTTTCGCCACCAATCGCGGAACGTCTGAGCCGGTGGGCGGGGCAGGTCGCGGCTGGCCGTCCAGCCGCGCAGCAGCCTGGTGCGGCGGCTCACCAGCCGGCCGAGGCCCAGGAGCCGCTCGGCGCCGCGGAACCGCCCGGGCCGCGACATCACCCACGACATGGCGGCCATCGAGATCGCCTCGGGCGAGGGGCCCTTCTTCTCCTCGACCCTGCGGGCCCGCAGGTGGACGAGCATGGAGGGGATGTCGATGCGCACCGGGCAGGCGTCGAAGCACGCGCCGCACAGGCTGGAGGCGTAGGGGAGCGAGGCATTGTCCTTTATGCCGGTCAGCTGCGGGCTGAGCACCGCGCCGATCGGGCCCGGGTAGACCGACCCGTAGGCGTGGCCGCCGGTGCGCTCGTAGACCGGGCAGACGTTGAGGCACGCGCTGCAGCGGATGCAGTGCAGCGCGGAGCGCCCGGCCTCGTCGGCCAGCACCGCCGTGCGCCCGTTGTCCAGCAGGACCAGGTGGAACTCCTGGGGGCCGTCGCCGGGCGTGACGCCGGTCCACAGCGACGTGTAGGGGTTCATCCGCTCGCCGGTGGAGGAGCGCGGCAGCAGCTGCAGGAACACCTCCAGGTCGGTCCACGCCGGCACGACCTTCTCGATGCCCATGACGGTGATCAGCGTCCGCGGCAGGGTCAGGCACATGCGCCCGTTGCCCTCGGACTCGACCACGGCCAGCGTGCCGGTCTCGGCCACCGCGAAGTTGGCGCCGGAGACGGCCACCTTCGCCGAGAGGAACTTGCGCCGCAGGTGCTCGCGGGCGGCCATGGCCAGCTGACGCGGCTCGTCGGTGAGGTCGGCCGGCACGGAGGGCATCTCGCGCAGGAAGATGTCGCGGATCTCGGTGCGGTTGCGGTGGATCGCGGGCACGAGGATGTGCGAGGGCTTGTCGTGGCCGAGCTGGACGATGAGCTCGGCGAGGTCGGTCTCCCAGGCGGCGATGCCCTCGGCCTCGAGGGCCTCGTTGAGCCCGATCTCCTGCGTCGCCATCGACTTGACCTTGACGACCTCGTCGGCGCCGGCTTTCTTCACCAGGTCGGCAACGATGCGGTTGGCCTCGTTGGCGTCGCGCGCCCAGTGCACCGTCCCGCCGCGCTCGGTGACCCGCTCCTCGAGCTGGGTGAGCAGCTCGGGCAGGCGCGCCATGGTCGAGGCCTTCAGCGCCTCGCCGGCGAGCCGCAGCTGCTCCCAGTCGGGCACCTCACCGACGACCGCGGCCCGCTTGGCCCGGATCGTCCGGGTCGCATGGCCGAGGTTGCGCCGCAGCTGCTCGTTGGCCAAAGCCGTGCGGGCCGCCTTGGGGAAGCTCTCGTCGCCGCGCAGCTGCCCGACCCCGCGCGGGGCCACCACCGGCATCCCCAGGAATGTGCTGCTCATGCCCGCACCTCCGCTTCGCTCCGGCGCCCGCATGAGTTGAAGAGTCCATGATGAGCAGCCACTCCGCTTCGCTCCGTACTGCTCATGTCGCCGCCAGAATCTGCGCGAGGTGTACGGGCTTCGTGTCGACCGACAGGCGGGACAACCCGCCGCCCATGTGCATCAGGCAGGACGAGTCGCCGGCGCAGACCGCGTCGGCCGACGTCGACAGCACGTTGCGCAGCTTGTCGGCGAGCATCGCGGCCGACGTGTCGGCGTTCTTGAGCGCGAACGTGCCGCCGAAGCCGCAGCACTGCTCGGCGTCGGGCAGCTCGACCAGGTCGATGCCGCGCACCGCGCGCAGCAGCTGCAGCGGCCGGTCGCCGACGCGCAGCATGCGCAGCGAGTGGCAGGTCGGGTGGTAGGTGACCCGGTGCGGGTAGTGCGCGCCGACGTCGGTCACGCCGAGCACGTCGACCAGGAACTCCGACAGCTCGTAGGTGCGCTTGGCCACCTCGCCGGCCCGCGCCGCGAGCTGGCCCTTGCCGGCCCGCTCGGCGACGGCCGCGTGCTGGTGGCGCACCGATCCGACGCAGGAGCCCGACGGCGCCACGATCGCGTCATAGGGCTCGAACGTGCGCATGTGGTGCTCGACGAGCTTCAGGGCCTGTCTCTGGTACCCCGTGTTGACATGCATCTGCCCGCAACACGTCTGTGCCTCTGGGAACACCACCTCGTGTCCCAGCCGCTCCAGCAGTGTCACGGTGGCCTTGCCGACGTCGGGGAACATCGCATCGGCGAGGCACGTGACGAACAACGCGACGCGCATCGGTCACCGCCAGCTCTTTCAGCCTGTCCGTCGCCCGGCGGCCCGTCGGCCGCGTGGGCGGCCGCTGGACTCGCGGACGATCAGCTCGGGTTGGAAGACGACGTGCCGATGTTCGTGCCGGCCGTCGTCCTCGATCTCTTCGAGCAGCAGGGCTGCCGCCGTGCGGCCGAGCTGTTCGCGGGGTTGACGCACGGAGGATAGCGGTACCGCGGCGGCCGCGGCGAACTCGATGTCGTCGTATCCCACGATCGCCACATCCTGGGGCACCCGGACGCCACGCTGGGTCATCTCCTGCAGCACGCCCAGTGCGAGCAGGTCGTTCGCGCAGAACACGGCGGTCGGCCGCTCCTCGGCCGGCTGTGCGGCGATCCGCGTGGCCGCCGCCCGCCCGGAGGCCACCGTGAGGTTCGGGGTGGCCACCACCGACAGCTCGGCCCGCCCGTCGACCGCCGCGGCGATACCGGCGTGCCGGTCGTGCACCTGGGCGATCGACATCGGCCCGCCGACGAACGCGATGTGCCGGTGCCCCTGCTCGACGAGGTGCTCGCCGGCCAGGCGCCCGCCGAGCACGTCGTCGACGGCGACCGAGCACCGGCTGTGCCGCCCCGAGCCGCGGTCGACCAGCACCACCGGCGTGCCGCGCTGGATGAGCTGCTCCAGCCGGGAGTGCGGCGACTCGTCCACCGGCGTGATGAGCACGCCGCGCACCCGCTGCTCCTCCAGCAGCTCCAGGTGGCGCTGCTCCCGGCCGGCGTCCTCGCCGCTGTTGCACACCACGACCATCACGCCGTGCTCCTCGGCGGCGGCCTCCGCGCCCCGGACCACGTCGGTGAAGAACGGGTTGGTGACGTCGAGGACCACCAGCGCGATCTGCCGGCTCTGCCCGGCCCGCAGCTGCCGAGCCGAGTCGTTGCGCACGTAGCCGAGCTCGGCGATGGCGTCGAGCACGCGCTGGCGGGTGGTCATGGCGACGAGCTCGGGGCGGTTGAGGACGTTGCTCACGGTACCGATGGAGACGCCGGCCCGTCGTGCGACCTCTTTGATGCCGGTTGTGGTGGACATCGATCTCCTGAAACGTGTCAAGCCTGAAGTCGCGGCGGCGCGCCGCAACCGGTGTATCAAATCGGTAACGCGATCGAAACCCTTGACGCGATCTCGGCTTTGCTTCTAACGTCACTTTAACCACGCGATGAAACGTTTCACAAGGAGGGCCGCGGGTGCTCGTTCTGGAGGGCGTCAGCAAGTCGTTCGGCGCCGTCGCCGCGCTGCGCGACGTGCGCCTGGAGCTGCGCGCCGGCGAGGCACACGCGCTCGTCGGCGAGAACGGCGCCGGCAAGTCCACGCTGGTGAAGATCCTCGCCGGCGCGCACGCGCCGGACGCCGGCACGATCACCATGAACGGTGAGCCGCTGGTGCTGCACAACCCGGCCGACGCCCGGGCGGCCGGCATCGCGGTCATCTACCAGGAGCCGACGCTCTTCCCCGACCTGTCCGTCGCCGAGAACATCTTCATGGGCCGCCAGCCGCTGCGCGGGATGCGCCGCATCGACGCCGGTGAGATGCGCCGCCGGGCGGCGGAGCTCTTCGACCGTCTCGGCGTGCAGCTGGACCCCGACCGGCCGGCGCGCGGGCTGTCCATCGCCGACCAGCAGCTCGTCGAGATCGCCAAGGCATTGTCGTTCGACGCCCGGGTGCTCGTCATGGACGAGCCGACCGCCGCGCTGTCCGGCGTCGAGGTCGAGCGCCTCTTCGCCGTCGCCCGCTCCCTGCGCGACGCCGGCGCCGCGGTGCTGTTCATCTCGCACCGCTTCGACGAGGTCTTCGCGCTGTGCGAGCGCATCACCGTCATGCGCGACGGGCAGTGGGTCTCCACCGACGCCGCCGCCGACCTCACCGTCGCCGACGTCGTGCGCCGCATGGTCGGTCGGGAGGTCGGCACGCTCTTCCCGAAGGAGGAGGCGGCGATCGGCGACGCCCGGCTCGAGGTGCGCGGCCTGACCCGGCAGGGGTACTTCACCGACGTCAGCTTCACCGTCCACAGTGGAGAGATCGTGGCCCTGGCCGGCCTCGTCGGCGCCGGGCGCTCCGAGGTCATCCGGGCCGTGTTCGGCGTCGACCGCTACGACTCCGGCGAGGTCCTCGTCGACGGCAGGCCGCTGCACCGCGGCAGCGCCTCGGCCGCGATCGGCGCCGGCCTCGCCCTCGTGCCCGAGGACCGCCGCCAGCAGGGCCTGATCATGGAGCTGTCCGTCGAGCGCAACGCCACCCTGCCGCGGCGCTGGTCGCTTTCCAGCCTCGGGCTGCTCTTCGGCGGCTCCGAGCGCCGCGCCGCCCGCGACTGGTCGCAGCGCCTGCAGGTCAAGGCGGCCCGGCTCGGCGACCCGGTCTCCACGCTCTCCGGCGGCAACCAGCAGAAGGTCGTCCTCGCCAAGTGGCTGGCCACCCAGCCGCGGGTGCTCATCGTCGACGAGCCGACCCGCGGCATCGACGTGGGCACCAAGGCCGAGGTGCACCGGCTGCTGAGCACGCTCGCCGGCGAGGGCGTCGCGGTGCTCATGGTCTCCAGCGAGCTGCCCGAGGTGCTCGGCATGGCCGACCGGGTGCTCGTGATGCACGAAGGGCGGCTCGCCGCCGACATTCCCCGCCACCAAGCCGACGAGGAGTCCGTGATGCTGGCCGCCACCGGGCAGGGCGATCGATGACCGCCGTCGACACCGCGGCACCGCCGCGCACGGCCCGCGCCACCCGGCTCACCCACCGGGTGTTCCTGGTCCGCGAGCTGGGCATCGTCGCCGCCCTGGTGCTGCTCATCGGCGCGACCGCGATCAGCAACCACCGGTTCCTGTCCGCGCAGAGCGTCAAGGACCTGCTGCTCGGCGCGACGATCCTCGCGATCCTGGCCACTGGCCAGGCGATCGTCGTCATCACGCGCAACGTCGACCTGTCGGTCGGCTCGGTGCTCGGCCTGTCGGCGTTCGCGACGGGCACGCTCTTCCTCGACCACCCCGGCATCCCGATCCCGGTGGTGCTGGTGGCGGGCGCGGCGCTCGGCGCGGTGTGCGGCGCGGTCAACGGCGCCCTCATCGCCGCCGCCCGGGTGCCGGCGCTCGTCGTCACGCTCGGCACGCTGTACGTCTTCCGCGGCATCGACTACCGGTGGGCCACCGGCAAGCAGATCAACGCCGCCGACATCCCGCGGTCGTTCCTGCACATGGGCACCAACACCGTGCTGGGTGTGCCCATCCTGACGCTCTTCGCCCTCGTCGTCGTGCTCTGCGCCGGCTTCTACCTGCGCTCCTACCGCAGCGGCCGCGAGCTCTACGCCATCGGCTCCGACCCGGCCGCCGCGCGGCTGTCCGGCATCGCGGTCGGCCGCCGGGTGTTCTTCGCCTTCGTCACCTGCGGCGCGCTCGCCGGGCTGGCCGGCGTGCTCTACGTCGCCCGCTTCGGCACGCTGGACGCCAACGCCGGCCTCGGCCAGGAGCTCAACGTCGTCGCCGCGGTCGTCGTCGGCGGCGTGGCCATCTTCGGCGGCAGCGGCTCCGTCTACGGCGCGGCGCTGGGCGCGATGCTGCTCACCACCATCGGCAGCGCCCTGCCGGTGCTCGGCGTCACCCCGTTCTGGCAGCGCGCCGCCGTCGGTGCGCTGATCCTGGCGGCGATCGGCCTGGACCGCGCGCTGTCGGTGCGAGTCACGAAGAGCCTGCAACGAGGGGTACACCAGTGAACATCCTGCGGAAACTGGGCTCCTGGGACGTCGTCGTCCTCGTCGCCCTCGCCCTGGTCGTGATCGTCGGCGAGGCCACGATCAAGGGCGTCGGCACCCCGGTGTTCTGGCGCTTCGTGACGCTCGAGGTCATCCCGATCGCCATCATCGCGCTGCCCCTGACCCTGATCGTCATCACCGGCGAGATCGACCTGTCCGTCGCCAGCGTCATGGGGCTGACGTGCTCGGTCATGGGCTCCCTCTGGGCGCACGGCGTGACGTCGCTGCCGCTGCTGATCGCGCTGTGCCTGCTGCTCGGCGCCGTGCTGGGCGCGTTCAACGGCCTGTTCGTCACCGTCTTCGGCCTGCCCTCGCTCGCCGTGACGATCGGGACCCTGGCGCTGTACCGCGGCCTGGCCTACGTCGTTCTCGGCGACAAGGCGGTCTCCAACTACCCGGTCTCGTGGACCAGCAACGCGATCAGCCCGATTCCGGGCCTGACCATCCCGTGGTTCGTCATCATCGTCGGCGTCCTCGCGGTGCTCTTCGCCGTGGTCCTGCACGCCACGCCGATCGGCCGCGGCCTCTACGCCATGGGCAACAACGCCGAGGCGGCCCGCTTCGCCGGCGTCGCCGTCGCCCGCACCAAGTTCTGGCTGTTCGTCGCCACCGGCACCATGTCCTCGCTCGCGGGGGTGTTCTGGACCTTCCGCTTCGCCAGCGCCCGCGCGGACAACGCCAACGGCCTTGAGCTCGCCGTCGTCGCGGCCGTGCTCCTCGGCGGCGTCTCCATCTTCGGCGGCCGCGGCGGCCTGCTCGGCGTCATCGGCGCGGTCGTGCTGCTCAGCACGCTGCGCAACGCGCTGCAGCTGGCATCCGTGCCGCCGAACACCCTCACCATCGTCACCGGAACGCTGCTCATCGCCTCGGTCGTCGGACCGAACGTCGTCGGCATGGCGCGGGAACGCCTGCGTCGCCGGCGGCCGGCTTAACGGTTCACCCCCAACACCCCTTTCCCGTTGCACCCCACTGAAAGGATTCAACCGATGAGAGCCAAGGTCATCGCGGCCGCGATCGCCACCGCGCTCGCGTTCTCCATGGCGGCCTGCGCCGAGGACACCAACACACCGTCCTCCGACACCAGCGCAGGCGCGGGCGGCAGCGGCACCATCAAGAGCGGCCTGAAGGTCGCCTTCCTGCCCAAGCAGGTCAACAACCCGTACTTCGACACCTCCGACAACAAGGGCGGCAAGGTCGCCGTCGAGGAGTTCAAGGGGGTGTACAGCGAGACCGGCCCGTCCGAGACGAGCCCGTCGGCGCAGGTCAGCTACATCAACACGCTCTCGCAGCAGGGCACCAACGTCATCGCCGTGTCCGCCAACGACAAGGACGCCATCTGCGGCGCCCTCAACGAGGCCCGCCAGGCCGGCGCGAAGGTCGTCACCTACGACTCCGACACCAAGCCCGAGTGCCGCGACCTGTTCATCAACCAGGCCACCTCGGAGGGCATCGCCAAGGTCCAGATCAAGCTCATCTCCGACGCGATCGGCCCCGACGGCGGCGAGATCGCGATCCTCTCGGCCACGGCGAACGCCACGAACCAGAACGCCTGGATCGAGATGATGAAGACGGAGCTGGCCAAGCCCGAGTACAGCAAGCTCAAGCTCGTCGACACCGTCTACGGCGACGACGACGACCAGAAGTCGTTCCAGGAGGCGCAGGGCCTGCTGGCCAAGCACCCCAACCTCAAGGGCATCATCTCGCCGACCACGGTCGGCATCGCCGCGGCCGGCCGCTACCTGTCGGGCTCGAGCTACAAGAGCAAGGTCCAGCTGACGGGCCTGGGCACCCCGAACCAGATGAAGGCGTACGTCAAGGACGGCACCGTCAAGGCCTTCGCGCTGTGGAACCCGGCCGACCTGGGCTACCTGGCCGCCTACGCGGGCGCGGCGCTGGCCTCGGGGATCATCAAGGGCAAGGAAGGCGACAAGTTCACCGCCGGCAAGCTCGGCGAGTTCACGGTCGGCAAGGACGGCACGGTCCTGCTCGGCGACCCGTACACCTTCAAGGCCGACAACATCGACCAGTTCAACTTCTAGTCCGGTGGCGCGGGCTTCGGCGGGTCCGGCGCTCCACGGCGGACCCGTCGAAGGCCCCTCGGTGAGCCTTTCGATGGCCGGGCGCTGGCGGTTTCTCGATAAGTCGGGCGCTGGCGCGCCACGACTTATCGGACATATCACGATAAGGAGGTATGGCATGCGCCGAGTCTGCTTCACGCTGCAGGTCAAGCCGGACATGCTCGAGGAGTACCGGCGCCGCCATGCCCAGGTCTGGCCGGACATGCTCGTCGCGCTGCGCGACGCCGGCTGGCACGAGTACCAACTCTTCCTTCGCGATGACGGCCTGCTCGTCGGCACGCTCCTCACCGAGGACCTCGCCGCCGCGCAGGCCGCCATGGACGCCACCGAGGTGTCGGCGCGCTGGGAGGCGCAGATGGCGGAGTTCTTCATCCACGGGCGGCATCTGGTCGTCCTCGACGAGGTGTTCAACCTGGAGCACCAGCTTGGAGCATTGCAATGACTGAGCTCGCCCCGGAGACGCGGGCGCGTGTCGCGGCGCGGCTGCGCGACCAGCGGATCGAGACGGCGTCCTGGGCGTACGGCAACTCGGGCACGCGGTTCAAGGTGTTCCCGCAGGAGGGCGTGCCCCGGGATCCGTACGAGAAGCTCGCCGACGCCGCCGTCGTGCACCGCTACACAGGCGTGGCGCCCACCGTGGCGCTGCACATCCCCTGGGACCTCGTCGAGGACTACGCCGACCTGGCCCGCCACGCGACCGAGCTGGGCGTCCGGGTCGGCACCATCAACTCCAACGTGTTCCAGGACAACGACTACAAGCTCGGCAGCGTCACCAACCCCGACGCCGGCGTGCGGCGCAAGGCGATCGGGCACCTGCTCGAGTGCATCGACGTGATGGACCGCACCGGGTCGCGGGACCTGAAGCTGTGGTTCTCCGACGGCACCAACTACCCCGGGCAGGACGACGTGCGCACGCGCCAGGACCGCCTGGCCGTGGCCCTGGCCGAGACCTACGCGCGGCTCGGGGACGAGCAGCGGATGCTACTGGAGTACAAGCTGTTCGAGCCCGCGTTCTACATGACGGACGTGCCGGACTGGGGTACCGCATACGCCCATTGCATCGCCCTCGGCGAGCGCGCCCAGGTGGTCATCGACACCGGCCACCACGCGCCCGGCACCAACATCGAGTTCATCGTGGCGGTGCTGCTGCGGGCCGGCAAGCTCGGCGGCTTCGACTTCAACTCCCGCTTCTACGCCGACGACGACCTCATGGTCGGCGCCGCCGACCCGTTCCAGCTCTTCCGCATCCTGCACGAGATCGTCCTCGCGGACGCCCTGTCCGGGCGGGGGATCGCGTTCATGTTGGACCAGTGCCACAACATCGAACCGAAGATCCAGGCGGTGATCCGCTCCGTGCTCAACGTGCAGGAGGCGACGGCCAAGGCGCTGCTCGTCGACCACGCCGCGCTCAAGGCGGCGCAGGACGACGGCGACGTGCTCGGCGCCAACGAGGTACTCATGGACGCCTACCACACCGACGTGCGCCCGCTGCTTCGCTCGGTGCGCGAGGACATGGGCCTCGACCCGGATCCCATCGGGGCGTACAAGCGCTCGGGCTACCTCGAGAAGGTCCGCGCCGAGCGGGTCGGCGGCACGCAGGCGGGCTGGGGCGCATGATCGAGGACCTGGTCGCGCGCTCCAACCGCCTCGGCTCGGACCCGCGCAACACCAACTACGCCGGCGGCAACACCTCGGCGAAGGGCACCGCGGTCGACCCCGTCACCGGCGGCGACGTCGGCCTCGTCTGGGTCAAGGGCTCCGGCGGCGATCTCGGCACCCTCACCCCGTCGGGCCTCGCCGTGCTACGGCTGGACCGGCTGCGGGCGCTCGTCGACGTGTACCCGGGCGTCGAGCGCGAGGACGAGATGGTCGCCGCGTTCGACTACTGCCTGCACGGCCGCGGCGGCGCGGCACCGTCGATCGACACCGCCATGCACGGGCTCGTCGAGGCCCCGCACGTCGACCACCTGCACCCCGACGCCGGGATCGCGCTGGCCACCGCCGCGGACGGGCCCGCGCTGACGAAGGAGTGCTTCGGCGACCGGGTGCTGTGGGTGCCCTGGCGCCGCCCCGGTTTCCAGCTCGGTCTGGACATCGCGGCGGTACAGCGGGCAAACCCCCAGGCCATCGGCGTGATCCTCGGCGGTCATGGCATCACGGCATGGGGCTCCACCTCCGACGAGTGCGAACGGAACTCGCTCGAGATCATCGCCACCGCCACCGCCTTTCTCTCCTCGCGTGGTCGTCCGGACCCGTTCGGGCCGGTGCTGCACGAGCCGCTCCCGGACCGCAGGGCGCGTGCGGCGGAGCTGATGCCGCTGCTGCGCGGCCTCGCCTCGACCGACCGGGCGCAGGTCGGCCACTACACCGATACGGACGTCGTGCTGGACTTCGTGGGGAGCCAGCGAATGTCCGAACTGGCCGCGTTGGGCACGTCGTGCCCCGATCATTTCCTGCGTACCAAGGTGCGTCCGATGGTACTGGACCCGGGCGGCGGGACCGAGGAACGCATTCGCGAGTTGCACGCGCAGTACCGGGAAGACTACGCGGCGTACTATGCCCGGCACGCCACCGCGGACTCGCCGCCGATGCGCGGCGCGGACCCGGCGATCGTGCTCGTCCCCGGCGTCGGCATGTTCTCCTTCGGCGCGAACAAGCAGACCGCCCGGGTCGCGGGCGAGTTCTACGTCAACGCGATCAACGTGATGCGCGGCGCCGAGTCGGTGTCCACGTATGCGCCGATCGACGAGGCGGAGAAGTTCCGCATCGAGTACTGGGCGCTCGAAGAGGCCAAGCTGCAGCGCATGCCCAAGCCCAAGCCCCTCGCGACGCGGATCGCGCTGGTCACCGGCGGCGGGTCGGGCATCGGGCGGGCCATCGCGCTGCGGCTTGCCGCCGAGGGCGCCTGCGTGGTCGTGGCCGACCGCGACGGTGACGCGGCTGCGAAGGTCGCCGGCGAGATCGGCGGTGCGGATGTCGCGGTACCGGTGACCGCCGACGTCACCGACGAGGAGGCGGTGCGGGCCGCGATCGACGCCGCGGTGCTCGCCTTCGGCGGGGTCGATCTCGTCGTGAACAACGCCGGCCTGTCGGTGTCGAAGCCGCTGCTGGAGACGACGGTCGCGGACTGGGACCTGCAGCACGACGTCATGGCCCGCGGCTCGTTCCTCGTCGCCCGCGAGGCCGCCCGCGCCATGATCCGCCAGGGGATGGGCGGCGACATCGTGTACATCGCGAGCAAGAACGCGGTGTTCGCCGGGCCGAACAACGTCGCGTACGGCGCAACCAAGGCCGACCAGGCGCACCAGGTGCGGCTGCTCGCCGCCGAGCTGGGCGAGCACGGCATCCGCGTCAACGGCGTCAACCCCGACGGCGTCGTGCGCGGCTCGGGCATCTTCGCCTCGGGCTGGGGCGCCCAGCGCGCCGCCGTCTACGGGGTGCCGGAGTCCGAGCTCGGCGCGTTCTACGCCCAGCGCACGCTGCTCAAGCGTGAGGTACTGCCGGAGCACGTGGCCAACGCGGTGTTCGCGCTCGCGGGCGGCGACCTGTCGCACACCACCGGCCTGCACGTCCCCGTCGACGCAGGCGTCGCGGCGGCGTTCCTGCGATGAGAATCGCGGCCGTCGACCTGGGCGCCTCGAGCGGGCGGGTGATCGTCGCCGACGTCTCGTCCGGGGTGATCACCTTCTCGGAGGTGGCCCGCTTCCCGAACGAGCCGGTGCGTGTCGGCGGCACGTTGCACTGGGACGTCCTGGCCCTGTACCGGGGGGTGCTGGACGGACTGGCGGCGGCCGGTCCCGTCGACTCGGTCGGCATCGACTCGTGGGCCGTCGACTACGGCCTGCTCGACGCGGACGGGGTGTTGCTCGGCAACCCGGTGCACTATCGCGACTCGCGCACGGACGGCGTCAGCGACCGATTTTCCGGGCATTCCGTTTTTTCCGGGTATTCCGTCTATGAGGCCTCGGGGATCGCGCTGCAGCCCTTCAACACGATCTTCCAGCTGGTCGCGGCGGCGGGCTCGGCGCAGCTCGCCGCGGCCCGGTCGCTGCTGCTGATTCCCGATCTGATCTCGTACTGGCTCACCGGCGTCGCCGGGACGGAGGTCACGAACGCCTCGACCACCGGCCTGCTCGCGGCCGGCGGGAAGTCCTGGTCGCCGCAGATGCTGTCGCTGGCCGGCGTGCCGGAGTCGCTCTTCCCGCCGCTGCGCGCCCCCGGCTCGCCGGCCGGCGTCATCGCCCCGGCGGCCGGCGCGGCCGCCGGCACCCCCGTCACCGTCGTCGCGTCGCACGACACCGCGTCGGCGGTGGCCGGGGTGCCCGGCGCCGGGAACTTCGCCTACATCTCGTGCGGGACGTGGTCGCTGGTCGGCGTCGAGCTGCCCGCGCCGGTGGTGTCCGTCGAGTCGTACGAGGCCGGGTTCACCAACGAGATCGGCGTCGACGGGACGGTGCGGTACCTGCGCAACGTCATGGGCCTGTGGCTGCTGCAGGAGTGCCAGCGCTCGTGGGGCCTGCCGCTCGAGCCGCTGCTGGCCGGGGCGGCGTCGGCGCCCGCCGGCCGGAGCGTCATCGACGCCACGGACCCCGTCTTCCTCGCGCCGGGGGACATGCCCGCACGGATCGAGGCGGCGTGCCGGTCCGCCGGCCAGCCGGTCCCGTCGACGCCGGTGGAGATGACGCGGTGCATCCTGGACTCGCTCGCGCTGGCGTACCGGCGGGCGATCGACGACGCTCGGCGGCTGGCCGGGGTGAGCGTCGACGTGGTGCACATCGTCGGCGGCGGCGCGCAGAATGAGCTGCTGTGCCAGCTCACCGCGGACGCCTGCGGCCTGCCGGTGCTGGCCGGGCCGGTCGAGGCGGGCGCGCTGGGCAACATCCTGATCCAGGCTCGGGCGTTGGGCCTGGTCGACCCCGATTTGTCCTCGATGCGGGCCTTGCTGCGGGAGACGCAGCGTTTGGTGTTGTACGAGCCGCGCGCCTGACCGCTTTTTGTCGCACCCCTGCGGTACGGTACCCCCATGGTTAGAACTGATGTTCTAGATCATGGTTTCGTCTTCTTCGGTTGTTGTTCTTTTCATGGATGCCGCGGCGCGGGCCTGGAAGGCAAGGCGGTCGTCGGCGCCGCCGGCGATGGCGGTCAGGATGTCGTCGAGTCGCATGTAGACGGCCCAGACCGCCTCGCCGGTGGCGGCGGCGATGATCTCCGCGACCTTCTGCTCCAGGCCGGCCTCGCGCCGCCCCTTCCACACCTTGTCGGCGAGCGTGACGAGCAGCTCGTCGATCGTGGCGTCGTCCCGCTCCCACCGCCCGTGCAGCGCGGCGAAGCGGGCGAGCCGCGCCTCGACGCCGCGGGAGCGCAGGAGCGCCTCGCCGGCCGGCTCGTGCTCTGCGCCGGCCCCGGTCAGCTCACCGGGGAAGAGGACCTTGCCGATGTCGTGCGTGGCCGCCCCGAAGAGCACGGCAGCGCGATCCACGTCGACGGCTTCCCCGAGCCGGTCGAGGAGCTCTACGGCGACGTGGTGCACGGCCCGCAGATGGGCACCGAGCCGCGGCGGCGCCCCAAGATCCCGCAGCAGCGCAACGACGTCACTCGGCAGCGGCCGTAGCCCGGGCTCGCTGAACGCTCTCTCCAGCGCGGGGTCGCTGTCCGCTCCACGCCTTGGTCGCCTTGGGCCCACGCCGCTCTCGCTCCTGACGTCCTCGCCGGCCGCGTCACTGTCCGCGGCGTTCTCGCTTGAGATGTCCTCGCCGGTTGCGTTCCTGTTCGCGCCGTTCTCGTTCGCGCCGTTCTCGTTCGCGGCGTTCTTGTTTGTGGTGGTCTCGTGGGTTGTGTCGTTGTTCGCAGCGTTTTCGGTTTCGCTGCTTTGGTTGGCGGTGTTCATGGGGTGAGGTCGCTTGCCGTGATGTAGCCGGCGCTGCGGACGAGGTCCGGCGCCACGTGGAAGCGGCCGCGGAACACGGACGGTGCGCCGGGGGAGTCCGCGAGCCGCTTGGGCTCGATCCGCGCCTCGAACTCGCCGGCCTCCGGGTCGATCGTCAGCCTGGCGTCGAGGAAGTCGAGCCAGGTCCCGACGATCGGCGACCACAGCTTGTAGACGACCTCCTTGGCGGAGAAGTGCACCGCCGGCCACCAGTCCTCGTCACGCCGTTGTTCGAACCAGGCGATCTCCTCCGGCAGGCAGATCATGCGATGCAGGTTGGCCGGCAGCACGGTACGCCGCTCGGCGTCGATCCCCACCGCCCGCACGTCGGACCGGCGCGCCACGGCCGCCGCGCAGTAGCCGGCCGTGTGCGTGATGCTGCCGGTCGTACCGTGGGGCCAGACCGGCGCCCGGTTCCCGCCGGTCGGCACCGCCCGCCCACGGACCCCGAGCCGTTCGAGCGCACGCCGGGCGCAGGTTCGCCCCGCCGTGTACTCCCGCCGCCGGCTCTCCACGGTCCGATCGGTGAGCGCCACCGCCTCTTCGGGCAGGAGCGCCGCGGTGTAGTCGTCGTGCGCGGCAACCTCCACCGCCACCCATTTCGGCAACAGGTCATCCACGCTCGCGACTGTATCCGCTCCGCGCCGCCGCCCACCGTCTCGCCGATCGCGTCTCGATGGGGCCTTGGCTCGGGCCTCGATACGGCCCGTGCATCGCCGCTCGCTGGCCGGGTTCGTGTCGACGCGGCCCTCGGTTCGGCTCTTGTACGTCGTCCGCCCGCGCGCCGGTTCCGGCCGTTGTGTGCTGCGTGTCCGCCCTGGTCAGTCGCGCGCCGGTTGCGGTCGTTGTGCGGCTGCGTCTCGGCCTTGGTCAGTCGCGCGCCGGTTGCGTCGTTGTGTGGCTGCGTGTCTGCGTGTCTGCGCTGGTCAGTCGCGCGCCGGTCTCGTTCGCGGCAGGAACAGGCCTCCGAGCACGGCGCCGGCGAGGGCGGTCAGCACGACGACGCCGCTCCAGAGCTCCAGCGACCACGCGATCCCGAGCGAGAGCTCGACCCCGATGAGGTGCGTCGGCCAGATCAGCAGCGGCACGAGGACCCCGGCGGCGAGCGGTACCAGGTCGCCGCGCCGCGCCGCCACCGCCTGCACCGCGAGGTCCGCGATCACGGCTCCGGCGAGCGGCCAGAGCTGCGCCGGCAGGTTCTCGAAGTCCCCGAACACGCCGTTGGGCACCGAGGCGGCCGCGACCACGAGCGTGATCAGCCCGAGCGGCATTCGTCCGAGCCGCGTCCAGACGAGGAGGACCGCGGCGAGGATCAGCACCGTGTACGTCATGTAGTCCGCCACCCCGAGCACCTCCCGGTCGCCGTTGGCGCTCATCGCGGCCGGCGCATCGGTGAACGGTGAGAGGTAGTCGAGGAAGAACGCCGCCACCCCCGTCGCGGTGGTGGCGCTGATGAGCACCGGTACGTCCGGGCCCGATGCCCACGCGAGCGCACCGCCCGTCGCCGGCGTCGCGATCTCCCCGTCGCGTTCGTCGTCGCCCGCGGCCGCCGGCTTTCCGCCGTTCGCCGCGAGGTTGCGCTTGGCCGCGGCGGCGCGGATCGGGGTCGCGATCATGAGAGTGCCGGCGGTCAGCAGCAGCAGGTGCGGCGGGCTGAGCAGCGCCTCCAGGTCCACCTCGATCCCGAACACGATGTGCCACGTCATGTCGAACGCCCCACCGGCGGCGAAGAGCACCGCCCCGAGCAACCCCAGCCCGTAGCCGGCGGGCACCCAGTCGCGCACGGGGCCTTCGGGCCGCCCTCGCCACAGCCTTGCCGGCACGAGGCTGATCGCCAGCGCGGCGTACCCGCTGTACAACACCCCGTGCCAGGGCGTGAAGAACGTCTCGAGCGTGGGCACGTGCGAGTGCGCCCACCCGTCCATGAACAGCCCGCCGGCCAGCCACACGGTGGCTAGAGCCACAACAAGATCACGCCGTCCGGACGAAACCGCCCGGCGATCCCTGGACCGCTGCACAAGGGTGCTCGCCATCCATCGATCCTGACGCATCAGCCCGCCGAGCACAGCCCCCTCGCAGCCAGTCCTCCCGGCGCCGCCGCCCGACCTCCGCTGCCCGGGTCGACGGTCGGGGGTCAGCCGTCGAGGCGGCGGAGCAGGTGTGTGCGGGCCTCGGCGTCCATGGGGCCGTTGCGGGCGGCCAGGTGCGCGGCGAGATCGTGGCGGTGCTCGGAGGTGCGGTTGCCGCCGTACTTGAACTTGCCCGCGACCGCGGTGATTGTCAGCTCGATGCCGCGGATGCCGGGCAGCTGGCGGTCGTCGAGGGCGACCGGCTCGCGGTCCGTCGTGGGCTGGAACTGGGCCAGCTGGCGGTTGAGGATCGCGGTTTTCTCGGCCGGGTCGTCGACGATCCGCACGTCGCACGAGAGTTGGACCGAGGCGTAGTAGGAGGTCGGCACGCCGACGCGGGGGTCGGTGCCGGGCTTGGCGTTCCAGTCCGACGGTACGAAGACGTAGTCGCCGATCACCGTGAGCAGTGCGCGCGAGTGCTCCTCCAACGCTGCCCACGCCGGGTTGGGGCGGGCCAGGTGCAGCCATACGCGGGCGTCGCCGTCGAACGAGAAGTGGGTCGGGACCACCACGGGCAGGTCGCGCGCCCGGCCGGGGGCGATGAGCTGGCCGAAGTCGTGGCCGGAGAGCCAGTTCCGCCACTCGGACTCGTCGATGGGTGCGTCCCACGGGTGTACCAGCACGTGCCCCAGGGTGCGGCACATGGTGTACCGAATGAAAGGACCAATCTAGGTCGGGAGGCTTGCGCCCTGGGCCCGCAGGACTCGCTGGACGTGTGCGGCGGGGACCTCGCGCGGCGCCTTGCCGATCCGCGCCGCCAGTGCGGCGCAGACTCCGGCCGCCTGGCCGGTCGCCACGGAGATGGGCATGATGCGGTACGAGCTGTGGGCCACATGGTCGCCCGAGATGCACCGGCCCGCCACCAGCAGGCCGTCGACATCGCGGGGGAGCAGCGTGCGCAGC
Organism: Dactylosporangium darangshiense; assembly: GCF_039537565.1. Lineage (NCBI taxonomy): Bacteria > Bacillati > Actinomycetota > Actinomycetes > Micromonosporales > Micromonosporaceae > Dactylosporangium > Dactylosporangium darangshiense. The sequence goes on from NZ_BAABAT010000011.1 coordinate 60,151, forward strand.
GGGATGTCGTAGGAGCTGCCCTGCGGCAACCGGCGCAGGATCGTGCCGGGGCCGTTCGGGTTGTGGATGTCGACCGGGTAGGCGCCGCGGGCGATCACGTCGTCGAAGGAGCGGGCGCTCAGCACGTCCTCGCCCGTCAGCTGATAGTCGCCGAGCACGCGGCGCGTCTCGCGGACGCCGACCTGCACGCCGCTCTGGATCACGTAGGACTCGGCGAAGCCCGGCACCCGGTCGTGCAGGAACCGCGAGATCTGCTCCAGCTGGCGGTGCGTGGCCAGCTCCGCCCGGGTCAGGTCCCACACGCTGATGCCGAGGCCGCCGATGCGCGTCGAGTTGACCGAGACCTCGTCGTGGTGGGGCGTTGCGAAGAACAGGATGTCCTCGCGCGGCAGGTCGAGCTCGCCCGCGTCGCGCGCCTGGCGGATGAGGTCCCACAGTCCGTGTACTCCTTTCCACTGGTCGGGGTGGTCGTGGACATAGTCGAGGAAGCCCTGCCGATCGACGTTGCCGACGCGGAACATCAGCGTTATCGGCTGGGTCAGGCCGTCGCCGGGGCGGCCGACCTCGTAGGGCGCGCCGGCCGCCGCCGCGAGATCGCCATCGCCTGTGCAGTCGACGACGACGTCGGCGTCCAGCACGACGGGGCCGGACTTGGTCTCGAACACACAACGCGACCCGCCCTCGGGCAGCGGCATGAGATCCGAGGCGAAGGCGTGCAGCAGGAGGCGAACACCGCAGCCGGAAAGCATGTCGTAGGTGACGAGCTTGAACAGCTCAGGATCGAATGGCACCGTGTAACCGGTGCTCGGGTCCGGCGGGGTGGCGCCCCCGGAGCGGACCAGGCGATCGAGCAGGGTCCATAGTACACCGGCGACGACCGGCTCGCCTTCCCCGTGATCGGTCGGCAACAGTCGGTTGTCGTCGCCGCCCACGGCCTGCTTGATCTCGTTGTGGAAACTCATCAGCGGCATCACGAGCGCGGCCGTTGCGTTGCCGCCGAGGAACCCGTACCGCTCGACGAGCACCACCTCGGCGCCCGCTGCCGCCGCCCCCATCGCTGCGCCGAAGCCGGCCGGGCCGCCGCCGACCACCAGGACCTCGGTGCGCCCGCCGTGCGTCGCCGAACGCGGCGGCAGCTGAACGGCCGGCAGCCCGATCGGCCGCTCCAGCGCCGTCATGCGCTGACCACCGGCTGCCGCTCGGGCAGCGGTGCGATGCGATCCAGCTGGGCGCTCAGGCGGCGGCCAGTCTCGGTGGCGCGCTGGCGCATCCCGGCGACGCGCGCGGCGACCTCCTCCTGCCGCTGCGGCCGTTCGTCCCACAGCCGGTCGACCTGCGCGATCAGCGGCCCGGCCGCCTCCCGGACCACTCCGAGCGGCACGGGCGCGCCGATGCGCTGCGCGAAGTCGAAGACCTTGCCCGCGTATGGCAGTGCCAGCAGGGGTACACCTGACAGGGCCGCGAAAATCAGGAAGTGCAGTCGCATGCCGACCGCGAGGTCCAGGTGGCGCATCAGATCGAGGATCTGTCCCGGCCGGTACTGCCCGTGCAGGACACGGCACTGCTCGGCGGCCGTCATGCGCGAGAGCACGGCGTGCGAGTGGCGGATGTCGGAGCGCTCCATCGGCACGAACAGCACCGACGCGTCGAGCCGGTGCACGACGAAGTCCGCGACGTGTGCGAGCAGCTGGTGGTACTCGTCGGCGGCGAGGTGCTGCGCGGCGCGGCCGGGCTCGCGCACGCTCATGCCGACCACGCGGCGCCCGGGCGGCAGCGAGTCATGCAGCACGCCGGCGTCGAACTCCTCCGGCTGCAGCAGCAGGGCGGGGTCCGCGGTCACGGTAACCTGCGCGGTAACGCCGGCCTCCTCGAGCGCGACCTTCGACTCGTCGTCGCGGACCGTCACCTCCGTCGCCGCGCCGAGCACGTCGCGCGCCATCGCGCAGTCGAGGTCCTCGGTGAGCGGGCCGGCGCCGATCGCGTACGTGAACACGGGCACGCGCTGCTCCTGTGCCGTGCGGACCACACGCAGGTAGCGGCGGGCCTCGGTGTCGTACAGGATCCCGCCGCCGCCGACGACGAGCAGGTCGAGGCGGGACAGGACGTCCGCGGTACGGTCGCGGCTGACGCCCTCCCAGGGTGCCACCGTCACGCCCGGGTGCTCCTTCGCGGTGTGCTCCAGATCGCGGGACAGGACCAGCACCTCGGCGTCCGGGCGTCGCGCTCGCAGGTCGGACAGGATGCTGGCGAGGATCGCTTCGTCGCCGAGGTTGTAGCCGCCGTAGGAACCGAGGACGCCCACCCTGGGGCCGTGTTCGGACATCACGCGCCTCCCGATCGCCGGAGGCCCCGAGATACCCACGGGAGAAGTTGTCACACCCGACCCTTATGGTGGATTTCGTGATCCACCTTCCGGCTGTACCGCGGGGGCCGCTGCGAGCCATCAGCTCCCGCCTCGGCCTTGCCGTGGCGCTGATCGTCGTGATCGTGTTCGTCATCTACATCGATCGCAATGGCTACCGCGACGTCAACAACGACGGCCTGTCGCTGCTCGACTGCTTCTATTACGCGGTCGTGACGCTGTCGACCACGGGCTACGGCGACATCACTCCGGTGTCGGAGTCGGCCCGGCTGATCAACATCGTGGTCATCACTCCGGCCCGGGTGCTGTTCCTGATCATTCTGGTCGGCACCACCCTCGAAGTCCTGACCGATCAGTACCGCACCAACCTCAGGTTGCAGGGGTGGAGGAAGCGCGTGAAGAACCACGTCATCGTCTGCGGCTACGGCACGAAGGGCCGTGCAGCCGTCAGCACCCTGCTGGAGAACGGATTCGACAAGTCGCACGTGGTGGTCGTGGAGAGCGACCGCACCGCGCTGCGCCAGGCCACATCCGACGGCCTGGTCGCCGTCGAGGGCTCGGCCACCCGGTCGGGCGTGCTGATGGAGGCGCGGGTCCAGGAGGCCAAGGCCGTCATCATCGCCACCGACAGCGACGACGCGTCGGTGCTGGTCACCCTCACCGTCCGCCAGCTCACCGCCGGCAAGGTGTCGATCATCGCGGCGGCCCGCGAGGCCGAGAATGCGCCGCTGCTGCGCCAGTCCGGCGCGCACCACGTCATCGTCTCCTCGGCCACCGCCGGGCGCCTGCTGGGCCTGTCGACGACCGCACCGCCGCTGATCGAGGTCGTCGAGGACCTGCTCACGCCGGGCCAGGGCATGGCGCTCGCGATGCGCTCGGCCCGCCGCGACGAGGTCGGCTCCTCGCCGCGCGAGCTCAACGAGCTCGTCATCGCGCTGTTCCGGCGCGGCAAGGTGCTCTCCCTCGCCGACCCCGAGGGCACCAACATCCAGACCGGCGACATGATCGTCTATGTCCGCGACGACCGTCCGGAGTCGATCCCCGCCATGCCGTAGGGTGCGACGCGTGGCGGCGCGCATCGGCACCTTCATCGCGACCGTCGTGCTTCTGCTGCTGGTGGCCACCCCGGCGCAGGCGCACGGCGGTGCATCGGTGACCATCCACTCCGACGGCCACGGCTCCGTCTGGATCACCGCTCAGTGGCAGGACGGCCACCCCATCAACGAGCCGACCACGGTCACCATGACCGCGACCACCTCCGCCGGCGCCTCGGCTGCCCCGGCGGTACTGCGCCAGACCGGCGACGAGCGCGGCACCCAGACGTACAGCGGCACCCTCGACCCCGGCTCGTGGCGCGTGGCGATCGACCTGGGCGCGCCGGTCAACGGCCACTGCCAGGCCCTGATCCAGGTCGCGCCGTCCTCCGCGACGCCGCAGCCGACGGAGGTGGCCTGCCTGATCCCCGCGACCGCGCCGTCGGTCGCCGCCGAACTCCCGGTGTCGACCTCCGGCAGCCTGACGCCGCTGTGGATCACGCTGGCCGCCCTGGCCGTCGCGGGCGCGGCGGTCGTCGCGTTCCTGGCCCGCCGCCGATCCTGACTTCGCCGTACCGCCCACTGCGGTCCCGGTTTTTGTCGTACTCCTGTTCTAAGTTGTCGGTATGGATGGCGTACTGACAGCGATCGACCCGGCGGAATGGCGCAGCCGACTGGACTCGATGCTCGACGAGCGCCGTCGCCGGCAGGCCCGGCGGGCAGCGACGAGGACCGACTTCGCGGCGGCTCGCAGGCTGGGTCTCGAGCGGCGCCAGGCGGAACGCCTGGCCCGGTTGGACCGCGAGGCTCGCACGGCCGAGGTGACCGCACATTGGGCGGAGCAGGACGCCCGCGCCGCTCGACGGCGCGCCGCCTCCTCGCCGCCTCCACCCGTTCCGAGCCGCCTTGCCCCCGCTCGCACCGCGGGGCCCGTTGGTCCCGCTCGTGCTCCCACTCCGGCCCCGGCTCGTGCTTCGGCCTCGGCTCCTGCTCGTGCGTCGGCCTCCGGTTCGGCTCGTGCTCCAGCTCCCGATCCGGCTTCCGCTCCCGCTCCCGCTCGGGTGCCTGCTTCTGTTCCGCCGCCGAGTGCCGCTTCCGTTCCGCTCGGGTCGGATTCGCAGGTGCACACGCCGGAGGTCGTGCCCGCTGCGTCCGTTCGTCCTGCCGCTGCCCGTCGTGGTGTTAACCGGGCCAGCGCGGCTACTCCTGCCGCGTCGGCAGCGGCCGCTTCGTCCGCTGCGGCCTCGGCAGGACTCGCCGCCGCCCGTCCTGCACGTGTTCCTTCTGTTCCTGTACCTTTCGCGCCGCGCTCGCGGCTGTCGGGTCGTGGGTCGGACGACGTTGGCGGGGCGCAGGTGGCTAGGTGCCGATCTGGTGCACGGGCCGGAGGGCGTTCTCCTCCCGAGCGGGCGGCGTATGTCGTCACCCGAGTGCCCGCGGTGTTCGTCGCGCGGGGCGGGTTGTCGGTTCCCGGCCGGGTACGCGGTGGGGGTTACACCCTGGTGAGGCGAAGGGAGGATTGTCAGGACGGGGCGCTAGGCTCGCTGCCGTGACTGGTGAGGCCGACGGCGAGGTGGATGCGGCAACCGCGGCGCTGCTGGCCGCGCGGACGGGCGACGAGCGCTCCGCTGCCGCGTTCGTGCGGGCCACGCAGGCGGAGGTCTGGCGGTTCGTTGCGGCGCTGGTGGGCGTGGCGCACGCCGACGACGTGACCCAGGACACGTACTTGCGGGCCTTCCGGGCGCTGCCCGAGTTCGCGGGGCGGTCGTCGGCGCGGACGTGGGTGCTGGCCATCGCGCGGCGGGCGTGTGCCGACCAGGTCCGGGCGGCGGTGCGCGCGCGGCGGCTGGAGGCGCGGGTCGTGGCCGAGCCCACGGTGCTGGCGGAAGGCGACCACGCCGGGCTGCACGCCACGAATGCCCTCGTTGCCGCCCTGCCCGCCGAGCGACGGGTCGCGTTCGTCCTGACGCAGGTGCTCGGCGTCTCGTACGCGGAGGCCGCCGAGATCGAGGACGTCCCGGTCGGCACGATTCGCTCCCGTGTGGCGCGGGCGCGTGCGGACCTTGTTGCCGCGATTGCGGCCGCTCGGGCCGGATGAGCCTGCGCCGCGCGTGCGAGTTCACCATGGCGAGGCCGCTGAGGTCTGCCGCGAAGCGCCGTTTGCCTGCCGGGCTGTGTTACGAGGGCCGTTCGCCTGCCGGGCCGTGTTACGAGGGCCGTTTGCCTGCCGGGCTGGTTACGAGGGCCGTTCGCCTGCCGGGCTCTGTTACGAGGGCCGTTCGCCTGCCGCGTGTCGCCATGAGGGACGTTCGGCCGGTGAGTGCGTTGTCTGGCGAGTTTCGCTGCGGGGAACGTTCGTGCTCTCAGGCTCGCGTCCGAGCGGTGCTGGGGGCAGGCGTTGCTGGGCGCGTTTGTGTCGCTGGGGGTGCGGTGAAGGTGGACCTCGCAGACGACCTGCGCGCCCTCGCCGCTGGGGGCCGGCACATGGTCGGGGTGGCGTGCGTTGGCGGGTGCGCGAACGGGGTGGCTGGCGTGTGTGTGGGGAGGCGTCTTGAGCGAGTGGCGTGACCTAGGGGCCGTTGGGCGGGTGCTCCTTGCCGGGCTCGTCGGAGGGATCCTCGCGCTGCTGTACGGGCAGCCGGCCTCGGCGCACGGGGCCGATGCGCCGGTTGCCGTTGGGTACGTGGTGCGGGTTGAGTCCGTGTCTGTGCCTGGGGTTCAAGTCCGGGCCGTTGAAGGTGGGGCGCGGCTCGAGCTCGTCAATCGGTCCGGGCGCGAAGTTGTCGTGCTCGGGCTGCAAGGGGAGGAGTTTCTCCGGGTCACCAGCCGTGGGGTTGAGGAGAATCGCAAGGCGCCCACCTGGTTTGCCAGTCGGTCGATCAGTGGGAGCGGAGCCGGCGGGGACGCTGCGGCGCCGGCCGAGTGGCATCGGGTCGCCGATGAGCCTCGGGTGCGGTGGCATGACGAGAGGGCGCGGGAACTGCCGGCCCGGAGTTGGAGTGTGCCGCTGCTGGTTGATGGGCGGGAAGCGGGGATTGTGCGCGGTACCGTCGCCGCGGCCCCTGCGCCGCAGACCGGGTGGTGGTGGGCCGGAGGGGTGCTGGGGGCCGTTGTCGTCGGGCTGTTGTGGCGGTGGCGGGGCGCGCTCGCGGTGGTTGCCGTAGCGGCGGGTGGCGTCGTGGCGGTCTGGGTTGTGCAGTCCGCAGGGCTGGCCGCCTCGCCAGCCGAGGGGGTTGGGGTGCAGGTGCTGGCGCGGCTGTGGCCGTTGTTGACCGGGGTGGGAGTTGCTGCCGCGGGGGTTGTGGTGGCGTTTCGGAAAGTGGACGTACTGCTGGGGATCCTCGGGGCCTGCCTTGCGGTGATGGTGGGGGTGGGGGATTCCGCCGTGTTCCGGTACGGGACCCTCGCCGGGCCCGAGTGGGGGAGGTGGGCGGTGGCGGTGGCGCTGGCCGCCGGCATCGGGCTCACCGTTGCGGGGGGAGTGCGGTGGTACCAGGCGACCGGGACCGCCGAAAGCGCCCAGAACCACGAAGCCGCCGAGAGCGACGTGGCAACCAACGCCTAACAGCACCGCCGAAAGCGCCGAGAGCGACGTGGCAACCAACGCCTAACAGCACCGCCGAAAGCGCCGAGAGCGATGCGGCAGCCAACACCTAACAGCACACGAGGCGGGCGTAAAGTAAACAAGAATCAACGAGTTCTTTCACGAACGACCGTTTTTCTGCATAATCGGGCTTCGATGTTCCCCGCCAGGAGCAAAGGAGTTGGGTTGTGGATCGTAGGTCGTTCGTTGCGCGTGGGGCCGTAGTTACCGGAGGGGCCCTTGCGCTCAGTACTGGCGTTGCGGGGACTGCCGCCGCGGCCGTGCGTACCGCCAAGACCGTCACCGCCGCAGCGCGTGGCGGGCAGTACACGCCCAACCTTGCGCCGCTCAAGGTCACGCCGTTTCTGAAGCTTCCGCCGGGGGCCGTGCAGCCGCGGGGGTGGATCCGCAACCAGCTCAACATCGAGGCCGACGGGCTGTGCGGGCGCATGACCGAGGTGTCCGACTACCTCGTGTACAACAACTGCGGCTGGGTCGACAAGACCAAAGGGGCGTGGGAGGAGCTGCCCTACTGGCTGCGCGGGTTCGGGGACCTCGGCTACGTCACCGGGAACACGCGCATCCTGACGCTCGCCAAACAATGGATCGACGGGATCATCGCCAACCAGGCCGCCGACGGGTTCTTCGGGCCCAACAGCCTGCGCACGAGCCTGGAGAACGGGCCCGACTTCTGGCCGCACATGCCGCTGCTGGACGCGCTGCGTTCGTACGCGGAGTACAGCGGAGACGCGCGCATCGTGCCGTTCATGCGCAAGTACTTCCAGTTCCAGAACGCGCAGCCGGCCGCGGTGTTCAACCGGAGCTGGGCGGCCCTGCGGTGGGGCGACAACATCGACAGCGTCTACTGGCTGTACAACCGCACGGGGGAGAGCTGGCTGCTCGACCTGGTGCGCAAGATCCACGCCGGGTCGGCCGACTACACCAACGGCATCCCGAACTGGCACAACGTCAACCTGGCGCAGGGCTTCCGGGAGCCGGCGCAGTACGGGCTGCTCGACCTCGACCCGAAGTTCCCGCAGGCGACCTACAACGACTACAACACCGTCATGGCGATGTTCGGCAACTTCCCCGGCGGCGGGTTCGCCGGCGACGAGAACTGCCGCACCGGGTACACCGACCCCCGCCAAGGCTTCGAGACCTGCGGCATCGTCGAGTTCATGCACTCGCACCAGATGCTGGCCCGCATGACCGGCGACTCGGTGTGGCTGGACCGCTGCGAGGACCTCGCGTTCAACTCGCTGCCCGCCGCGCTCGACCCCGCGCAGCAGGGCATCCACTACATCACGTGCGCCAACAGCATCGGGCTGACCAACGCCACGCTCTCGCAGGGGCAGTTCCAGAACGGGTTCCCGATGCTCGCCTACATGCTGGGCATCCACAACTATCGCTGCTGCCCGCACAACTACGGCATGGGCTGGCCGTACTTCGCCCAGGAGCTGTGGTTCGGCACGTGGGACAACGGGCTGTGCGCGGCGATGTACGGCGCCTCGCAGGTGACCGCCAAAGTCGGGGCGAGCGGCACCACCGTCACCATCGCCGAGGACACCGACTACCCGTTCAGCGACACGATCACGCTGACGCTGAGCACTCCGGGTGCCGTTTCCTTCCCGCTGTACCTCAGGATCCCCGGCTGGTCCAACGGCGCACAGGTGCGGGTCAACGGCGCGCTGGTCACCGGCACGCTGCAGTCCGGCTCGTTCGTCATCCTCGACCAGACCTTCAACAACGGCGACAAGGTCACGGTGACGCTGCCGATGCGCACCACCGTGCGGACCTGGGCGAAGAACGGCAACGCGATCAGCGTCGACAACGGGCCGCTGAGCTTCTCCCTGTCGATCGCCGAGCGCTGGTCGCGCATCGGCGGCACGGACGCGTGGCCGACCAACGAGGTGTTCGCCGACTCGCCGTGGAACTACGGGCTGCTGCTCGACCCGAACAACCCGAGCGCCACGGTCACCCGCAAGCCGGGGCCGCTCGCCGCCAACCCGTTCACCCGCGACGGCGCGCCGGTCTCGCTCTCGGTCACCGGCCGGAAGATCCCGAACTGGCAGGCCGACGCCGAGGGGATCGTGCGCACGCTGCAGCAGAGCCCGGCCCGCTCGACCCAGCCGAACGAGTCGCTGACACTGCTGCCGATGGGCGCGCAGCGGGTGCGGATCACCACGTTCCCGCGCGTCAGCGACGGCGCCGACGCCGTCGAGTGGTCGATCCCGGCCACCGCGTCGGCGTCGTGGTGCTGGGGCGGCGACAGCGTCGGCGCGATCAACGACGGCAAGGTGCCCGGCAGTTCCGGCGACCAGAGCATCCCGCGGCTGACCTGGTGGGACCACCTCGGCACCAGCGAATGGGCGCAGCTGAGCTACGCCACGCCGATCAACACCGGCGCGGTGTCGGTGTACTGGTTCGACGACACCGGCGCCGGGCAGTGCCGGGTGCCGCAGTCATGGCAGCTGCAGTACCTCAACGCCGCCGGCCAGTGGACCGCGGTGAGCGGCGCGTCGGCGTACGGCACGGCGCTGAACACCTTCAACCGCGTCACGTTCAACGCCGTCACGACGTCGGCGCTGCGCGTGGTCGTCCAGCTCAAGGCCGGCGTCTCCGGCGGCATCCTGGAGTGGCGGGTCGAGGGCACCACGGCGCCGATCTCCTGGCGGCGCGTCCAGAACAAGAACAGCCTCAAGGTGCTCGGCGTGTCGGGCATGTCGACGGCGAACAGCGCCAACGTCGTGCAGTTCGACGACAACGGCACGGCCGATCACAACTGGCGCCTGATCGACGCGGGCTCCGGGTGGTACAAGATCCAGAACCAGAACAGCGGCAAGCTCCTCGCCGTGCAGAACATGTCGCAGGCCGACGGCGCCCTCGTGCAGCAGTTCGAGGACAACGGCAGCGCCGATCATCTCTGGCGGCTCGTCGACAACGGCGACGGGTGGTACCGCGTCCAGGTCCAGCACAGCATGAAGGTGCTCGGGGTGTCGGGCATGTCGACGGCCAACAGCGCGCAGGTCGTGCAGTTCACCGACAACGGCACCGCCGACCACCTCTGGCGCCTGCTTTAGCCCCGTCGGTACCGCGGACGCGGCATCAGCCGGGTGGTGGGCAGGCCGGGAGCCGGCAGCGGCTCCTCACCACCCGGCACGATGCCGAAGCGGTCCGTGCCATCCCCTTTTGGCCGAGCCATCCAGTCCTCGCGCGCCTCGACGATCTCCTCGTGCGAGCGGGCGACGAAGTTCCACCACATGACGAGATCCTCGGTGAATGGCACCCCGCCGAGCAGGAACAGCCGCGAGCGCTCGTCGGTCTCCAGGCGCAGCCGGTCGCGCTCCTCCCCGAGGTACAGCAGCGAGCCCGGCGACACGTCGACCCCCTCGACGCGGGCCGTGCCCTCGGTGACCACGACGGCGTGCTCGAAGTCGGGCCGCACGGCCAGCTCGGTGCGCGCCCCCGCGTCCAGCGCGACGTCCGCGCCGAGCAGCTCGCTGTGCACGGTGGCCGGCGAGACGGCCCCTTCGAGCGCACCCACCGCAACTGTCACATGAAATGATTTATCCGAAATGACCGGCAAATCGGACAAGTGCTGGAAAGCCGGCGGCATCCCCCGAACGGCATCCGGCAGGGCGACCCACAGCTGCAGGCCGTGCAGCAGCGGAGGCTTGGACGTGGGCGAGTTCTCCGAATGCGCGATACCGCGACCCGAGGTCATGATGTTCAGCTGGCCCGGGTAGATGACCTGGTCGGAGCCGACGCTGTCGCGATGCCGGACCTCGCCGCCGAGCAGCCAGCTCACCGTCTGCAGCCCGATGTGCGGATGCGGCGGCACCCGCATTCCGGGCTTGCCGGTCACGTCCTCGGGCCCGAAGTGGTCGAGGAAGCACCAGGCCCCGACGGTGCGCCGGGTCTTGTTCGGCAGGCTGCGGCGGACCACCGTGTATCGGCCGAGAGGCACGTCGCGCCCCTCGAGCAGGTCGAGCTCGTCCGGCCGGCGTCCCAGGATGCTCACCGCACCGATTCTGACACCGCGCCCGCGGATCGCCCAGGCTGGAGTAACTTTCAGGCGATGACCGTGCCGGCCGCGGCGATGGCGGCCCCACGGGCGCCGGCCATGTCGCGCTCCGGGACGAGGGCGAACCGCGCCACCTTCACCTGCTCCTCGCGCAGCAGGGTGTGCACGCGGACCCGCTCCAGGAACCAGTCCCGGAAGTGCGGCGCCGCCTCGACCACGCCGCCGCCGACGAAGTAGCAGTCCGGGTCGGTGAAGTTGGCCGAGATGGTGAACAGCCGGCCGAGGCCCATCGCCTGCTGCTCGAAGATGTGCAGCGCCAGCTCGTCGTTCTGCTCGGCGAACGAGCGCACCTGCTTGGCCGCGGCCCTCAGCGACTCGGCCTTGTGCAACGGGTGGTCCGGGAAGCGCGTCAGCCAGTAGGGCAGCAGGTTGCGCACGATCCCGGTCAGCGACGACACGCTCTCCACGTCGCCGAGGAACCCGCACCCGCAGCTGGGCAGCGGCTGGCCCTCCTCGAGCAGCCCGTGCATCGGGATGTGCACATGGCCGAGCTCGCCGGCCATGCCGGCCGCGCCGCGGATCACCTTGCCCTGCTCGATGACGCCGCCGCCGAGCCCGGTGCCGACGATCGCGGAGACCGAGGACTTCTCGTGCGCCTCGGCGCCGAAGTACACGTGGTGTGCGTAGAGCGCGGCCGCGTTGCCGTCGTTGTTGTACACGACCGGCAGCCCGAGGCGCGCCTCGAGCGCGCCGCGGAAGTCGAAGCCCCACCAGGCCGGCTGCGAGAAGTTCGTCGCGCCCTTGGAGGAGATCACCCCGTCGGCGCTGGCCGGGCCGGGCGTGTCGAGCCCGACCGCGACGACCCGGGAGTGGTCGACCTTGGTGACCGCCAGGATGTTCTCGAACGCCCCGGCGAGGGACTCGACGGCCGCCTCGGGGCCGTCGAGCACCCGGCTGGGCACCTCCACGAGCCCGTCCACCAGGAACGTGCCCTCGTGATCGAGCACCGTGGCGTTGTTCGCGGTGCCGCCGTTGTCGAGCCCGACAACGACCCAGTCCTTTACGTTCACCATCGTCCGACTCCCTGAGTACATCAGCGCGGCATGCACGCTACCGCATTTCCATTTGACCTCAACTGCGCTTGAGGTCGCAGAGTTGGTAGCCATGAGAGCTGCCGCGTTCGCCGAGCCGGGCCCGCCCGACGTCCTCACCCTGCACGAGCTGCCCGAACCGCAGGCCGGGCCCGGCCAGGTGCGGGTGCGGGTCCGCACGGCCGGTGTCCAGCCCTTCGATGCCGGGTTGCGGCGGGGATGGGTCCCGCCCTATGCGGCCGTGACCCTGCCGCAGATCCCCGGCAACGAGTTCGCCGGCGTGGTCGACCAGGGCACGCCCGAGGTGCCGGTCGGCACCGAGGTGCTGGGTTTCAGCGTGTTCAACGCCTACGCGGAGTACATCGTCGTCCCGGCCGACCAGGTCACCCCGAAGCCGCCGGAGGTGCCCTGGGAGGTCGCCGGGGGCTTCACCGCCGGCTGGCAGACCGCCCGCCTGGCGCTGTCGGCGATCGGCGTCGGCCCCGGCGACACCGTGCTCATCAACGCCGCCGCGGGCGCGACCGGCACCGCCGGCGTCCAGCTCGCCGGGCTCCTGGGTGCATCGGTCATCGGTACCGCGAGCGAAGCCAACCAGGACTATGTGCGCTCGCTCGGCGCGATTCCCGTGGTGTACGGCGAGGGCCTGGCCGGCCGCGTGCGAGCCCTCGCGCCGCAGGGCATCACCGCCGCCATCGACGGCGCCGGGGGCGACGCCCTGGCCGCCTCGCTCGAGCTGGTCGAGGACCGCAAGCGCATTATCACGCTCGTCGCGCACGACCGCATCGAGGAGCTGGGGCTCGGCAGCATCCAGGGCCGGCGCAGCGCCGAGGCCCTGGCCGAGCTCATCGGGCTCTACGCGGCCGGGCGCACCTCGTGGCACGTGCGGCGCGTGTACCCGCTCGCCGAGGCCGCCGAGGCCCACCGCGAGATCGAGACGGGACATGGGCGGGGGAAGATCGTCCTGAACGTCGACTGACCCGCTGGACCAGATCCTTTAATGTGCGGGCATGCGCCTCGGGGTCGACTTCGGCACCTCCACCACGGTCGCGATGCTGCAGCGCGCGGACGGCTCCGTGACGCCGCTGCTGTTCGACGCGTCGCCGCTGCTGCCGTCGGGGGTGTTCGCCGGGCCGGACGCGCTGCTGACCGGCGCCGACGCGGACCGGGCGGCGGTGGCGCATCCGGCCCGCTACGAGCCCAACCCGAAGCGGCGCATCGACGACGGCACCGCCTGGCTCGACGAGCGGGAGCTGCCGATCGCCGAGCTCGTCGCGGCGGTGCTGACCCGCGTCGCCGAGGAGGCCCGGCGGGTGGCCGGCCGGGTGCCCGACACGCTCGTGCTGACCCACCCGGCGACGTGGAGCCGGCCGCGCCTGGCGGTGCTGGCCGACGCCGCTCGCCGCATCGGCTTCGGCGCCGTCGACTTCGTCGCCGAGCCGGTCGCGGCGGCTGCGTACTTCGCCACCGTGCTCGGCCGGGAGCTGCCGCCCGGGCGCTGCCTCGTCGTCTACGACCTCGGCGCCGGCACGTTCGACGTCACCGTGGTGCGCCGGTCCGAGGCCGGCGGGGCGGGCGGGTTCGAGGTCGTGGCCGCCGACGGGCTCGCCGACGTCGGCGGGCTCGACCTCGACGCCGCCGTGGTCCAGCACGCCCGCTCGCTGACCGCCGACGGTGCGGCTGCGGAGGCCTGGGGCAGGCTCGACTGGCCCGAGACCCCGGCCGACCAGCGGGCCCGCCGGGTCCTGTGGCAGGGCGCCCGCGCGGCCAAGGAGCAACTGTCCCGGCACGTCGCCGCGGACCTGCACGTGCCGCTGGCCGAGGCCGAGCTGCACATGACCCGCGAGGAGTTCGAGAAGGCGGCCCGGCCGCACCTGGACCGCACCGTCGCGCTCACGGTCGGCATCCTGCGCGCGTCCGGGGTGCCCGGCGAGCGCATCGGCGGCGTGTTCCTCGTCGGCGGCTCCAGCCGCGTCCCGCTCGCGGCGACGCTGCTGCACCGGACCCTGCGCATCGCGCCCACCACGATCGACCAGCCCGAGCTGGTGGTGGCAATGGGAAGCCTCTACACCGGGTCCGCCCCGTCATCGCCGCCGATTGTGGAGACCCCTCCGCCGCCGCGGGTGGTGGCGCGGGCGGCGGTGCCGGCCGCGCCCGAGCCGGTCACCCTGGCCGGGGTCGCGCTGAACGACCCCGTCGCCGTCCGGGCGCTGCGGGTGCTGTCCTGCTACGGCCTCGCCCCGCTGCCCGTCGACGTGCTGGCACCGCTCGCGCCGGCCGCCGCCGTCGACGCCGCCGTGCGCCTGCTGGTCTCCAACGGCCTGGTCACCCGCGCCCTCGACACGGTGATCATCCGCCCGCCGGTGCGGGCCTCGATCATGGAGCAGCTCTCATCCGGCACCGCGCAGGCCGGCCTCGCCGACGTCCTGCGCACCGCCACCGGCCTGCTGCGGCGGGCCGCGCCGCCGGGCGAGCCGCGGCGGGTCGTCTCCGGCTGGCCGCGGTGGGCGGCGCTGCGCCCGCACATCACCGCCCTGGCCGCCGTCTGCCCCGACGCGGTCGGCGGCGCCGACCTGGCCTGGCTGCTCGACCAGGCCGGGCAGTACGAGATGGTCCACGGCCGTAACCGGCAGGCGCTCGCCGACCACCGGCGGGCCCTGGAGGTCACCGAGGCGGTGCTCGGCCCCGACCACGCGGACGCGGCGCCCCGGGCCGACCACCTCGCCGGCGCGATGCGGGCGGTCGGGCAGTACGCCGAGGTCGAGGCCCTGAGCCGGCGGGCCCTGTCGATCTCGGAGGCGACGCTGGGCCCGGCACACGCCGAGACCGCGCGCCGGATGGCCGGCGTGGCCCTGGCGCTGCGGACACTGGGCCGCGCGGCCGAGGCCGAGCCGCTGCAGCGGCGGGCGCTGGCCATCTCCGAGGCGGCGCTGGGCCCCCACGATCCCGACGTCGCCAACCGGCTGGTGGGCCTGGCGTTCACCCTGCGCCTGCTGGGCCGCGAGGCGGAGGCCGAGCCGATCGCCCGCCGTGCGCTCGCCATCGACGAGGCAGCGCTCGGCCCCGACCACCAAGGCGTGGCGGAGGATCTGGGCACGCTCGCCGACATCCTGCGCGGGCTCAACCGGCCCACGGAGGCGGAGCCGCTGATCCGGCGTGCGCTGGCGATCGACGAGGCGGTCTTCGGCAACGAGGACCACCAGCTGTCGTTCCGCTACGGCGGCCTGGCCGCGACGGTGTGGCAGCGGGGCCGGCCGGAGGACGCCGAGCCGCTGTACCGCCGGGCGATCGAGCTCGCCGATTCGGCAGTCGGCGCACCGGGCCCCGACATCGGCGCCTGGCTGGCCAGCCTCGCCCAGCTGCTGACGGTGCTCGGCCGGCCGGCGGAGGCCGAGCCGTTCGCGCGGCGGGCGCTGGCGTTCGAGGAGAAGCTGCGCGGCGACCCCGACCACCCCGACGTGGGCGACCGGCTCGCCGCCCTCGCCGACACGCTGCGGGGGCTGGGGCGCGACCGGGAGGCGCTGCCGCTCTTCCAGCGGGCGCTGGCCATCACCGAGCGGTCGTACCGCAAGGACCACCCGGACCTCGCGGCCCGGCTCGCCGGGCTCGCCGGCGCGCTGCGGGCGGTGGACCTGCCCGAGGCCGCCGAGCCGCTGTTCGCCCGGGCCGCGGCCGTCGCCGAGCGGGCGTTCGGCGCGGAGCACGCCGACGTCGGCGTCTGGCTGAGCGAGCAGGCCGGGTGCCTGCGCGAGCTCGGCCGGGCCGCCGAGGCGGAGCCGGTGCACCGGCGGGCCCTGGCGATCTTCGAGGGCGCGCTCGGCCGCGACCACCCCGACACCGCCGCCCACCTGCACAACCTTGCGGTCACGCTGCGCGTGCTCGGGCAGCACAGGGAGGCCGGGGAGCTGCAGCGCCGCGCGCTGGCGATCGCCGTGTCCGGGCTCGGGTTCGACCACCCCACCACGAACATGATCCGCGAGGGTCTCGCGGAGCACTCGAACTAGCCGGTCAGGCGCCGTTCTGCAGGTAGGCGAGCACCGCCAGGACGCGGCGGTTGTCGTCGTCGGAGACGGGGAGGTTCAGCTTGCCGAAGATGCTCGCGATGTGCTTGCCGACCGCGCTCTCGCTGAGGTACAGCTGCTTGCCGATCGCCGCGTTGGAGCGCCCCTCGGCCATCAGGGTGAGCACCTCGCGCTCGCGCGGCGTCAGGGTGCCCGACGAGGGGGTCGGGCGGGCGACCAGCTTCGCGATCACCGAGGGGTCCATGACGGTGCCGCCAGAGGCCACCCGGCGTACCGCATCGATGAACTGGTCGGCGTTGAACACACGGTCCTTGAGCAGGTAACCGACCGCGCCGGTGCCGTCGGCCAGCAGCTCCCGGGCGTAGAGCTGCTCCACGTGCTGCGAGAGCACCAGCACCGGCAGGCCCGGCACCTCGCGGCGGGCGGCGAGCGCGGCCTGCAGGCCCTCGTCGGTGAAGCTCGGCGGCAGCCGCACGTCGACCACGGCCACGTCGGGGCGGTGCTCGAGCAGGGCCGCGAGCAGCGTCGGGCCGGTGTCGACGGCCGCCACGATCTCGAAGCCGTGGCTCTGCAGCAGCAGGACCAGGCCGTCCCTCAGGAGGTAGAGGTCTTCGGCGAGGACAACGCGCACGGCAGCTCCAGCGTCGCGACGGTCGGGCCGCCCGCGGGGCTGTGCAGGGCGAGCGTTCCGTCGAAGGTACCCAACCGCCGCTCGATGCCGCGCAGGCCCGTGCCCCGCGACGGGTCGGCGCCGCCCTCGCCGTCGTCGGTGACCGTGATGCGCAGCAGGGCGTCGCGGTGGCGGATGTCGACGGTGACGTGCTCGGCGCCGCCGTGCCGCACGGCGTTGGCGAGCAGTTCGCTGACCGCGAAGTACGCCGCCG
Source organism: Dactylosporangium darangshiense (assembly GCF_039537565.1). NCBI lineage: Bacteria > Bacillati > Actinomycetota > Actinomycetes > Micromonosporales > Micromonosporaceae > Dactylosporangium > Dactylosporangium darangshiense. Next base: position 77,148 of record NZ_BAABAT010000011.1, read on the forward strand.
ACTCGACCGGCGCGGCCAGCCGCCCCGCCAGCCGGCCGTGGACGGTGACCTCGGCCGAGGTGTCCAGTGCGAGCGCGCGGACCGCATCGGGCAGGCCGCGCTCGGACAGCACCGGCGGGAGAATGCCGCGGACCAGGTCGCGCAGCTCGGACAGGGCCGTCTGCGACGTCTCCCGCGCCTGCGCCACCAGCCTGCGGGCGGCCTCCGGGTCGGTGTCCATGAGTCGCTCGATCGCGCCGAGGGTCAGCCCGACCGAGATGAGCCGCGCCTGCGCGCCGTCGTGCAGGTCCCGCTCGATGCGGCGCACCTCGGCGGCCTGCGCGTCCACGGCGTCGGCGCGGGTCTGCGTGAGCCGCTCGACCCGCCGGCGCAGCTGCTCCTTCGCCGTCGGGCGCAGCAGCAGCGCGGACCAGCGCGACACCGGCGGCAGCACCTTCGGCGGCAGCCAGAAGCCCACCGCCACGAGCAGCACGCCGGCGACGAGCCCGGCGAGCCGGTTGCCGGCCACCGCGCCGTACCAGGTGTCCCAGTCGGCCCCGAACGCCTGCGTCCAGATCCACGGCAGCACCAGGCCGAAGGCGCCGTACACCGCGGCCACCACCGGCACGCCGGCCAGCACGCCGGTGACGAACGGGTCGGCGCCCAGCCACAACAGGTCGCGCCACGTCGCCGGGTCGTGCCACACCCAGACCCAGCGGGCGTTGAAGTCCGCCCAGGTCTCGGTCTTGTACAGCGAGTTGCGCACCCGGTAGAGCCCGTCGCCGCGCAGCTGCGGGCGCACCATCGGCTGGTAGGGCCGCTCGATGCGCTCGCCGCCGCCCCACCCGCTGACCTGCCGGCGCAGGTTGGCGAGCCACCGGTAGTGCGTGATCCCGGTCGGGATCAGGAACACGATGCCCAGCCCGAAGCCGAGCAGGAAGCACGCGAGCGTCACCGCGAGCAGCGCCACCTGCACCGCGGCGCTCAGCAGCAGGGCGGCGCATTGGGCCCAGGCCAGCAGCACCGCGTCGGTGCGCCGCCGGCGCTCCTTCGCGCCCGGGCGCGGCCGCCACATCCAGGCGCTCCAGGCCGCCACGGCCCGCACGGCCAGCGGCGCGACCGGCAGCCCGATCGGCACGACGAGCAGCACCACGAGCGGGAACCACAGCTGCCAGGCCATGTCCCGGTGGGTCGCCGGGTCGTCGGCCGCCCACTGCACGCGCTGGAAGTACGCCGGGAACCGGGGCCCGTGGTACAGCTGGCTGTCGTGGCGGTAGAAGCCCTCCTCGTCCGGCTGCGGCGGGCCGGGCTCGGGCCGGTAGGAGACCGAGAGGTCGCGCCCGAGCCACCGGCCGAACAGCGCCCGGCAGTAGGCCGTCAGCGGACGCACCCACAGCAGGCCGAAGACCATGCCGCCGGCGGCGAGCATCAGCACCGTGACCAGGAACGCGCAGAAGACGAGCACGGCCAGGCCGAGCAGCTGGGCGCTGCGGGCGAGCCCCCTCAGGTACGTCATGCCACCCAGCCTCGCTTCCCCCGCCCGTGCAAACATCGGCCCTGGCTACCGGCCGCGGGTGTAGCTAGCCCCACCCCCGCACGGCGTCCAGCGTCATTCTGCCGTGCGCCGCGGATCGGCAGAGTTCTCGGCATGACAGTCATCGAAGTCCAGCGGCTGGAGAAGCGCTACGGCGACCGCGTCGCGGTGCGGGACGTGTCCTTCACGGTGGAGCGCGGCGAGATCTTCGGCATCATCGGGCGCAACGGCGCCGGCAAGACCACGACCGTCGAGATCGTCGAAGGGCTGCGCAAGGCCGACGGCGGCGTCGTGCGGGTGCTCGGGACGGACCCGGGCGACCCGGCGGTGCGCCAGCGCCTCGGCGTGCAGCTGCAGGAGTCGCAGCTGCCGGACCGCATCCGGGTCGACGAGGCCATGGAGCTGTTCGCCTCCTTCTACGAGCGGCCCGCCGACACCGCGGCGCTGCTGGCGCAGCTGGGGCTGGCCGAGCACGCGAAGCAGCAGTACAAGCGGCTCTCCGGCGGCCAGAAGCAGCGCCTGTCGATCGCGCTGTCGCTGGTCGGCTCGCCCGAGATCGCGGTGCTCGACGAGCTGACCACCGGCCTGGACCCGCAGGCCCGCCGGGAGACCTGGGAGCTCATCTCCGACATCCGCGACCGCGGCGTGACCGTGCTGCTCGTCACACACTTCATGGACGAGGCCGAGCGGCTGTGCGACCGGATCGCGGTCATCGACGCCGGCCGCACGGTCGCCATCGACACCCCGGCCGGGCTGATCCGGCGGGTGGCGTCCGGCCTGACGGTGACGTTCCGGCCCTCCGCAGAACTGCCCGCCGACGCCCTCGCCGGTGTTCCGGGTGTCGCGACGGTCGACGTGCAGGGCGGCGAGTTCACCATCACCGGCACCGGCAACCTCGCCCATGAGATCTCCTCCGCGCTGGCCGCGCGGTCCGTCGTCCCGCTGAACCTCAACATCGTCCAGGCCGACCTCGAGTCCGCGTTCGTCGCGTTGACCGGTAAGGAGAACTGAGATGCGCGCCCTGACCCGTCTCACCGCCATCGAGACCAGGCTCATGCTCCGCGAGGTGGGTGGCCCGATGTTCACGGTCCTGCTGCCGGTCGCCCTGCTGGTCGCCTTCGGCCTGCCCGGCAGCGTGCACAAGGCCGACCCGGCCCTCGGCGGGCACCGCGGCATCGACACCTACATCCCGTCGATGTCCGTCATGGTGTCGATGGCGATGGTGGCGTTCTTCATGCTGCCGGTCGTGCTGTCCAACTACCGGGAGCGGGGCGTGCTGCGCCGCTTCGCCACCACCCCGGTGAAGCCGGTCGCCATGCTCGGCGCCCAGCTGGTCATGAACGCCGGCGTCGTGCTCTTCTCGACGCTGCTCACGATCGTCATCGGCGTCGCCGCGCTGGGCATGCACATGCCCAACCTGCTGCTGGTGGTGCCCACGTTCCTGCTGGGGCTGCTGGGGCTGTTCCCGATCGGCCTGCTCGTCGCCGCGGTGGCCGGCACGACGAAGGCGGCGAGCGGCTACGCCCTGGCGATGTGGTTCCCGTCGGCGTTTTTCGCCGGGCTGTACGTGCCGGTGGAGTACATGCCGCGCGTCCTGCGCCGCATCGGCGACTTCACCCCGCTGGGCGCCTTCCGCCAGGCGATCCAGGCCGCCTGGACGGGGCAGGCGCCGCACCCGGTGCACCTGCTGGTGCTGGGCGCGAGCTTCCTCGTCGCGGGCGGCCTGGCGGTCCGCTATTACAAGGCGGCCTAGATTCCAGGGCGGCCTTGGATTCCAGGGCGGGCTAGAACTGCGACGCGAAGTTCTCCGCGGTCATCGGGGTCGAGAACATGGGGAAGTCGTACTTCAACGCGTTCTCGTGCTCCTCCTGCGAGGTGGCCGCGACGCAGTCCTGCAGGGTGATCACCTGGTAGCCGTGCTCGTAGCCGGTGCGCATCGTCGACTCGACACAGCAGTTGGTCAGGAAGCCGCCGATGGCGATGGTGGTGATGCCCTTGCTGCGCAGGATGAAGTCGAGGTTGGTGCTGGCGAAGGTGTCCAGCCCGCGCTTGCCCTCAACCACGATGTCACCGGCTTGGGGCGACAGATCGTCGACGATCTGGGCGCCCCACTCGCCTTTCACGAACGCGTTGCCGTCCACGACGCCCTTGAGGATGCCGTAGGGGTGCGAGGTGATTTCGTTGTATCCGGGCGCGAAGGTGATCGGCGCGTGGATGATCGTCACCCCGGCGGCGCGCGCGGCGGCGACGAGCCGGCGGGTGTTGGCCATCATGTCGGTCTTCTCCATGACGCCCTGCACGGCGCCGTGGAACGCGCCTCCTTCGGAGACGAAGTCGTTCTGGTACTCGATGAGGACGATGGCGGTCTTCGCGGGATCGATGGGCATCGGACCTCCTCCGACGACGGAGTCGTGACGCTGCTCACCCTACGCCCGACCACTAGGCTGAGCCCCGTGGAACTTCTGCATTCGGGCAAGGTCCGGGACGTCTACGCCGACGGCGACGATCTCATCCTGGTCGCCTCCGACCGCATCTCCGTCTACGACGTGGTCCTGCCGACGCCGATCCCGGACAAGGGCGCCGTGCTCACCCGGCTCTCGCTGTGGTGGTTCGAGCAGCTCGCCGACATCGTGCCCAACCACGTGATCTCGGCGACGGACGTGCCCGCGCAGTTCGCCGGGCGGGCCATCCGGTGCCGGCGGCTGGAGATGCTGCCGGTCGAGTGCATCGCGCGCGGCTATCTCGCCGGGCTCGGGCTCGCGGAGTACAACTCCCGCGGAGAAGTCTCCGGAGTGCCGCTGCCGGCCGGGCTGGTCGAGGGCTCGCGCCTGCCGGAGCCGGTCTTCACCCCGACGACCAAGGCGCCCGTCGGCGAGCACGACGAGTTCGTGACGCTGGACGAGGTGCGCGGCCAGATCGGCAAGGACCTCGCGGACGAGCTGCGCGAGCTCACCCTGCGGGTGTACTCCCGCGGCGCCGCCCTGGCCGCCGAGCGCGGGATCGTGGTCGCCGACACGAAGCTGGAGTTCGGCCGCACGCCGGACGGCACCGTGGTGCTGGCCGACGAGGTGCTCACCCCGGACTCGTCCCGCTTCTGGCCGCTGGACCAGTGGGAGCCGGGCCGCACCCAGTTCTCCTTCGACAAGCAGCTCGTGCGCGACTGGTCGCTGGCCAGCGGCTGGGACAAGACCGCGCCCGGGCCCGAGGTTCCCGACGACGTCGTCGCTCTGACCCGGGCCCGTTACGTCGAGGTGTACGAGCGGCTGACCGGAACTTCCTGGTAGCAACTCTCCTGGTAGCTCAGCCGAGCGGCGGTTCGTCGCCGCGCGTGTGCTCGGTTTCCTGGTGGCTCAGCCGAGCGGCGGTTCGTCGCCGCGCGTGTGCTCGGCGAGGAAGCGCTCGAGCTCGGCGCCGATCTCGTCCGCGGTCGGCAGCGGTGCGGGCGAGTCGGCCAGTAGGTTGTTGTTGCCGGCGCGGCCGCGGGTGAAGGCGTCGTACTGCTCCTCGAGCGCCCGCACCAGCGAGGCGGCCTCGTCCGCCTGCGCGATCTGCACGTCGATCTCGGCGCGCACCGTGTCGGCCGCGGCGTGCAGCTCGTCCAGCGGCACGCGCAGGCCGGTCGCGTCGGCCAGGCACGCCAGCAGCTTCTCCGCCGCCGCCGGGAACTCGGCCTGCGCCACGTAGTGCGGCACGTGCACCGCGAAGCCGAACGCATCGCGGTCCTGCTGGCCGATGCGGTACTCCAGCAGGTTGCCGACGCTGCCGGGGACCTGGACGCGCTGCAGCCACGGCTCGAAGCCGGCGATGAGGTCGCGGCTGGTGCCGTGCGCGGTCACCCCCGTCGGCCGGGTGTGCGGCACGGCCATCGGGATCGCGGTGAGCCCGACGGTGGCGCGCACGTCGAAGCGCTCGATGAGCTCGAGGACCGCGGCGGTGAAGCGCTCCCACTGCAGGTCCGGCTCGGGCCCGTCGAGGAGCAGGAACTCGGTGCCGGTGGCGTCGCGCAGCGCGCGCAGCAGCAGCTGCGGCTGCTCGTAGTGCTCCCAGTGGTCCTCGACGAACAGCATCGCCGGGCGCCGGCTGCGGTAGTCGTAGATCTGGTCGATGTCGAACGTCGCGATCGTGCGCGGCGAGCCGACGGCGAGCAGGTGCTCGCGGGCGAGGCGGCTGGCGTTACCGGCGTCGACGAAGCCCGCCAGCGCGTGCACGAGCACCGGCCGGTCCACCGCCGGCACGTCGTCCGTGAGCTCGTAAAGTTCGCTGGGGTTCAGCACCGCAACGGGTCCTTCCTCTGTTTAGTCCTGCAACCCTTCGGTACGTCCGATCATTCCATCCGAGGCCGACCAGGGGTTCGTGAGGATTGCGTAGACCAACTCGTCAACGGCGGGCGTCAGCGAGGTGAACGACGGCCCGGCGCCGGTGTACGGGTCGGAGACCTGCAACATCATCTCGTGCACGCCGCCGACCAGCGCGATCGCGAGCAGCGGCGACAGCGGCGGGATGGCCGGATCGGCCGCGCGCGCCTCCTCCACCACCTCGACGAGCGCGTCGGCGAAGCGGCGCTGCGTCTGCTGGCGCAGCCGGAACGCCTTCGGCCCGGCCGCCTGGATCTCCACGAGCAGCGTGCGGGTCACCGCGGGCATGCTCTCCAGGGCGTTGAGGTAGGCGGTGACCCCGTTGTTGATCATTTCCTTCCACGGCCGGCCGCCCCCGCCGGCGGCGCTGCGCACCACCGCCAGCAACTGCTCGCAGCCCTGTGCGTACAGGGCCATGAGGCAGGCCTCCTTGTCCGCGAAGTGCTCGTAGAACGTGCGCTTGGACACCCGCGCGTGCATGACGATGTCGGCGATCGTGGTTGCCGCATAGCCTTTGCCGGCGATCGCCTCGGCCAGCCCGCCCGTGAGGTCCTGCCGCAGCTCCTCGGCGGTCCTGGTGCTCGTCATGCGGTTGCCTCGACCTTTCGCGACAATGTCTCCGGGTGTTAGTTTGCCTGGTACTGAACGGTACCGCCGATGGGAGGAGCTCGGTGAAGCGCAGCTTGTCCGGCCAGGTGGTGCTCGTCACGGGTGCGGCACGCGGCATCGGCGAACAGACCGCCCGTCAGGCCGCCGCCCGCGGTGCGCGGCTCGCCCTGGTCGGCCTGGAGCCCGACCGCCTGCGCGGCCTCGCCGGCGAGATCGGCGCCGTGTGGTTCGCCGCCGACGTGACCGACCAGGCCAGTATGGCGGCCGCAGTCGAGGGCGCGGTGGCGCACTACGGCCGCATCGATGCCGTCGTGGCCAACGCGGGCGTCGCCAGCCGCGGCACGATGGCCACCGGCGACGTCGAGGCACTGGTGCGCACGGTCGAGGTGAACCTCGTCGGCGTCATGCGCACCGCCGCCGCGTGCCTGCCGCACCTCATCGCCGCCCGCGGGTACCTGCTCATCGTCGCGTCGGCCGCCTCCTTCGCGGCGCTGCCGGGCATGGCGCCGTACTGCGCCTCGAAGGCCGGCGTCGAGCACTTCGGCAACGCCGTGCGCCTGGAGGTCGCGCACCACGGCGTCGCCGTCGGCACCGCGCACCCCTCGTGGATCGACACCGACCTGGTCCGCGACGCGCAGGACGACCTGCCCGCCTTCAAGGACTCGCTGCGCCGCCTGCCGCCCCCGCTGGGCTCGACGACCTCGGTCGAGCGCTGCGCGGCGGCCGTCGTCGACGCCCTGGAGCGCCGCCGCCGCAAGGTCTTCGTGCCGCGCGGCGTGATGCTCGTGTACTGGCTGAGGACGTTCCTCAACAGCCGCCTGGCCGAAAAGGTCGTCGAGTCGCAGGCCCGCCGCAGCGTGCCGCTCATGGAGGAGCAGGTGCGCTCCCTCGGCCGCGGCTTCGGTGCGAACACCGCGCCGCCGCTGCCCCGCCCGGCCGACGCGCCCTCGCCCGGGTTCATCGCCGACCGCTACCACCGATGAGCGCCGGGGTGCGGCAGACTACTGGGGTGCCGACGGATGCGCCTCGCTCGCCGATCTGGGCGCGCCCCGAGCCGAGCTCGCGGGCGCCCCGGTTCAGCCGCGAGCGCATCGCGGCCGCGGCGCTGGAGATCGCCGACGCGGAAGGCATCGAGGCCGTCTCCATGCGCAACGTCGCCGCGCGGCTCGGCGCCGGGACGATGACGCTGTACAACTACGTCGAGACCAAGGACGAGCTGTTCGCCCTCATGGATGACGCACTCATGGCCGAGGCCGTCGTCCCCGACGGCGAGCTGCCCGCCGACTGGCGCGAGGCGACGGCGACCATCGCCCGGCGGACCTGGGCGGTGCTGGCCCGCCACCCGTGGGCGATCACCCTGCGGCAGGGACCGGCGCTCGGCCCGAATGCGATGTACCACTTCGAACAGAGCCTGGCTGCGCTCTCCGACACCGGCCTGGGCCTCGCCGCCCGCTTCGACGTGCTCGCGACCGTCGACGCCTACGTCTTCGGCAGCGCCCTGAAGGCGGCCGAGATGCGCGGCAGCGCCGAGACCCACCGCGCCGACGTCGAGGCGATCATCGCCTACGGCATGCAGCAGCTGGCCACCGGCCGCTTCCCGCACACCTCGGCCCTGCTGGGCGGCCGCGACCCGCGCGACGCCGACGTCGGCGGCCCGCCGACCGACCCGGCCGGCATCGAGGCCCAGTTCGAGCGCGGCCTGCAGGCGGTCCTCGACGGCGTGGCCGGCTGGATCTGAATCACGCCTGGCGCGACTCGTGGACGAGGATCGCCACCTGCACACGGTTGGTACACCCGAGCTTGGCCAAGATCCGCGAGACGTAGGTCTTCACCGTGGCCACGCTCATGTGTACCGCCGCGCTGATCTCGGCGTTGGAGCGCCCCTCGGCGACGGCGTCGGCGACGTCGCGCTCCCGCGGGGTCAGCGTCGCGAGCGCGCGCCGGGCCGCCTCACCGCGGTCCTCGCCCGCGACGTGCGAGATGAGCTGGCGCACCACCGACGGCGAGAGCGTCTGCTCGCCGGTTGCGACACGGCGTACCGCATCCAGGATCGCCAGCGGCGGCGTGTCCTTCAGCAGAAACCCGTGCGCGCCGAGGCGCAGCGCCCGCAGCACGTGCTCGTCGGTGTCGAACGTCGTGAGCACGATCACCCGCGCGTTGTCCGGCTGCAGCTGCTCGAGCGCGGCCAGCCCGTCCATCCGCGGCATGCGGATGTCCATGAGCACCACGTCGGGCCGCTCGGCCCGCACCACGCGCACCGCCTGCGCGCCGTCGGCCGCCTCGCCCACGACCTCGATGCCGGGATCGCCGCCGAGCACCATGCTCAGCCCCGACCGCACCAGCGCGTCGTCGTCGGCGACGACCACGCGGATCACCGTTCCCACGCTCGTCTTGTCGCTGTTCTTGTCACCGTTCCCACGGCAGCCAGGCCTCCAGGTCGAACGTCGGTCTGTCGGGGCCCCGTCGCGGGCCGTGCCGCATTCTTCCGCCGGCCAGCGCCACCCGTTCGGCGAGGCCGACCAGCCCCGAGCGCGAGCCCGGCAGCCCCGGCGGCACCGGCCCGGACGGCAGCGGGTTGCGCAGCCGCACGTAGAGCCGGTCGGGCTCGGCCGCACTGCGTTCCATCAGCACGGACACCTCCTCGCCGGGCGCGTGCTTGCGCGCGTTGGTGAGCCCCTCCTGCACCAGCCGGAACGCCGTGCGGTTCACCGCCGGCGCCAGCGCCGCCGGGTCGGCGACCCGGTTGTCCAGCTCCACCGCCATGCCCGCACCGCGCGCCTCCCCGACGAGTTCGTCGAGGTCGGCCAGGTCCTGCCGGGGGCGCAGGTCGTCGTCCGCGCTCGTGCGCAGCACCCCCAGGATCTCGCGCAGCTCCTCCATGGCCTGGTGCGCGCTGGCCCGGATCGTCGCGCCCGCCTCGGCCACCTGCGCGCGGCTGAGGTCCCCGCGGATCTCCAGTGCCCCCGCGTGCAGGCTGATCAGCGAGATCCGATGGGCGAGCACGTCGTGCATCTCCCGGGCGATCCGCTCGCGCTCCAGCCCGCGCAGCGTCTCCGCGCGCTGCTCCGCCTCCGCCTCGGCCCGGCTGGCCCGCTCCCGCAGCGTCGCGATCAGCTCCCGCCTGGTGCGCACCGCGCTGCCCCACGCCACCACGATCGCGATGATCGCCAGCCCGACCCCGTTGGCGCCGACGGCCTGCAGGTCGGGGTCCGGGTACCGGATGCTGAGCGGAATCGGCGCCACGAAGTGCGCCGCCGCCACCCACAGCGCCGTGCGCAACGGCCGGTGCACCGCGACGGTGAACACGGCGATCATCGCCGCCCCGCCCGCCATGTCGGTGATCGCCGCCGGCACGAGCAGCAGCAGCGCCACGCCCACGGGATGCTTGCGCCGCCACCACAACAACACGATCGCCGGCACCGTGACCGCCAGCGACACCAGCAGCCGCTCGTCGGACAACGCCCCGCTGTCGAGCCCCGCGGCCGCCGCGGTCAGCGCCACCAGCACGGAGATGACCGTGCACGCGACGTCGACCGTGAGGTTGCGGACCCGGCTCACGGCTTCACCAGCGGCCGCCAGTGCTGCACCTTGTCGGCGTCGCGCACCGTGTACCCGAGCTTCTGCACCTCGTCACGCAGCTCGGCAGTGTCCTGCGCGCTCCCCGCCTCGAGCGCTTTGGCCCGCGCCGCGAGCACCGCATTCACCGACGCCGGCAGGTCGGGCAGGTCCGGCACCCACCGCCGGAACAGCGCCTCGTACGGATCGCCGTCGACCCACGCGTACCCATGCTCGCGGAACGCCCGCTCGACGCGCGGACTGTCGGCATTCTCGAGCCGGTCGCGCACCACCTGCCGCGACTCCCGGTCGAGCACGACGAGCTGCCTTCCATCCACGAAGACGGCGTCCACGTCCCCTTTCGCCACGGTACGCCGGGCATCCCCCTTCTCCACGACAAGCCCGTCGTCCCCGACCGTGACCCGCAGCGACTCGTGCACCGCCATGACCCCGACCACGGCCCCGAGCAGCACACCGGCCGCTACCGCGCCCGCGCGCCCCCACCCCCCGTCGAGGTGCTCGACGAGCCGCAGCGGCCCTTCGAACGGCACCCACGGCAGCCTGAGCAGCCACCGCGTGACGATGGGCAGCGCCCACCCGACGATCCCCCCGACGACGGGAAACCCGCCCAGGACAACCACCCGGTCCGAGCGCGAGAGCCCCAGCACGTGATCCGCCATGCCTTTCACGCTAGGCACCACGCCCCACCGCCGGACAGTCGCCAAAAGTCGTCGCTTCGGCCCGCTCAGGAATCGCCGCCGAGGTCGGGCCGGCCCCCACGCGTCGGTCGTCCTGGTGACGACGCACCCAGCCGGACGCGTCGGCGCCATCGATTTGCGCGACCGCGGCCCTCAACCGACTACGGCCTCGGGCTGCCCGCATCCGGCGGGGCGAACCAGGCCGGGGCGGTCAGCGGGACGGGGTAGGGCGCGTCGGTGTGTCGGTGATGTGGATGGCCTCGATCCAGGACGGTGGGGCCGGCGGCCGCTCGCCCACCAGCCCGGCGATCAGCCGGCACCCGGTCGGCTCGTCCGGCCACGGGGTTTCGCCGTCGGTGAGCACCACGATGATGTTCGGCGGGTCCGGCACCGCCCGCGCCCGGTTGATGCCGACCCGCATGTCGGTGCCGCCGCCCCCGGCCAGCTGCACCTGGTCGGCCGTCGTCACGCGGGTCACGGCGTGCACGTCGGCGTCGCAGGCCAGCACCGTCACGCGGTTGCCGCGGATGCCGACCGCGCGCAGCACCCCGGTCACCTCGGCCAGCGCGGCGCCCAGGTCGTCCGGGCCCATCGAGCCCGAGGTGTCGATGACGATCGCCACGCGCGGCAGCGGCCGTTGCATGCTTGGCAGCACTACGCGGGGGAGGGCGGCGCTGCGGCGCCCCGGCCGCGCGTACGTGTAGTCGACCGCCCCGCTCGCCCACGCCACCGCCTGCCGCAGCGCGCCGGTCAGCAGCCGGCGCCAGTCGACGACCGGCTCGGCGATCTGGTCCGCCCAGCGCTTCCACCCCGACGGCACGTCGCCCCGCGACCGCGCGTGCGCCCGGATCGCGTCCGCCGTCTGCCGCCGGATCGCATCCGCCTCGACCGGCCGGACCGCCGGCGCCCCGTCGCCGGCGAGCTCGCCCGCCACGAGCCCGCCGTGCGCCCCCGACCCGCACTGCACGTGCACGACGAGCGACGGCGGAATGTCCGGCAGGTACTGCTCGAACAGCCGCCCCGACGGCAACCCGAACGTCGCCGGCTCGACCCGGTCGGCCGGCAGCGCGAGGCCGTCCTCGATCAGGTCGTCGTTGATCTCACAGTCCTGCGCGATGTTGACCCGCCGATGGTCGCCGCGGTCGGCGTGCGTCAGCCGGTCCGCCCGCCCGTGGTGGTCCCGCAGCAGGTGCGCGACCTCGTGGATCCACACGCCGGCCAGCTCGTCGACGGGATGGGCCGCGACGAAGTCCGGGTTGACGTAGAGCCGCCAGTGCCGGTCGACGCCCATCGTTGCGAGGTGCCAGGACGGCACGACGGACAGCGCATAGAGCGCCGACGCCAGATACGGCCGCACCTTCGCCGCCTGATACCTCGCCGCAAGCAGCCGCGTCCGGTCCAGCACACTCCCAGCGGCTGGCAACCGAACCACCGCGTCCGCGTCCGCGCCCGGGTCCGCGCCCGCGCCCGCGCCCGGGCCCGCGTCCGCGCCCGGGTCCGCGTCTGCACGGCCGGCCTCAGGAGGCGCGCCGTCCGCTGGCAGTCCGTCGACCACGGGCGCAGAAGCCGCGTGCGGAGGTGAGCCGGTCGAGGGCTGCGGCGAATCCACGCGCGCCGCAGTGACCGCGTCCGGCCGAGCGGCCGTGCGCACCGCGGCGTCCCCGGGCGGCGAGAGGCCCGCGCCCGCTGAACGGTCCGCGCCCGGCGGCGACGCCGAGTCCGGAGTGGGCATCACAGGGCGCCCGACAGTCGCAGGATGTCGACGAAGGCGTCGATCGTCGGTGGCACCGGCCACGACCGCTCCCGCATGATCGCCAGGTCCGTAGCCGCCCGCGCCGCCACGTCCGGGACGCCCGCGTCGACCGCCTTGGCCAGGACCGTCCACGCGGCCTCCCAGCGCGACCGGCTCGTGTCCGACTGGACGGCCGAGACGATCGCGGTCAGGAAGGCGAGCTGGCGGTCGCCGCGGTCCGGCAGGGCGAACGCGTCCGGGTTGGCCAGGACGCGGTTGGGGTCGGGGAGGTCGAGCTCGTCGAGGTAGTTGATGAGCTCCAGGCCGGCGCCGTCGCCGATCGCGCCGACGAGGGCGGTCGAGAGGGCCTCGCGGGAGGCGTCGCTGGCGAGGGCGAACGTGAGCAGGCGCAGGGCCATCTCCCAGGTGCGCGGGGAGGGCCAGGCGCCGCCGCGGGCCTCGGCGTCGGCGGGGAGGTGGTGTGTCAGGCCGGGGCGGGCGGTGAGGAAGCCGGACAGGGTGCCGCGGGCGCGCGCCAGTGCGGAGCCGGAGCGGCGCGGGTCGATGCGCGGGATGTCCGCCGTGGGCCAGGTGCCGGCAAGGCCGCGGGCCACGATGGCCGGGTCGTGGGTCCAGTGCAGATGGACGAAGCGGTTGGCCAGCGGCGGGCTCAGGTGCCAGCCGTCGGCGGCGCTCGCCGGCGGGTTGGCGGCGGCGACGACGCGGACGCCGGGCGGCAGCTCCAGGCTGCCCACGCGCCGCTCGAGCACGACCCGCAGCAGCGCGGCCTGCACGGCCGGGGGAGCGGAGGACAGCTCGTCGAAGAAGATGAGGCCGACGCCCTGGCGCTTGAGGCGGATCGCCCAGTCCGGCGGGGCCATCGGCACGCCCTGGGTGGCCGGGTCGTCGCCGACGACCGGCAGGCCCGCGAAGTCGGAGGGCTCGTGGATGCTCGCGATGACGGTCTCCATCGGCACCTCGAGGCGGTCGGCCAGCTGTTGCAGCGCCGCCGACTTGCCGATGCCGGGCTCGCCCCACAGCAGCACCGGCAGGTTGGCCGACACGGCCAGCGCGAGGGCCTCCAGCTGCACGTTGTCGCGCCGCTCCACCCGGGTCGCGCGGGTCGCCGCCAGCAGTTCGTCGGCCGCCGCCAGCAAGGTCAATGCCTCCGTCATGCCGCCGAGGGTAGCCGGAGGGTCTGACATTTCCGGAGGCATTCCTAGGACAGCAGGGGTTCGAGGAACGCGAGGTCCTCGATTCGGTGCTGGCGGTACACGTCGGCCAGCCGGTTGCCGAATCCGTCCTCGACGTCCGGGTGCGCGCCGGCGTCGATCAGCGCCCGCACCAGCTCCGGCGAGCCGCCGCCGTGCACGGCGGCGAAGAGCGGGGTGCGCCCGAGCCGGTCCCGGTCGTTCACGTCGATCCCGGCGGCCAGCAGCCGCGTGATCAGCGCGTGCGCGGCGTCGGCCCGTTGCTCCAGCGCGGACAGCAGGTGCAGCAGCGTGCGCCCGTGCGGGTCGCGGGCCCGCGGGTCGATCCCGGCGTCGAGGCGGGCCAGGACGCCGCCGAGGTCGCCGTGCTGGGCCCGCAGCATGAGGTCGCGGCGCTGGGCCGCGAGCCGCCGGGGCAGCCGCGTCGCGCGGTCCTGCCACCCGTGCTCGGCGGCGAAGCAGCCCTGCAACTCGCCGCCGAGGGCCACCAGCGTGTGCTCCCGCCGCCGCTCCTCGTCGGAGTGTGGCATCCGCAGCCGCCCGTCCGCCCAGCCGACCTCGTGCCAGTTGCCGTTGCAGCGCACCCGCACCGGGCCGGACCAGGGATCCTCCGCGGCGGCCGGGGACGCGCCGTTCCAGTACGCCGCGAGGTGCGGCCCGACCAGCGGGTGCAGCTGGTCCGGGGAGAGATAGCCGAAGCGCAGCAGGTGCAGGTCGATCGGCCGGCGGTACTCCGCCACCGACACCCGATCCACCGGCCGCGAGCCGTTCCAGCCGACCGGCTGCACCCATTCGGCGATCGGCCGGTCGGTCTGCAGGTCGTGCAGGCGCAGCTCGCCGTACCCGGACACGTCGAACGACGCCGTCGGCCCGCCCCGCGCCCGCGCGGCGGCCAGCAGGCATGCCGGGTCGACGTCGAGGGCGGTGAAGTCGGACATCAGCTGCCGGGCCCGCCAGTCCCCGTGTGCGCCCGGGTCGGGCGGCGGCACGTCGACGCCGACCGCGGCCCAGGCGTCGACGGCGCGCCCGGCCTCCTGCAGCTCCAGCAGCTCGAGGGCGCGCGGGCCGCACACGTGGGCGGGCAGCTCGCCGGCGCGGCGCGCGTCCCAGAGGTACCGCATGTTGCCCCAGTCCACGACCTGGATCTTGCCGTTCCCGTCGAGATCGTCGGTGACCGTCATCGTGAGGTGCTGTGCGGCGTTGCCGATCCGCGGCAGGTGCACCACCAGCGCCGTGCCGCCCCGCCGGACCAGCGCGAGCAGGTACCGCGGCGCGAGGGTCGTGTCGCCGCGCCCGACCGAACGGGGCGCGTGCCAGCGCACCAGGTCGGGCGCGAGGTGGGCGAGGTCGTCCGCGAACGGGCGCAGCTGCTCGGGGCTCGCCGCCACGCGCACGTCGGCCGCGGCACAGGCGGCCCGCCAGTCGCCGGCCTCCCGGGCGCGCGCGGCGGCCTCGATCATGGCCGGCGGCACGGCGTACCGGCGAATTCGCCGCCATTCGCCCAGCGTGGCGGCCGGAACGAGCGCACTCACCGGTACACGCTCACGATCTCGCTGGCCAGCGGTGGCTCGCCGCCGGGCAGCAGCTCGGTGAGCGCCCGCTTGACCCGGCGGGGCACGTCCGGGCCGAGCGTGAGCCGCCGCAGCGCCGTGCGGCCGGTCTGCACGGCGGCGAGCAGGAGCCGCGCGCCGCGGCCGCGCACGCCGGTGTGGCGCAGGTCGAGGCGGCGCAGCGGGCTGCCGGGCAGCGCCTCGGCCAGCCGCGCCGCGCCCGGGTCGCCGATCGTGTTGTCCGTGGCGCCGAGCACGCGCAGCGAGAGCGGCCGGCTCAGGTCGAGCCCCTCCAGCAGGCCGAGGCGCTGCGCGACCGGTCCGGCGTCGGTCATGGCGTTGCCGCCCAGGCCCAGGGTGGTACCACCGTGGGAAAGATCGGACAGCAGCCGGGCGATGCCCTCGTCGCCGAGCCGGTTGGCCGCCAGGAAGAGGCCGGTCACGCCGCAGTCGGCCAGCAGCCGGCCCAGCAGCGGCGCGGCGGACGGGCCGAGGCCGTTGCCGCCGAGGAAGACCCGCGTGACCGGCTGCGAGCGCTCGGCCAGCGCGGCGACGAGCAGCTCCAGGCCGGCCTCGGTGAGCCCGGTGTTGACCAGGTCGAGCGTGGTGATGGAGGCGTTCGTGCGCAGCATCGCGGCCAGCGACGCGACGCCGGCGTCGCCCAGCGGGTTGCGCTTGAGCCACAGGGCCTTCACCGTCGAGTCGTCGGCGAGGCGCTCGAACAGCGGCTCCGCGCCGCCCGCGTCGATCGCGTTGCACCCCAGATAGAGGGTCTCGACGCCATGGCCGGGGGCCAGCGACGCGGCCAGGGCCGCGGCCCCGGTTGCGCCGAGGGAGTTGGTTCCGAGCAGCAGGTGTACCGCATGAGGCGAGCCGACCACCCGGTCCAGCACCCGGGTCACGCCGTCGGCGCCGAGCCCCTGCTTGCACAGGTCCAACCGCCCGTCGGGCTGCAGCGTGCCCAGCGGGAACCGCTCGGTGCCGGCCACGCCGGCGGGGTCGTCCAACCGCGCCAGGAGCGGCTCGAGGAGCGTCAGATCGGCCGGCGGTACCACGGGAGCCGCCAGCACCGGACACGCGATCTCTACCACTGCACCACCCGGTAGTCCTTGAGGAACACGCCGTGCATCCGATCGCCGTGCACGCCGCGCACGATCGGGTCGTAGACGCGCGCGGCGCCGTCGACGACGTCGAGGGGCACCCGGAAGCCCCGCTCGCGCAGCCCGTCGCGGGCCGGCTGCGGCCGCTCGTCGGTGACCCAGCCGGTGTCGACGCTGGTCACGTGGATGCCCTCGGCCGCGTACTCCTCGCCGATGGTCCGCGTCAGCATGTTCAACCCGGCCTTGGCCATGTTGGTGTGCGGATGGTTGGCGGTCTTGCGCTCGCGGCTGAAGCTGCCCTCCATCGCCGAGACGTTGACCACGTACCGGTCGGCGAACGGCGAGGCGCGCAGCAGCGGCCGCAGCCGCGCGATCAGCAGGAACGGCACGAAGGCGTTGATGACCTGCACCTCCATCCACTCCCGCGGCGTCACGTCGTGCAGCTTGAGCATCCAGCTGTTGACGGGGCGCAGGTCCAGCGGCTCGCCGGTCTCGTCGAGGGCGCCGGCCGGGAAGAACAGCTCGGCCGCCGCGGAGGGGAGCGCGGGGCGGCCCTCGGCGGCGCTGAGCTCGCGGTAGTACGACGGCGGGCGCTGGATCGTCTGCGCGGCGTTGTTGATCAGGATGTCGAGGTGGCCCCAGCGCCCAGCGACCGCGTCGACGAGGCCGACCACGCCGGGCAGGTCGAGGAAGTCCACGCCGTGCACGTGCAGCCGGTCGCGCCAGTCGGCGGCGTCGGGCACGAGCGCGAAGCGGCGGTGCGCGTCGCGCGGGAAGCGGGTGGTGACCACGACCTCGGCGCCGTCGCGCAGCAGCTTCAGCGCCGTCTCGAAGCCGATCTTGATGCGGCCGCCGGTGACCAGCGCCCGCCGTCCGGACAGGTCGCAGCGGGCGGTGCGCCGGGCGCCGTTGCCGGTCGCGCACTCCGCGCACATCTGGGGGTAGTCCTGAGGCACGGCGCGGTACGGCGACTTGCAGACGTAGCAGCGTCTTGCTCGTACCAGATGAGGATCACCGGCGGCGGGCGCAGTCAGGAGCCGGCGGTCGTGCTCGGCGGTCGCCGCGCGCCGCGTGCCCCGGCGCCGTTTCTTTTCCGTCTTGTACGCCATGTCGACCGCGGCCCGCACCGCGCTCGCCTGCTCATCGGCGGGGTCCGCGTCGCCGACGGCGGCGAGCACGCGAAGGCACGCCTCGACGTCGGCGGGGTCCAGCGGCACCGCAGTATGGTAACCACGCCGTCGAAGGGGCGGACCGGCCGGAATCGAACCGGCGTCCTCGCGGATTATGAGTCCGCGCGCGACGACCTCTGCGCTACGGCCCGCCGGTTGCGCAGCCTAGCGCGGGCCGGCTCGCCCGATGGCCGGGGGCGAGGCCGGCCGGAATCGAACCGACGTCCTCCAGCCTGATGAGCCGGCGCGACGACCTCTGCGCTACGACCTCGCCGGCGCGAAGCTTACCGGCCGCACTCGGTGCCGGTAGAGCTGGTGCAGCACGTCCCTACACCTGCACCCATTCAGTGCGCAGCGGCACGAATGCACCTTCGACCAGCGGCTCGCAACGCAGCCGGACGGGCCCGGCCGCGATCCCCTCGACCCGGAAGCGCCCCTCGCTGTCGGCCGCCGTCTCGTGCGACCCGCCCGGCGACTCGATCACGACCTTGGCCGCGACGACCGGCGCGAGCTCGCCGACGACGTCGACGCCGCCGCCCCGCGCGGTCACCTGGACGTCGATCGTCATCGCACCGCCGAGGAACGTCAGCACCCGTGGTGTGCCACCGCGCACGGCGATGAGCCGATCCAGCGAGTCGCGGACCAGCTCGGCGAGGGCCGCGTCCGGGTCGCGCCAGGCGAGACTCGCCCGCGCGGCGGCCAGGACGGCGGGTGGCACCGGATCGTGCCGGCCGGCGATCTCACGCAATGAGCTCAGCACCTCTTCCTCCCCGATCATCGGGTCGGCCCTGCCCAGCAGCAGCGGGTCATATCGAAGCCGCCAATCGTCGGCGCAGCGTGCCCAGGCAGCGCTTGCGAGTCGGTCCGATGCTGCCGATCGGCACGTCGAGCGCGGCCGAGACCTCGGCGTAGCTCGGCGGCGGATCGGCGATGAGCACCCGCAGCAGCTGCTGGCACTGGCCGGACAGCGCGCGGAACTCCTGCCAGAGCACGGCGTCGCGCTCGTCGCGCAGCACGCCGGCGTCGGGCTCGTCCTCGACCGGGTCGAGGCCGATCTGCACCCCGAGGTGGCCGACGAAGTCGCCGGCCGATCCCGCGGGGACGTCGCGTCCGCCCTTGCGCAGCAGCGCGATGGCCTCGCGCCGGGCGGTGGTGGCGAGCCAGGAGCCGAGCTTGTCGGCCTCGCGAACGTCGGCGATGTGCTCGACGAGCCGCAGCCAGGTCGCCTGGCTCACGTCGGCGGCGTCGGACTGGCCGAGCTGGAAGCTGCGCGCCACCGACCAGACGAGGTTGGCGTATCTGTCCACAATGGACTCCCACGCCTGCTGGTCGCCGGCCGCGGCCGCCCGCAGAAGTGCGGCGTTTGCGTGCTCACCGGTACTTTCGGGGTCGGCCATGGCTCCGAAGGGTAGCATCGCGGCGCCGAGGCGCCGGGGCGCGGCGACCAGCGCGCCGCACCCCGTCACCCCCCTCCCCCTGGTGTGATGCATGGCCTACGCCACCCCCGCGTATCGGCCGAAGCGCCGGTCCGACCCGGCGACGACCGCCTCGGCCGCGAGCCGGGCGGACCCGGCCTCCGGCAGCGCGTCGGCGATCGCCGCGGCGACGAACGGGGCGGCGAACGATGTGCCGCTCCAGCGCGCCCAGCCGTCCGGAAAGTCCTCGTGGTGCACGAACGTGCTGACCACGTCGGCGCCCGGGGCGGCCAGCGTGATCCACGTCCCGGTGTTGCTCCACTCACAGATGCGGCGGCCGTCGTGTGCGGCGACCGCGACCACGCGCCGCCGCCACGGCGCGCTCGTCCCGGCATACGCGGCCGGCCAGAAGGGCCGGTCGTGCTGTCCGTCGTTACCGGCCGCCGCCACGACCACCCGGTCACCGCTGCCGAGCAGGCCCGCGAGGGCCGCCGTGAGCAGGACCGGCGGCCGGTCGTCGAGCGTGTATCCCCCCAGCGAGAGGTTGATGATCGGCTCATCGCCCGCCTGCCGGAGCGCAGCGACCAGGTCGCTCTCCCGGCAGACCCCGAACGGGCCGACGACCCGCACCATCCTCGGCTGCACACGCCGCGACCGGCCCAGCATCACCCCGGCGACGAAGTTCGCGTGACCGACATCCCCGTCGCGCACCCCGTCGTCGCCGACGTCGGACTCGAAGTCCTCCGTGACGTAGCGGTCCTTCGGCAGCGGGCTGTTGAGCCACATGCCGGTGTCGAGCACCAGCACGCCCACGCCGCCGGACCCGTCCGCACCGCTCAGCGCGCCGGGCGGCGCCGGGCGTGGCGGCCCGTACGCACCGGCGTGCTCCAACGGCGTCGAGACGAACACGTGGTTGGGTCCGGCGGCCACCCTCGGATCGCCGGCCGCCTCCGCCTGGACCCGCACCCGCCGAGCGGCGCGCGCGACGTCGAGGCCGGACAGCCTGACCCGCCGGAACCCGTCCGGGACATCCCCCTCCTCCACGATGTCCCGGTCGGAGAAGCCCTGCTCCGCGAAGGCCTGCCGCGCGGTGGCGAAGTGCTCGTCGAGCACCAGCAGCTCGTCGGCGACGAACCGCACCGGCGTGCCGTCCGTGCGGTCCTCGCGGCGCATCCACGCCAGGCCGGCCAGTCGCCGGGCACGGCGGGAGCGCCACTCGTCCGAACGGGCGTCCGCGGTCATGGGTCTCCTCCCTCACGTCGTCTCGACACACAAGAGGACCGAGGTCGGGTTCCTGATACATGGACCCCGCTGTTTCTTGGACCCCAGCTGTTTCTTGCCGTACCTGCACGGCATGATGAGCCCCGTGGCGAGCATCGATCAGCAGACGGTGACCCGAGAGCTCACCGTGCTCGAGGTGACCAGCGGCGACAACAAGGCCGTCGTGCGGCCCGACGACACGGTGACCATCGGCCGCGACGCCGCGAACGACCTCGTGGTAGAGGGCAACCTGATCTCCCGGCGGCACGCCGAGGTGATCTGGAACGACGACGGCTGGTTCCTGCGCGACCTCGACAGCCGCAACGGCACGTTCGTCGCGGGGGAGAAGGCGGCGTTCGTCGCCGCGACCGACGGCGGCGAGATCCACCTGGGCGCCGCCGACGGCCCGGCCGTGCACTTCAAGGTGGTCACGATCACCGAGACCGTCCCGGTGCAGCCCGCGCCGCCGCAGCGGGAGGCGACCCAGCACGAGTTCGGCGCCGGGCGCATCCGCATCGGCCGCGGCACCGACAACGACATCGTCCTGACCGACCTGCGCAGCTCGCGCAACCACGCCGAGCTGCGCCGCAAGGCCGCCGGCGGCTTCGAGGTCGTCGACCTGGGCAGCCGCAACGGCACCTTCCACAACGGCAAACAGGTCGCCCGCCAGGACATGGCGGCCGGCGACCTGATCTCGGTCGGCCGGCACGAGTTCATCTTCGACGGCGCCCGCCTGCACGAGTTCGAGGACGCGGGCCCCTCCTCGCTCATCGCCGACGACCTCACCGTCCGTATCAAGGACGCGATCCTGCTCGACGACGTGAGCTTCGCCCTGGCCGAGGGCAGCCTGCTCGCCGTCATCGGCCCTTCCGGCTGCGGCAAGTCCACCCTGGTCAAGGCGGTCGCCGGCCTGCGGCCCGCCACCCAGGGCGCGGTGCGCTACGACGGCCGCGACCTCTACGCCGACTACGCCGAGCTGCGCTACCGCATCGGCATGGTCCCGCAGGACGACGTGCTGCACCGCCAGCTCACCGTGCGCCGCGCCCTGCGCTTCGCCGCGGCCCTGCGCTTCGCCGACGACGTGCCGCGCAAGGAGCGCCGGGCCCGCGTCGCCGAGGTCCTCAAGACGCTCAACCTCACCGAACGGGCCAAGCAGCGCATCGACAGCCTCTCCGGCGGCCAGCGCAAGCGCGTCTCGGTCGCGCTGGAGCTGCTCACCGAGCCGTCCCTGCTCTTCCTCGACGAGCCCACCTCCGGCCTCGACCCGGCGCTGGACAAGGAGGTCATGGAGGAGCTGCGCGAGCTCGCCGACCGGGGCCGCACGGTCGCCGTCGTCACGCACAACGTGATGCACCTGGACCTCACCGACCGCGTGCTCGTGCTCACCGTGGGCGGCCGGATGGGCTACTTCGGCCCGCCCGGCGACCTGCTGGAGTTCTTCGGCGCCGAGGACTACGCGGAGGTGTTCCGCGAGGTCACCAACAACGCCGAGCACTGGGTGCGGCACTATCGCTCGTCCGAGCACTACACGCGCTACGTCACCGACCAGATCGCGGAGGCGCCGCCGCCGAAGCCCGAGGCGGTCGAGCGGGTCACCGCGTCGGTCCCGGCGCCGCGCAGCGCTCCCGCCGCGTCCTCTCCTTCCGCCCCGGCTGCCGCGGCTGCTACTTCTGTTCTGGCTTCATCTGCCGCTGGCCCTCCCGCGTCGGCTTCTTCTGCCGCGGCTGCCCCTTCCGTCCCGGTTTCTCCCTCCACGTCGGGAGAGGCGACGGCGGAGCAGGAGATGCCGGAGCGGCCTGTGCCGGCGACGGTCGACCTGCCCGCGTCGGGATCGGGCGGCGCACCGCAGTCCAGGCCCTCGGCCGCCGGTCAGCGCGGCTCAGCGGCCGGCCCGCGCGGCTCGGCGGCCGGTCAGGGCGGCTCGGCGGTCGGGCGGGCCCGCGTCAGGCTCGGCGGGGCGTCGCTGCGCAGCCGCGCGCTGCACCCGGCGGCGCCGATCCGGCAGTTCCTCACGCTGTGCCTGCGCATGCTCTGGGTGATCGGCGCCGACCGCGGCCTCAGCGTCTTCATGATCGGCCTGCCCCTGGCCTTGGCCCTGCTCACCCGCACGGTGCCCGGCGACAACGGCCTGGCGCCGGGCTCGCTGACGAAGTACAGCCTGGAGGCCCAGCGCCTGCTCGTCGTCCTCGCGGTCGGCGCCGCGTTCCTGGGCACGGCCGCCGCCATCCGCGAGATCGTGAACGAGTCGACGATCTACAAGCGCGAGCGCGCCGTCGGCCTGTCCACCGGCGCCTACCTGGCGTCCAAGGTCTTCGTCTTCTCCGTGATCATCATCGCCCAGACGGCCTTGTTCACCTGGCTGGCCCTCCTGGGCAAGAAACCGCCGAAGGACCCGCTGATCTTCGACAAGCACTGGCTCGTCGAGATCATGATCCCCGTCGCGCTGGTCGCCTTGGCGTCGATGGCGTTCGGCCTGCTGGTCAGCTCCCTGGTCAAGACCACCGAGCAGACCACCCCGGTCCTGGTCGTCGCCGTGATGGCCCAGCTGGTCCTGTCGGGCGGCCTGTTCGAGCTCGGCGGCCAGAAGGTCCTCGAGCAGATCTCGTGGATCTTCCCGACCCGCTGGGGCCTGGCCGCGGGCGCGTCGACGGTCGACCTGCAGTCGATGATCCCGTTCCAGGACTCCCTGTGGGAGCACACGACCGGCGCCTGGTGGCGCTCCGTGCTGATCCTGGTCCTGCAGATCGGCCTGCTGATCGGCCTGGCCCGCCTGGCCCTGCGCCGCTCGGAGCCCGGCCGCCAGTAACCCGCCCCTTCTCACCCCGGACCGGACTGCGCCGCCACTCGCGCTGCAGTCCGGTCCGCGCTGTTACCCGCCCGCGCCGCACTCCGCCCCGTCCCGCCCCGCCCCGTCCCGCCCGTCCCGCTGTGCCGCGCTGCACCTCGGCCCGCCGCGCCTCGCTCTGCCCGTCCCGCCGTGCCGCGCCTCGCCCTGGCCCGCCCCCGCGTCGCCGCGCCCCGGCCCGCCGCGCCCTAGCCCCGGGCCAGCCGTCTCGCCCGCTCCGGCCAGGGCTCGCCGGCCGCGGGCGGCTGGCGCGGTGTGGGTGGCGTCGGCGCGGGTAGCGCTGATCTGTGCGCTGCCGGT
Source organism: Dactylosporangium darangshiense (assembly GCF_039537565.1). Taxonomy (NCBI): domain Bacteria; kingdom Bacillati; phylum Actinomycetota; class Actinomycetes; order Micromonosporales; family Micromonosporaceae; genus Dactylosporangium; species Dactylosporangium darangshiense. Next base: position 100,460 of record NZ_BAABAT010000011.1, read on the forward strand.
CCGGCGGACACCTGTCGAGGCGATGACGGCCGCGCGGGGCTGTGCGTCGGCGTGGTGCGGTCGGTGTCGCGCTGGGTGACGGGTTCCACCGGATTGCGGGTGGCTGGGCGTCCTGCCCGTGTGTCGCCTGGGTGGTTGGCCGCCGCGTGAACCATTTCCGGGGCCCGGGGATATTGTTCGCTTGGCTAAGAAAAATCTGCCGAGGATGTACGGAGTAGACATGTCAGACGCGATCCGGGCCGAGACGGTGTTCATCGGCGAGGAGAAGATCGAGGCGTACCAGGCGCGGCCGCTCGATCCCGGGCCGTTCCCGGGGGTGGTGGTCATTCATCACCTGCCCGGGTACGACGCGGCGACCAAGGAGATGGTGCGCAAGTTCGCCGCGAACGGCTTCTCGGCGATCTGCCCGAACCTGTTCTGGCGCGAGGCGCCCAACGCCTCGCCCGACGACGCCTCGGCGTTCGTGCGCGGGCAGGGCGGCATTGCCGACGAGCAGATCATCCGCGACGTCGCCACCGCGGCCGCGGCGCTGCGGGCGCTCGACAACGCCAACGGCAAGGTCGGCGTGATCGGGCACTGCTCCGGTGGGCGGCAGTCGCTGCTCGTCTCCACCACCGTGGACCTCGACGCGGCGGTGGACTGCTACGGGGCGTTCGCGCTCGAGCCGCCGCCGACCGGCTCGGGGCTCAACGCCGTGCCGATCAAGGACCGGCTGCCCGACGTGCGCTGCCCGGTGCTGGGGTTGTTCGGCGACGACGACAAGTACCCGGCGCCGGAGGAGGTCGCGCGGCTCGCCTCGCTGATGGCCGAGCACGGCAAGAGCTTCGAGCACCACAGCTACGAGGGTGCCGGGCACGGCTTCTTCGCGGTGGACCGCCCGTCGTACCGGCCGCAGTCCGCCGTCGACGGCTGGCAGCGCGTCTTCGCGTTCTTCGGCAAGCACCTGGGGGCCTGACATGTGCACGTACGAAACCGAGACCGTCGACATCGAGGGCGCCGGCAAGGGCGCCGCCGGCTGGTTCGACGTCACGCGGGCGGCGGTCTACGTCGACCACCCACAGCACGCGCAGTTCGGGCACACGGTGAACATCGACTTCGCCAACCCGGCGCAGGGGCCTTCGGCCCGGGTGGCGGTCGAGCTGACGGAGGAGGCGGCGCTGGCGCTGGTCGCCGCGATCCAGCGCGCCCTGTCCAACGCCCCGGCGGGCCTGGCCAGCGCCAACGCCCCGGTCTGAATCGTCTTTATCCGATAAGTCCGGCGCTGCCGCGCCGGACTTATCGGATATTTCGGATTTGTTCGGGTGGCTGCGATCGTCCGCGGACCGTGAACGTGTGCGGGAGGGGCGGCTCTCGACGTACACCCGTCACCGGATGAGCGCAGAGCACCTCTTCGTGGCCGCGAGCACACCCCGCAGATCTTGAGGGGGTGTGGGTGGAGCGAAGCTCCCCCACCGCGAGCGGAGCGAGCTGACAAAACAGTCTTTCGCTGGGCGGGCCTCGCGGAGCAGGATCTGAGGATGGGCGCCTACCGCGACACGTACCGGCAGAGTCTCGAGGATCCCGAATGGTTCTGGCGCGACGCGGCCTCCGGCGTGGACTGGGCGAGGATGCCGATCCGGGTCCTGGACGAGGACCGGCCGCCGTTCTACCGGTGGTTTCCCGACGCCGAGCTCAACACCTGCCACAACGCGCTCGACCGGCACGTCGACGCGGGGCGCGGGGACGCGGTCGCCCTGGTGTACGACAGCCCGGTGACCGGGAGCGTCCGGCGGTACACCTTCCGGGAACTGCGTGACGAGGTCGCCTGCTTCGCGGGGGCGCTGCGCGGGCTCGGGGTCGGGCGGGGCGACCGCGTGGTCATCTACATGGCCATGGTGCCCGAGGCCGTCGTGGCCATGCTCGCCTGCGCGCGGCTCGGTGCGGTGCACTCGGTGGTGTTCGGCGGGTTCGGGCCGAAGGAGCTCGCCGCCCGGATCGACGACGCCCGGCCCAAGGTGATCGTCGCGACGTCGTGCGGGATCGAGCCGAGCCGCGTGGTGGAGTACAAGCCGCTGCTGGACGCGGCGCTGGACGAGGCCGCGCACCGGCCCGACGCGTGCGTCATCCTGCAGCGCGAGCAGGCGCCCGCGCGGCTGCGGGACGGGGACGTCACGTGGGCGGACGTCGTGGCGCGGGCCGAGCCGGTGGGGTGCGTGCCGGTGGCGGCGACCGACCCGCTGTACATCCTCTACACCTCCGGCACGACCGGGCGGCCCAAGGGGATCGTGCGCGACAACGGCGGGCACGCGGTGGCGCTGACCTGGTCGATGGCGAACATCTTCGACTGCGGCTCGGGCGACGTGTTCTGGGCTGCCTCCGACGTCGGGTGGGTCGTCGGGCACTCCTACATCGTGTACGCGCCGCTGCTGGCCGGCTCGACCACCGTGCTGTACGAGGGCAAGCCCGTCGGCACCCCGGACGCCGGCGCGTTCTGGCGGGTGGTCGAGGACCACGGGGTCAACGTGCTCTTCGCGGCGCCCACGGCGATCCGGGCGATCCGCAAGGAGGACCCGGACGGCGCGCGCATCGACCGGGCGCGCACGAAGTCGCTGCGCACGCTGTTCATGGCCGGCGAGCGGCTGGACCCGCAGACGTACGAGTGGGCCGGCGAGAAGCTCGGGGTGCCGGTGGTCGACAACTGGTGGCAGACCGAGACCGGGTGGCCGATCGCGGCGAGCCCGCGCGGGCTGGAGGCGCTGGCGACCAAGCCGGGTTCCCCGTCGGTACCCGTGCCCGGCTTCGACGTGCGCGTCGTGCAGCCGGACGGCCAGGACGCGCCGGCGGGCACCGACGGGTCGATCGTCATCCGGCTGCCGATGCCGCCGGGCTGCCTGCCGACGCTGTGGAACGACGACGAGCGGTTCGTCGCGTCGTACCTCAGCGCCTTCCCGGGCTGCTACCTGACCGGCGACGGCGGGCGGTTCGACGAGGACGGGTACCTCTACGTGATGGGCCGCACCGACGACGTCATCAACGTCGCCGGGCACCGGCTGTCCACCGGCGCTATGGAGGAGGTCCTCGCCGGTCACCCCGCCGTGGCCGAGTGCGCGGTCATCGGCGTCGAGGACGAACTCAAGGGGCAGGTCCCGCGCGGGTTCGTGGTGCTCAAGGCCGGGGTCACCACGGCGCACGACGAGGTCGCCGCGCAGCTGGTGCAGTTGGTGCGCGACCGGATCGGCGCGGTGGCGAGCCTGCGCCGGGTGCAGGTCGTGGCGGCGCTGCCGAAGACGCGCTCGGGCAAGATCCTGCGCCGGACCATGCGGGGCATCGCCGACGGCCGGGAGGAGCCCGTCCCATCGACGATCGAGGACCCGGCGGTGCTGGACCAGCTGCGCCCGGTGCTGCGGGAACGCTGAGAGCGAACACGCTCAGGGCGAACGGGGGGTCACAACACGCGTGCCCGGCCATACGGTCGAGGCATGGCCGACCTTGACATCCCGTTCGACAGCGCCGTGTTCGACCGCCTGCTGAGCAAGCGCATCATCGTGCTCGGCACCGAGGTCAACGACGAGAGCGCCAACCGCATCTGCGGGCAGCTCATCCTGCTCGCGGCCGAGGACTCCGACAAGGACATCAGCTTCTGGATCAACTCGCCCGGCGGGGCCGTGCACGCCGGGCTCGCCATCTACGACACGATGAAGTTCATCCGCAACGACGTGTCGACCGTGGTCATGGGCATGGCCGCGTCGATGGGGCAGTTCCTGCTCAGCGCCGGCACGCCCGGCAAGCGCTACGCCCTGCCGCACTCCCGCGTCATGATGCACCAGCCCTCGGGCGGCATCGGGGGCACGGCGGCGGACATCGCCATCCAGGCCGAGCAGATGATCTTCACGAAGAAGACGATCCAGCACCTCATCGCCGAGCACACCGGACAGACGGACGAGCAGATCGAGGCCGACTCCGACCGCGACCGCTGGTTCACCGCGCCCGAGGCGCTCGAGTACGGGTTCGTCGACAGGGTGGTGGCGGGGGCCGATCAGCTCGCCGTTTCGTAGGAAACGATCTACAGTCCCCGGTTGTGAGCATCGACCGCGAAGTGGCGCCAGAGCAGGCCGGTTTCGACAAGCGGCGGCTGGCCCGCCTGGACGCCCACTTCGCGCGGTACGTCGAGGACGGCCGCCTGGCCGGCTGGCAGCTGGCGATCGCGCGCGACGGCCGCGTGGTGCACAGCAGCGTGCACGGCCACCGCGACGCGGAGGCCGGCCTGCCGGTCGAGCCGGACACGCTCTGGCGGCTGTACTCGATGACCAAGCCGGTCACCTCCGTCGCGGCGATGATGCTGTGGGAGGAGGGCCGCTTCGAGCTCACCGACCCGATCGCCGAATGGCTGCCCGAGTTCCGGGACATGCGGGTGTACGACAAGGGCTCGGCGAACGCGCCCTACACCGTGCCCGCAGCCGAGCCGATCCGGGTGTGGCACCTGCTGACGCACACCTCGGGCCTGACGTACGGCTTCCTGCAAACCTCCGTCGTCGACGCGCTGTACCGCAAGGCGGGCTACGACCTGACCATGAAGCCGGGCGCCGACCTCGCCGAGGCCTGCCGCGACTTCGCCGCGCTGCCGCTGCTGTTCCAGCCGGGCACCGCCTGGGGCTACGGGGTCAGCACCGACGTGCTCGGCCGGCTCGTCGAGGTCGTCGCCGGCGTGCCGCTGCCCGAGTTCGTGCGCACCCGCATCCTCGAGCCGCTCGGCATGCGCGACACCTCCTGGTCGGTGCCGCGGGACGAGCAGCGCCTGGCCGCGCTCTACGTTCCGGGCCCCGGCGGGCGCCGCCTGCGCTACGACCTGCTCGGCGACAACGCGTTCGAGGAGCCCAAGGCGCCCGCGGGCGGCGGCGGGCTGATCTCCACCGCCGCGGACTACCAGCGGTTCATGACGATGCTGCTGAACCGCGGCGCGATCGACGGCGGCGAGCGCCTGCTGGCCCCGCGCACCGTGGGCTTCATGACCCGCAACCACCTGCCCGGCGGCGCCGACCTGGACACCCTGCAGACCGGCGGCTTCGCCGAGACCACGTTCGAGGGCATCGGCTTCGGCCTGGGCTTTGCCGTGGTCCGCGACCCGGTGCCGGCCCGCGTGTTCAGCTCGCCGGGCACGTTCTACTGGGGCGGTGCGGCGAGCACCGCCTTCTGGGTGGACCCGGTCGAGCGCCTCACCGTCGGCTTCTACACGCAGCTGGTGCCGTCGAGCACGTACCCGATCCGGCCCCAGCTGCGCCAGCTGATCTACAGCGCGATGACCGACTAGACGAAGGACAGGTTCCCGCCGCCGGTGTCGACGTGCAGCTTGTGCACCGAGCTCTTGTCGTTCTTCACCGAGCCGCTCTGCTTGCCGCCGCCGAGGTCGGCCTCCAGCGCGTAGCCGTCCGAGGTCAGCCGCAGGTTGACGTTGCCGCCCTCGCTGTCGATGTCGATGCGGTTCGGCGCCTGGGTGATCTTCAGGTCGACCGGGCCGCCGCCGGTGCGGGCGTTGAGCTCCGGCGGGGCGAGGCTCTCGCCGGCCAGCGCGCCGCCGTCGGACTGCACGTCGATGAGGCCGGTCAGCCCGGACAGCGAGACCCGGCCGCCGGAGCTGTCCAGCCGGATGCTGAGCGTCGAGGGCATCTCGATCTCGTACGAGATCGAGCAGTCGTTGCCCGGGCAGCCGCCCGAGCCGAGGATGAGCTCGCCGCCGTCGAGGCTCTGCTTGCGATCCGGCTTCTGGCTCTTGTACCGCAGGGTCTCCGTCACCTTGATCGTCGCGCCGCCGCCGGCCTTGATCGTGATCCCGCCGCCCTCGCTGTCGACCTCCACGACGCTGACGTCGTCCTTGATCTCGAACGAGTTGGTGGCGGTCTGCTCCGACGCGTCCCGCCCGGACGCGGCCGGCCCGGGCTTAGGGCTACCGCATGCGCCGAGAGCGAGCAGGGCGACGGCGGCGGGGGTGAGCACCCGCAGAGGCAGTGACTTCACGGGGCACAGCTTTGCACGCGGAGCGCAACGATCTTCGGTAGGGTCGCCGCCGTGAACCTTGTCGATTCCGCGTATGCGCGGGCCGCCGAGGGCGGCTTCGAACTGTCCGTGGAGGCGCCCGTCGGGCGGCTCCTGTCAACGCTCGCGGCCGCGCTGCCGCCCGGCGCGCGGGTGCTCGAGCTCGGCACCGGCGTCGGCGTCGGCACCGCGTGGCTGGTCAGCGGCCTGCTGCCGCGCACCGACGTCAGCATCGTGTCGATCGAGCTCGACCCCGCCACCGCGGCGCTGGCCGCGCAGGGGGAGTGGCCCGACTTCGTCGAGCTGCGCGTCGGCGACGCGCTGGAGCTGCTGTCGCAAGCCGCGGCGGAGGGCGGCTTCGATCTCATCTTCGCCGATGCGGCCGGCGGCAAGAGCGTCGGGCTCGAGCACACGCTGGCCCGGCTCAACCCGCGGGGCACCCTCGTCGTCGACGACATGCGCGAGGTCGAGGGTTGGCCCGAGGACTTCAAGGTCCGCCAGAACGGCGTCCGGCGTACCATCCTGGACCACCCCGACCTGGTCAGCGTCGAGCTCGACCACGGCTCGGGCGTGATCATCGGCGTCCGTCGACCCCCGGCGGGCTGAACGGACCCGCGGGGGATCGGCCGCCCGGCCGCTGACGCCCGGCGGGCTCGGTCGGTACCGTCAGCAACGATGAGTGCGGTCGTGCTGGCCCTGCACGGGCTGCTGGTGGACGGAACGGTGGCGACGATCGAGCCGGTCCTCGCCGGGCTGCTGGTCGCCGACGAGCCCAGCCTTGTGCTGGACGTGTCGCAGGTCACCGTCTGCGACACGACGGGCGCGGCGCTGCTGGTCAGCGTCGCCGGCCGGGCCCGCGACCGCGGCGGCGAACTGCGGCTGGCCGCGCCGTCGCCCGCGATCCGCTCCTGGCTCACGGTCGCACCCGGCATGAGCGGCATCGCCGCGTTCTCCACCGTCGAGGGCGCCCTGGAGGCCGACCCGCGCGACCTGCTCGGCGAGCACCGCGACCGGCCGGCCGAGTGCGTCGACGAGCCGGCGCAGCCGCCCGCGCGCACCTTCCCGCACGGGCGCCCGCGCTGGCGGGTCAACCCTTCGGGCCGCGCACGATCACGCCGAGGTCCCGCATCACCGCGTCGGTGAGCCCGGGCAGCTGCGCCGGCTCGATCGTCACGCCGCGCAGGCTGCTCATGCCGCTGACCTCGGACAGCTGGTTGCCGCGCAGGTCGGCGCCGCGCAGGTCGCAGCTCTCGAAGGACATCTGCCGCAGCCGGCAGCCCTGCATCGCCGCGTAGGGCAGCACGCAGTCGCGCAGGTTGGTGTTGACCAGCACGCAGCCGACGAACCCGGTCGGGCCGGCGGTGCTCACGTCGTCGAGGGAGGCGCCGTCGAGCCGGCAGCCCTCGAAGAGCACGTCCGACAGGCGCGACTCGGCGAGGTTGGCCCACGTCAGCTTGCAGTTGACGAAATGCACCCGCTCGAGGGTCAGCCCGGTCAGCCGCGCGGCGGTGAAGTCGACCTTCTCGAAGCGGCAGCCGCTGATCGTCACGTCCTCCCAGATGACCCCGTTGAGGTCGAGGTTCTCCAGGTGGGAGCGGCGCAGCCGGGCGTCGATCAGGGTGGTGCGGATGGCGCGGCCGGTCTGCACGTGCGCCTCGTTGAGGTTGCCGCCCCAGGGCGCGCTGACCGGCTCGAGCTCGCCCGGATCGAACACGGGTAGCTCGATGTCGATGTCGTGCACGGTGCGCACTGCCACGTCCCTCACCGTAGAGGGTCAGCCACCCTCGTGGCACGGTGGTGGCACGTAGGCTGTTCGCTCATGAGCGATGCTGGCGTGCGGCAGCGGGTGGACGGGCGGACCTTACGGGCCGAGCGGACCCGGCAGGCCATCACGGATGCGCACTTCGCGCTGCTGGAGGAGGGGGAGCTGCGCCCGACCGCCGAGCGGATCGCCGAGCGGGCCGGGGTGTCCCTTCGTGCACTGTGGACCAATTTCAAGGACATGGAGGGCCTGTTCGCGGCGGCCGGCGAGCGGCTCATGGAGCGCCAGCGCGCCGAGTTCCGCCCGGTGCCGACGGAGCTGCCGCTGCCGGAGCGCATCGAGCGGTACTGCGCACAGCGCGCCCGCCTGCTCGAGCTCATCGCACCGGCCGCCCGCGCCGCCCGCATCCGCGAGCCGTTCTCGGCTCAGCTTCGCAAGAACCGGGCATGGTACCTCGAGATCGCCCGCGAGGAGATCGAGACGCTGTTCGCACCCGAGCTCGCGTCGGCCGGCCAGGCCCGCCGCGAGGTGCTGGACGCGCTGACCGTCGCCGCGACCTTCGCCGGCTGGTCGATGTGGCGCGACGAGCTGCACCTGGATGTGGCGGGCGCCACGGCCGTGCTGCGCCGGATGGTCACCGCGCTGCTGCCCGCTGGGGCAACGGCATAATTTTGGCTTAGACAGCCGTTAAGTTGGCTTCCGTGACCGTTTTTCGTGTCTATAGCCTTCTAATGTTCGTTGCGGCTGCGACGGACCGTGATCATGGAGGCTCGGGTGTCAACGTTCGGTGATGGCGACGCCGACCGGTACGACCCTTATGCCGGGTCCCCCCGCGACGCATACGACCGGCCGCCCGCCTACGGGGGCTTCGATGAGCACACGCCCCAGCACCGGCGCGGCTCGCCCATGCTCGTCGTCGCGCTCATCGGCACGCTCGCGCTGATCGTCGTCGGCGCCGTCGCGTTCGCGGGATCCCTGCTCATGGCCCGCACGTCGTCCCCCTCGCCGGCCAACGCGGCCGCCGCGGCCTCGAGCGACGCCGGCGACCCGAGCGGTTCGGCCAACCCCCTCGCCGGCGCCTCCGGCGACCCGAGCGGGAGTGCCACCGCCTCGGCGGCGCCGACCACGCCGGGCGCGCCGACCACCACGAAGCCGGCCTCGCCGAAGCCGAAGACCACGGTCGGCGGCAACAGCTCGCTCGAGCTGCAGGTGATCAACCTCGTCAACGTCGAGCGGCGCAAGAAGGCGAACTGCCCCGACGTCAAGAACAACGACAAGCTGCACGCCGCCGCGTACAAGCACTCCGCCGACATGGCCAAGCGCGACTACTTCTCGCACACGACGCCCGAGGGAGTCGACTTCGCCACCCGGATCAAGGCGGAGAACTACAGCTGGTCGGGCGCGGGGGAGAACATCGCCGCCGGGCAGGACAGCGCCGAGGCGGTCATGCGGGACTGGATGAACAGCAAGGGCCACCGCGACAACATCCTGAACTGCAGCTTCGTCGACCTGGGCGTCGGCCTCGCCTACCAGATCAAGAACAATCGCAAGTACCCCTATTGGACCCAGGACTTCGGGACCCCCGCGAAACGCTGACGTATTGATCGGTACCGACGGGTAATTTGCCTCGTCCGTCCGGCGGTTGTGCCGCAGCGCAGCGTTGGGCAGCGTACACATGGCGCGATGCTCCCTGCCCAGCAAGGGTGGCGCGTTGCTCACTGACGTGCCAGACTCACCGCGATCAGTGCTTACGGTGCCCGCGTGAACTACTCATGTCCGACCCCCGCGGGTGCGTACTACCCGCACACAACAATCGCTGTACTCCAACAGCAGGGGGTACGAAACGTGTTCGCTGCCAACCAGCGGCGACGGCTCGGAGCGCTGGCCGCCGCGGCCCTGGTGGGCCTGGGTTTGACGATGGTGGAGGCGTCGCCGGCACAGGCGGCCGGCGTCGGCTACGTCCGCCTGGCGCATCTCTCGCCCGACACGCCCGCGGTCGACGTCTATCTCAGCTCCGTGAGCGGGGCGATCCCGCAGCAGAAGTTCGACGCGGTCGGCTACGGCACCGTGTCCAAGTACCTGCCGCTGCCGCCCGGGACCTACGCGGTGGCGATGCGCAAGAAGGGCGACCCGGCCTCCGCCGCGCCGGTGCTGAGCACCCAGGCGACGGTCGAGGAGGGCAAGGCCTACACGGTCGCCGGCACCGGCAAGTTCGCCGACCTGGGCCTGCGCGTCATCCAGGACGACCTCGGCCTGCCCGAGTCCGGCAAGGCGAAGGTGCGCGTCATCCAGGCGTCGGTGAAGCAGCCGGTGCTCGACGTGTCGGGCGCCAGCGGCAAGAAGATCGCCGACGGCGTGCAGTTCGCGACGACCACCAGCTATCAGACCGTCGATGCCGGCAAGTGGACGCTGCGGCTGGCCCAGCCGAGCTCGACGGGCAAGGCGACCACCGTGACCGTCACGTGCAAGCCCGGCGCGGTGTACTCGCTGATCGTCCTGGACGGCACCAACGGACTTACCGCGCAACTGCGCATGGACGCCGCCAGCGACGGCGTGCCGGCGGGCGGCGTCGACACCGGTGGCGGCGGCACGGCCGGCTCGCAGTCGGGGATGAGCCCGCTGCTGCCGATCGGCGGCGGCGTCGCGCTGGTGCTGGCCGCGGTGGCCGGCGGCCTGTTCTGGCGCCGGTCGCGGCTGCGCGTTTCGGCGGCCTGATCGGGAAGCACCGCACATGGGCAAGACGGGCAGGGTGGTCAGGCACCGGGCGCTGCGACAGCGCCTGGCCCTGACCGCCACCCGGCGGCGGACGCTGATGCTCATCGGGTGCGTGCTCGCGCTGGCCGCGCCCATGATCATCGGCGCCGCCGTCCTCGTCGGGCGCCGTGTCGACATCGATGCGGGCCGCTCGACGTGGATCGTCCCGCACCAGATCGACCTGGCCACGGCGGCCGCGCCCGCGGATGCGGCCCCTACCCGGCTGCGCATCCCGGCGCTGGGCGTCGACTCGCCGCTGGAGAGCCTGCTCCAGGACGCCGCCGGCGTGCTGGAGAGCCCGAAGGCGTACGGCGAGGCGGGCTGGTTCGCCGGCGGCACGTTCCCGGGCGATCCGGGCCCCGCGGTGGTGGCCGGCCACGTCGACTCCAAGACCGGCCCGGCCGTGTTCTACCGCCTGCACGAGCTCAAGCCCGGCGACACCGTGGACGTCCAGCGCGGCGACGGCTGGCTCACGTTCCGGGTGACGGCGAGCGAGCACTACGCCAAGGCCCAGTTCCCGAGCACGAAGGTCTACGGCCCGACGCCGGTGCCGGAGCTGCGCCTGATCACGTGTGGCGGCGAGTTCGACCAGTCGCGCCATTCGTACCGCGACAACCTGGTCGTCTATGCGGTATTGCAGTAGGAAGTTTTAGGGTCGGTGTGCCAGGTCGCCTCGCGGCGATAGGCGCGACACGGCTCCAGCCGAACGGTATTCCGTGAAGGCAGTGTGGTGAGGCCCGGGGACACACAGCACACCGACTCCATGAACAGTAGCGCGCCGGCCACGCATCGTCCCGTGATCCCGGAATGGGAGAGATCACAGGTTTAGATGAGCGCGGCGGCTCGCCAAAGCCGTCGCGCGGGCCCCTCGACCAGCCCGAGCTCCTGCAGGTAGGTCGTGACCCGGCTCCCGGCCCACCGCAGCGTCTCGCGGAAGTTCGGGTTGCTCCAGGCGACCGCGCCGGCCCGAGCCGGGTCCAGTCCCACCGCGGCGTAGACCTGCGGGTTGATGAGGGTGTGGGTGACCGTGTAGGCGGCGCGGCCGACGATGACCTGGCAGTACCACTTCCGGGGCTTCCAGCTCCTGGCGACCTGCCGGGCCAGCTCCTCGCGGGCAAACCTGATGTGCCGGGCCTCCTCGACCACGTGGATCCTCGAGACCATGCGCACCAGCGGCTGCAGGCTCTCGTCGGCCATGGCCTCGCGCTGGAGCGCGTCGAGGATCTCCTCGGCGATCAGCGCGGCGGCGAACGTCTGGATGCCCCCCGCGGTCGCGCCGAGGTAGCGCCCGAGCGCGCGGTGGATCGCGGCGGGCCGGTAGGCGGGCGCCCCGAAGGCGTCGATCATCCGCGCGAACATGATGGAGTGCCGGCACTCGTCGCCGATCTCGGTCAGCGCGTACTGCACGTGCCCGGAGCGCGGGTCCTGCCCGGTGACGTGCCGCAGCAGCATCCGCATGAGCAACACTTCGAACCAGATGCCGATGCTCGCGATGCTGGCGACTTCGTGCTTGGACAGCTCGATGCGCTGCTCGGTGGTGAGCTCGTCCCACAGCGCCGTCCCGTAGAGCGACAGCCTCTGCTCGGGCGCATACATGCGATCGCCCGGCTGCGGCGCCTCCCAGTCGATGTCGACCTCGGGGTCGTACGAGTTCCCGGCGGAAATCTTGAGCAGACGCGCGGCCGTGGCCTCACGCTGCGCGGCGACGTCCTGCATGGCGGCTCCTTGACGTTACCGGCCGGTAGTTGGTACTTGTCAGTACCATGCCCGAGGATTCACCGGCGGTCAAGGCCTCCCTCGTCGACGGCGACCGCACGTACCCGGTCGAGCTGCGCCTTTCCGGCCAGTTCCAGCCCATCGACGGCCGTTACCATTGGGGCGGGCGGATGTCCGCGGGCCCGGAGGTCGTGGCCCTGTTGCGGTCCGGCCGCCGCGACGTCTTCCTCGCCGGCACTCCGGGAGCCGCCCCCGTCCCCGTCCGCCTGACGGAGTTCGACCCGTGGGGCGGCATCCGCGTGACGGGCGTGGGCGCCCCACCCTTCGACCTGGGCTCGTAACCGTGCGCGGCTGAGCCCGGGGCGGTGCCCAGGTTATGCGGGAGCCTTTTGCGGCCCTTTTTTGCGCGTCCTTGGGCTTTTACGACATGTCGGGCGCTCCGCGCCACGACATGTCGGATTTATACCCCGTCGGGTGAAAAATCAACTACAAGGGCGCTGACCAGGGTATTTGTTGAATGCGGGCGACGGAGACGCATCGGGCGCCACGCCGGCCCGTTCCCCGGCGGCTGGCGGTCGGCCGGAGGAGGGCCGGGCGTGGCGCCCGGTTTCGCCGTCATTGGGTGCGCTTCGGCGGGTAGTGCCGCTCCGCGCTGGTGGAGGCCGGGTGAGGCCGGCCTCGCGATGGTTCGGCTCGGCGCTGTTCGGTTCGCGGTGCGCGGGGTCCGTCAGCGCCCGGCGAGCAGCCGGTTTACGGCGTTGTCGACGTCGAGGTGGTCGGTCTCGTGGCCGCGTGGCACGACGCTGTACGTGCGGCGCAGGAACCGCACCAGCACGCTGCGCGGCACCTCGAACAACGCGTTGCCGTCCGGTGAGGACAGTGCCAGGGCGACGAAGTCGCCGCGCGGCCCGTTCCACGGCCAGACCCGCACGTCGCCGATGCCCGCCGGCTCGTCAAGCCCGGTGAACAGCAGCTCGCGGGCGAACGACCAGCTCACCGGCTCGCCCCCGGCCGACTCGGCGTGGAAGAGGACGTGGACCGCGTACGGGTCGTTCGGGTCGTAGCGCAGGCTGGCTCGCACCGGCAGTGCGGTCGCGTCGGGCGCGACGAGTCGTAGTGATGTCTCAACCTCGACGGTCGATGGTCGGATAGCGCTCATGTCGTACTCCCCCCGGCACCGCTGCGGAGCATGCTGTGCCCCGCCTCTCCTATGTTGAGGCGATTCCCAGTATTACGCATAGTGATTCGACGATCTCACTCTGTAGTGTATCTGGGCCCGATTTGCCGTCAACCGAACATCCTGCGTGCGATGTCCAGTTTTCTGGGCGCGGTCGGGGTCCTTGACGTGACGTGTGGGCCGTACGTCAATTCATTCCGGTAACGTCCAGTGGTCCATGGGAGTGACGGGTTATCGAGTGAGTGGAACGAGAATTGCGCGGCAATGAGGTGGACGCGTCGGGCGTTACGCCTGATTCCGGGCGCACTGCCGCGCGCGAGGGTGACTTCCGGCGTGTCGCTACGTGCGCCGCGAGCCCCGTTCCCTCCGCCATCCTGGGTGAATCGCCGGTTTCTTCCCTCTCTTCTCCTATCTCTAGCTATTCGTCCGTTTTGGCTGACGACCGGACCGCCGCGGATGATTCCGTTGTGACGCCACGCCCCGAGCCCGGTCCCGAGACCCGCCCCGAAGCCAGCCTCGAGCCCGGTCTCCGGCACGGCCCCGACTCGCACGACGACCTTGCCCGCGGCCTCGACTCGCGTGACGGCACCGTCCGCGAGCTGCGGGCCGGGCCCGGCGCCGAGTCCGGTCGTGAGCCCGCGGCCGAGTCCGATCCCCGGCCCGCCCCGGAGTCCCTTCGTGAGCCCGATGCCGAGGCCGGTCCGTGGCGTCACCGATTGCGGCGGCTGCGTGCCGCCGTTCTTCGCGCGCGGGCGCGCGCCTACGCGACCCCGCTCGGCCGTATCGGCGTGAAAATCACCGTCGCCGTGCTCGGCACGCTGGTCATCGCCGTGGGCGTTGTGCTTCTGCCGTTGCCCGGCCCCGGTTGGGTGATCATCCTGGGTGGCCTGGCATTGCTGGCGATGGAGTTCCAATGGGCGAAGCGATTGCTGCGGTTCACGCGTGAGCAGTTGCTGCGCTGGACCCGCCTCGTGCGAGAGGGTTCCTGGCTGGTGCGGATCGTGTCCGTCGGCGGCCTGCTCCTGGTGGTCGGTGGGGCGCTGGTGTTGTCGCTCGCGATGCTCGCCTGACTCCACATCTGCGATCTTCTGGATCGTGAGGGTGAGTTCTCCCCATCCTGGCGGGGTGGCTCTCTCGCCTCACACGCTCTGACCCTCGCTTGACCCGATCTGCACCCGCGTGATCCGGCCAATATCCCGGTTCCGGCTTTACCGATCGTGTGCGTTTCGTGTTGTATGCGTTTCGTGACGTGCCGATTTCGGTACGGGGCGCGCGAAAGGGCTACGGTGGAGGTAATCTCGCCGAGTCCCCCGCGTAGCATGTCGCCAAGTAACTTGTTTGTGTCCGAATGATACGGCCGGTGCGCTCAGTGCCGAGGTCCGGATCGGTTGCCGTACACATCGGTTCTGTACACCTGGGTACCACCGAGGAAAGGCCACTCATGGCAAAACGCGTCATCCACGAGCTGATCGATGACATCGACGGCAAGCCCGCCGCCGAGAGCATCGTGTTCGCACTCGACGGCGTGCAGTACGAGATCGACCTGTCCGCGTCCAACGCCGCCAAGCTTCGCGATGCGGTTGCCCCCTTCGTGGCCGCCGCGACGAAGATCGGCCGTGGTGGTGTGGTCGCGACCTCTCGCGGCCGCGAGGTTCGTGGCCGCAGCGTGACTCGCGGCGATCGCGACCAGAACCGCGCGATTCGCGAGTGGGCGCAGGCCAAGGGCATCGATGTATCCGACCGGGGCCGCATCAAGCAGGACATCGTCGACCGCTACCACGCGGAGGCCGGTCGCTGATCCTCCGCGCCGCCACCACGGTGTCGTAGCTGCAGCAACGCCGGCGGGCCGGGCACACGATTCACGTCGTGCGCCCGGCCCGCCGGCGTTTTTCCGTATCTGCAAGCCCGCTTTGCCACGCGCACGCTGCACAGGCAATCCCCGCTTTGTTGAGGCCACACGTCCGATTTGCTGCCGCAATGCGCTCCGGATTCCACCGTTTGCCCGCGCGACCTTTGTCGCACGGCAAGGGCTCGTCCAGCGGTCGCTTAGCCGCCCGCCGAGTGCGCATTGACCACCGATCCGGTCGGCTTTGCCCGCACCGGCCCCCGACGCCTTTGCCGCGACCGCGCCGATCGCCTTTGCCGCCGGCCCTCGGGTCGCCTTTGCCGCGCGGACGCCGGTCACCTTTGCCGCGGACGCCGATCGCCTTTGCCGCAGGGACGCCGGTCGTCATTGCCGTACGCCGGTGGCCATTGCCGCCGGCCCTCGGGTCGCTTTGCCGCCCGGCGGCGTTCGCCGATTGGTCCTCGCTCGGGTCGCCATTGGTCCGTCAGCGGGTCTGCATTGGTCGCGGCCGCGGTCTCCTTTGCCCGTCGCCGCGGGGACGCGTTTGCGTGTCGCGTGGCCGCCTTTGCCTGCGGGGGCTAGCGTTTGCGAGCAGCATGGTCGCTTTTGCCGGACGCACGGCGGCGCGTTTGCGCGTCGCATGGTCGCCTTTGCGCGTGGTGTGGGGGTCGCGTTTGGGTCTTCGCGAGCGCCGTCATTGCTCGCCGGCGGTACCGGCTTAGCCCTGGATTGGTCGGTCACCGCGCGCTTAGCGGCGCGGCCGTCGGGACTCCTGCCGCTGCGCGTTCGGCATTTCGCCATGGGGCCAATTAGGTCGGGGGATTACCGCGGGCGAACTGAAAATAACACCGCGTGGCGATGGCGATCGATTCGGAATGTGCACGGAAACGCAACCGCCGCGATCCGGGTGCGGACGCGGCTCGTTGGTGGCGTGCGGGTGATCCGAGGCGTACGCCCGGCCCAGCGTTCCGGGTCCGGGTAAGGCCAGGCCGGTCGGGCCCGGGCTCGGACCCGTCGCGCACGTCGTGCGCTTGCGGAGCGCCGAGTTGACGTCCGGAACGTGGGGGTTCCGAGCGCGGGCGTGGCCGGAGCGCGGGGTGGCCCGGAGCGTGGGGGTTCTAGGCGCGGGCGTGGCCAGAGCGTCGGGTGGCCCGGAATGTGGGGAGTCGTAAGCGCGGGTGTGGCCGGAGCGTGAGGGTTCCGAGCGTGGAGTGGCCGGAAAAGCGGCGCGCCCGGCCCTTGCCGGGCCGGGCGCGCCGATCGGTTGCTCGGATGGTGTTGCGTGAGATCAGGCGGTGGCGAGCTCGCGCTGCGTGGTGCCGATCTCGATCTTGCGGGGGCGGGCCTTCTCGGCGACCGGGATGCGCAGGGTCAGCACGCCGGCGTCGTAGGTGGCCTCGAGGCGGTCGGTGTCCAGGGCGTCGCCGAGGACCAGGCGCCGGGTGACGGTGCCGGTCGGGCGCTCGGTGATGACGCGGCGGACGCCCTCGCGCTGGGTGCGGGTCCGCTCGGCCCGCACGGTGAGGACGTTGCCGTCGACGGTGGCGTCGATCGAGGCCGGGTCCACGCCCGGCAGGTCGATCTCGACGAAGAACGCGTCGCCGTCGCGGTACGCGTCGAGAGGCGCACCCGCGGCGCGCACACCGGCGCCGGCGAAGAACTGGTCGAACGCGTCGAAGCCCCGGAACGGTGCGGTACGCAGCAACATGATGGTGAGTCCCTCCAAGATTGAGCCCGTGTCACTCAAGTCTTACAACGGGGGAGTTGCCCACCCTCTTCCGACCGAGAACGTGACTTGAGTCACCACGACTCAACTTTGTCGCCAGCATGAGGCCGTGAGGCCCTAAGTGGCGCAATGGAGCGGCGAGAGCGGTGGCGGTGGAGAGCGGCGGGCGCGGTGGCGGCGGCGCGGTGGCGGCGGAGAGCGGTGAGCGGCGGTGTGCGGTGGCGGTGGTGTGCGGTGGCGGTGGAGAGCGCAGGGAGCGGTGGCGGCAGAGAGCGGTGAGCGGCGGTGTGCGGTGGCGGCGGTGAGCGGTGGCAGCGGCGAGGGGCAGAGAGCGGCGGCAGTGGCGAGCGGCGGAGAGCGGTGGTGGCGGAGAGCGGCGAAGGGTCAGAGCCAGCCCTTGGACTGGGCGACGCCGACGGCCTCGATGCGGTTGCGGGTGCCGGTCTTCGTGATGGCGGCGGACAGATAGTTGCGGACCGTGCTCTCCGACAGGTGCAGGCGCGCGGCGATGTCGGCGACCGTCGAGCCGTCGGCGGCCTCGCGCAGTACGTCGCGCTCGCGGTCGGTCAGGGGGTCGGGGCCGGCGGCCAGCGCGGCGGCGGCGAGGGCGGGGTCGACCACGCGCTCGCCGGCCAGGACGCGGCGCATGGCCGCGGCCAGGGACTCGACCGGGCCGTCCTTCACCAGGAAGCCGCTCGCGCCGGCCTCCATCGCGCGGCGCAAGTACCCAGGGCGGCCGAACGTCGTCAGGATCAGCACCCGGCAGCCGGGCAGGCGGCGGCGCAGTTCGGCCGTGGCGGTGATGCCGTCGCCGCCGGGCATCTCGATGTCGAGCAGGGCGATGTCCGGGCGTACCTCGAGGGCGGTCGGCACCACCGCGTCGCCGCTCGACACCTGCGCGACGATCTCGAGGTCGGGCTCGAGGCCGAGCAGCAGCGCCAGAGCGCCGCGCATCATGCCCTGGTCCTCGGCCAGCAGCACTCGAATGGTCACCCGTGTCCCTCCGTCATACCAAGATCCGGCTCGAGGCCAGAGCGTAGCCAAACTGAGAACCGTGCTTGCCCGCCGCGTCCCCGACCTGGGCCGCAAGGAAGCCAGTCATAGGGAAAGCCTTGCGGTGAGGACGAAGCCGTCCAGCCGCCGGCGAGCGCCCGGTGGTCGTGGGGAGCCGTGTGGTGGGGCTGGGCAGAGGCCGCCCGTCGGGCGGACGGTGGAGGCCCAAGCACCGCAGCGCACCGCCGGCCCGCTTCCGCGCGGTGGTCGCGGGGAGCGGTACGGGGGCAAGCGGGGTGGTCATAGGGGGAGCCTTGCGGTCAGGGAGAAGCCGCCGGTCGGGCGGGCGGCGGTGGCCAGGGAGCCGCCGGCGGACTCCAGGCGCTCGGTCAGGCCGCGCAGGCCGTTGCCGGGGTGCGGGGTGGCGGTGGCGGGGAAGTCGCCGTCGTCGGCGACCGTGAGCTGGGCGGCGCCGTCGGTGATCGTCACCGAGATATCGCAGTGTGCGGCGTTGCTGTGGCGGACCACGTTGGTCGTGGCCTCGCGCACGACCCAGGCCAGCAGGCGGTCGGCGGCGTCGGGGAGTGGGTCGGCCGTGCGCAGCACGTCGGCGGCGATGCCCGCCGTGGACAGGGTGCCCTTCGCGCGGGTCAGCTCGGCGGTCAGGCCCGTCTCGCGATAGCCGGTGACGGCCTCGCGGATCTCCACCAGTGCCTGGCGGCCGACCTGCTCGATGTCGGCGGCCTGCGCCGCGGCCGCGGCCGGGTCGCGCTCGGCGAGGCGGCGCACCACCTCGGCCTTGACGACGATGACCGACAGTGTGTGGCCGAGCAGGTCGTGCAGGTCGCGGGAGAACCGCAGGCGCTCCTCCGCGACTGCGGCGTCGGCGAGGGCCTCGCGGGTGCGTTGCAGCTCCGCGATGAGGCGGCCCATCTGGCGCACGGCGCCGACGAGCATCGACGAGAGGATCGTGCCGAGGAACGTGGCGCCGATGGTCCCCCAGCTGGCCCGGTGCGCGACGCCGATCAGGAGCTGGGCGGCGAGGGCGGCCAGGCACAGCGCGAACGCGGTCACCGGGCGCGGGGCGCCGCCGTAGACGGCTATCCCGCAGCAGGAGACGAACAGGAGCAGGATGAGCCAGTGCTCGCCGTAGGCAATCGCGAGCGTCGTGCCGAGGGTCGCGACGATGGCGTAGAAGACGGTGCGCTGCCGCGGGGAGCCGCCGGCCTCGAAACCGAGCGCGGCGCCGTAGACGTAGGCGAGCTCGAAGGCGAGCAGGCCGGCGGCGGCGAGCGTGGTGCCGGCCTGGGTCAGCGGGTCGATGAGCGGGAACGTCCACACGGCGACCCAGACCATGCCGCCGATCGAGGGGCGTCGAGCGATCTTCACGTCGTCCACCTTTTCACGACCCCACTGTGTCCATGGTTCGTGGCTCCTCCGCTTCGCTCCGGACCGCTCACAGCGACGCGATGCTGCGCACCGAGCGGCGATACCCGAGCACGGCCAGGCCGGCGAAGGCCGCCAGCCACACGGCCAGCGTCAGCACGTCGCTCGCGCTGGGGGCGCCGCCGAACGCGACCCGCCACGACATGTCCGCGTAGGCATGGGTGGGCAGCAGCCGCCCGACCGCGGCGACCCAGCTCGGCAGCGCGTCCAGCGGCAGCCACAGCCCGCCGAGGATGGACAGCCCGAGATACACCAGCAGGTTGAGCGGCTGCGCGGTCTGGCTCGTGGCGAGATATCCCAGCGCGATCCCGAGCAGCGCGAAGGGCAGCGCGCCCAGCCACAGCAGCGGCAGGATCGCCAGCCACTGCCCGGCGCCCAGGTGCACGCCGTTGATCAGCACAGCGGCGCCGCACAGCGCGAGCACCGGCAGCAGCGCGGCGCCCATCGCAGCAACGCCCTTGCCCAGCACCACCTTCAGCGGCGGCAGCGGGGTCAGCCGCAGCTGGCGCAGCCAGCCGATGGAGCGGTCGATCACCAGGCCGGAGGCGTAGTTGAGCAGCGCCCCGATCGCGCCGTAGCCGGCCATCGACACCATCGTGTAGGTCGCCGCGACGTCCTTGTCCTGGCCGGTGATCGTGTTGATGTTGGTGAACAGCAGATAGCTCATGAGCGGCATGAGCACGGTGAAGATGAGCAGGCCGGGCGTGCGCGCGAGGCGGCGCAGCTCGAGCCGGACATAAGCCCGCATGATCAGACCTCCAGCCTGGTGAGCGCGAGATAGGCGTCCTCGAGACCGGCGCCGGCGACCTCGAGGTCGCGCAGCAGGCCCGCCTCGGCGAGGGCCAGCACGGTGGCGTCGGAGTCGGTGCTGGTCAGCACCGCCCGGCCGTCCTTGACGGCGAACGCGACGACACCGGGAAGCACCGAATAGTCCTGGTCTTGGTGTTGCACGCTCACGGTGCGGACCGTCACCCGCCGCTTGACCTCGGCGGCGGTGCCGTCGGCGAGCACGCGGCCGCGGTCGAGCACCACGATGCGGTCGGCGTTGGCGTCGGCCTCCTCCAGGTAGTGCGTGGAGAACAGCACGGTGCGGCCCTGGCTGGCGTAGTGGCGGATCGCCGTCCAGAACGCGCGGCGGGCCTCGACGTCCAGTGCCGCGGTCGGCTCGTCGAGCACGAGCAGGTCGGGGCGGCCGATGACGGCCATCGCGAAACGCAGCCGCTGCGCCTGGCCGCCGGAGAGGCGCTCGACCGTCCGTCCGGCGAGGCCGGTGAGATCGGCGAGGTCCAGCGCCTCGGCGACGGGCATCGGCTTGGGATACACCTTGTGGAGAAACGTCAGCAGATCACCCACCGTCGAGCGGGGGAGCAGCCCGCCCGCCTGCGGCATCGCGCCGACCTGCCCCGCCGCCGCGGCCGCCTGCGGTGTGCGGCCGAACAGCCGGACCCGCCCGGTGCGCGCCGGCAGGAGCCCGAGCAGCATGAGCAGGGTCGTGGACTTGCCGGCGCCGTTGGGCCCGAGGACCGCGACGACCTCGCCGGCCGGGACGGTGAGCGTGATGTCATCCACGGCCCGGACGTTGCCATAGGTGTACGACAGGTTTTCGAGGTCGACGGCGTTCATGCACGCAACGTTACGAAGACCTCGACGGGCGGTGCAGATGCGTCGATCTCGATCCCGCGGTGACAAATGTCCTACGAATCTTGGGCGGATACGATCGCGCGATGGCACCGACTCCTCAGCCGGGCATCTTCGCCGCGGCCCTGGCCGAACACGCGTACATGGAGTTCGACCGCCGCGACGGCACGAGCGTGCGGGAGCTGCTGGAGGCGCTGACCGCGGTCGGGGAGCCGATGCCGGCCACGGGCGCGATCAACGTCGTGATCGGCATCCGGCCGTCGCTGTGGAGCCCCGTGCTCGCCGAGGACTTCGCGCAGCCGGTCAAGGGCCCGGACGGGTTCACGATGCCGGCGACGCAGCACGACGCGTGGCTGTGGCTGTCCGGCGCCGACCGCACCGCGCTGTTCGACTACACGCGCGAGGCGCTTGCCCGCCTCGAGCCGATCGCGGACTGCGCGTCGGAGGTCTCCGGCTGGGTGTACCACCAAAACCGGGACCTGACCGGGTTCATCGACGGCACCGAGAACCCGCCCCGCAGCCTCGCGCCGACCGTCGCCGCGGCCGCCGACGGCCCGGGCGCGGGCTGCAGCGTGGCGCTCGTGCAGCAGTGGCGGCACGACTCGGCCGCCTTCGAGGCGCTGACCGTGGCCGAGCAGGAGCTGGTGATCGGGCGCACGAAGGCGGACTCGATCGAGTTCGACGACGAGCACAAGCCGCCGACGTCGCACGTGGCGCGCACCGTCGTGGAGGAGGACGGCAAGGAGCTGAAGATCTTCCGCCGCAACACCGCCTACGGCACGGTGCGCGAGCACGGCACGATGTTCGTCGGCTTCTGCGCGGTGCAGCACCCGCTCGCCGAGATGCTGCGCCGCATGGCCGGCGTCGGCGACGGCGTCCGCGACGCGCTGACCCGCTACACCACGCCGCTGACCGGCGCGTACTACGTGATCCCGTCCGTCGAGGCGCTGCAGCCCTACGCGCCGGTGGACGACGACGAATAGGACAGCAGCGCCGCCGGGGTGATCGGCAGTGAGCGCACGCGGATGCCGGTGGCGTGGTACACGGCGTTGGCCACCGCCGCCGCGGTGCCGACGATGCCGAGCTCGCCGATGCCCTTGGAGCCCATCGGGTTGAGGTGCGGGTCGTCCTCGGGCACGAACTCGATGTCGATGCGCGGGACGTCGGCGTTCACCGCGACGTGGTACGACGCCAGGTCCGACGTCACGAAGTCGCCCGTGCGCGGGTCGAGGATCGTCTGCTCCGTCAGGGCCATGCCGACGCCCATCGTCATCCCGCCGATCAGCTGGGAGCGGGCCGTGGTCGGGTTGATGATCTGGCCAGCGGCGAACACGCCGAGCAGGCGGTCGATGCGGACCTCGCCGGTGCGCGGGTCGGCCCGCAGCGCGCAGAACTGGGCGCCGAAGGCGTGCCGGGAGTAGTCGCCGCGGGCGGCGATGTCGGCGGTGGTGTCCGCGCCGACCGAGATCCCCTCCGGCGGCACGCGGCCGCCGTGCTCGCGGTCGATGCGCTCCCGCAGCGCCAGGCAGGCCTTGGTGACGGCCCAGCCCCACGAGGACGTGCCCATCGAGCCGCCGGCGACCGGTGCCTGGCCGATGGCGCTGTCGCCGACCGTGATCTCGACGCAGTGCGTGGGCACGCCGAGCGCGTCGGCGGCGATCTGGCGCATGACGGTGCGGGCGCCGGTGCCGATGTCGGCGGCGTTGACCGCCACGTGGAAGTGCTCGTCGGCGGTGGCGCGCGCGGTCGCGGTCGACGGCCAGGTGATCGCCGGGAACGTCGAGGAGGCCACGCCGGTGCCGAGCAGCCAGCGCCCCTCGCGCCGGCTGCCGATCCGCGGGTCGCGCCCGGACCAGCCGAACGCCTCGGCGCCGCGGCGCAGGCACTCGACGAGGTGGCGGCTGCTGAACGGCAGGCCCTCGGCGTCGCGGTCGGTGTCGTTGTCGATGCGCAGCTGCACCGGGTCCCAGTTGCCGGCCGTGGCCAGCTCGTCCATCGCCGACTCGAGCGCGAACGAGCCCGGGCACTCGCCGGGGGCGCGCATCACCGTGGGCGTCGGCACGTCGAGCCGCACGACGTGATGGCGGCTGGTGTGGTTCGGCGCGCCGTAGAGTACGCGGCTGATGACGGCGGACTGTTCGGTGAACTCCGTGAGCCGCGACGTCTGGGCGAACGCCTCGTGCCCGATCGCGAGCAGGCGTCCCTTCGCATCGGCGCCGAGCCGGACGCGCTGGATGGTGGGCGTGCGGTACCCCACCATCGCGAACAGCATCGTCCGGCTCAGCGCCAGCTTGACCGGCCGGCCGACCAGGCGCGCGGCCATGGCGGCCAGCACGGCGGTGGGCTTCGGGAAGCCCTTGCCGCCGAAGCCGCCGCCCACGTGCTCGTTGTGCACCCGCACGAGCTGCGGCGGGAGCTCGAAGAGGGCGGCAAGGGTGTCGCGCATCGTGGTCGAGGACTGCGTGGCGTCGTACACGACGAGCCGCCCCCGCTCCCAGAACGCGGTCGCGGCGTGCGGCTCCATCGCGTTGTGGTGCTCGATCGGCGTGCGGTAGGTGGCGTCGATGCGCACGTCGGCGACCCCGAACCCGGCCTCGAAGTCGCCCGTCTCCAGCCGGCCAGGGTATCCGGCGTTGACGGTCTCGGGCTCGTACAGGTCCGGGTGGTCGGCGCGCAGCACGGTGTCGGCCGGCTGCACCTCGGCGCGCACCACCACCGCGTCCGCGCCCTCCTGCGCGCTCTCCAGGGTCGTGGCCACCACCAGGGCCACCACCTGCCCGTAGTACGCCACCTCGGGCGACTGCAGCACGAGCATCTGCGGGTCGTCGCCGGGCTCCAGGCGAGGCGCGTTGCCGTGCCACAGCACGGCGAGCACCCCGTCGATGCCCAGCGCCGCCTCGGTCTGCACGGCGGCGACCCGCCCGTGCGCGAACGCCGCCTGCACCGGCCACGCGTACACCGCGCCCGGCATCGGCCGGTCCACCGCGTACATCGCGTGCCCGGTCACCTTCTCCCGCGCCTCCAGGCGGGGCGAGGCGGCGCCGATGCTCGTGGGGTGCAGCGTCGTCATGAGGTCATCTCCAGCAGCACCTCGACGGTCAGGTTGCGCAGCAGCGGCTCCTTCCAGCCGTTGTCGCGCAGCGGGCGCGCGCCGGAGAGCTCGGCGTCTGCGGCCCGCGCGAAGTTCTCGGCGGTGGCGGGCGCGCCGCGCAGCAGCCGTTCGGCGGCCCATGCCCGCCACGGCAGGTGCGCGACCGCGCCCCACGCGATCCGGGCGTCCTGCACGACGCCGTCGCGCACGTCGATCGCGGCGGCGATCGAGCCGGCCGCGAAGGCGAACGAGGCGCGGTCGCGGACCTTGCGGTACACCGACGTCGCCGCGATCGGCAGCTCCGGCAGCATCACGCCGGTGATCAGCGCGCCGCGCGGCAGGCTGTTGTCCCGGTCCGGCCGGTCGCCCGGTCGCCGGAAGAAGTCGTGCACGCTGATCGCGGCGGCGCCGTGCGGCCCGATGTAGTGCACGGTCGCGTCCATGATGGACAGTGCCACGGCGAGGTCGGACGGGTTGGTGGCGATGCACTGCGGCGAGGCGCCCAGGATCGCCAGCTCCCGGTGGTCGCCGTCGCGCGCGTCGCAACCGGAGCCCGGCGACCGCTTGTTGCAAGCCTTGTCGACGTCCTGGAAGTAGAGGCAGCGGGTGCGCTGCATCAGGTTGCCGGCCACGGTCGCGCGGTTGCGCAGCTGCCCGGACGCGCCGGCGAGCAGCGCCTGCGACACTGCCGGGTACGCAGCGCGCACCGCGGCGTGCATCGCCAGGTCGCTGTTGGGCACCAGCGCGCCGACGTGCAGGCCGCCGGGCACCTCCTCGACGTCGTGGAACGGCAGGGCGTTGATGTCGACGAGCATGTCCGGCACCGTGACGCCCAGCTTCATGAGGTCGACCAGGTTCGTTCCACCGGCCAGGTACACCACGCCGGGCCGGACCATCGTCGCGACCGCGCCCGCCGGATCGTCCGGTCGTTCGTACACGAACGGTTTCATGACGCCGCCGCCACCTCGTAGACGGCGGCGGCGATGTTCACGTATGCACCACAGCGGCACAGGTTGCCGCTCATCGCCTCCCGGATATCGGCCAGGGAGCCGGTCTCCTCCGGGGTGAGCCCGACCGCCGAGCAGATCTGCCCGGGCGTGCAGTAGCCGCACTGCAGCGCGTCGAACTCGACGAACGCCTCCTGGATGGGGTGCAGGCCGTGCCCGGCGCTGAGCCCCTCGACCGTGGTCACGTCCGAGCCGTCCGCGGTGACGGCGAGGATGAGGCAGCTGACCACCCGGCGACCGTCCAGCAGGACCGTGCAGGCGCCGCACTGGCCGTGGTCGCAGCCCTTCTTGGCGCCGGGCAGGTCCAGCTGCTCGCGCAGGACGTCCAGCAGCGTCGCCCGGTTGTCCAGGCGCAGCTGGTGCTCCTGCCCGTTGACGTGCAGCGTCACGTCGCTCGAGGTTCGTGTGTCAACCACGGCGCGAGTGCTGCCCCCGCCGGCCGCCTTTAACCGCCGGTTGACCTGAACCGCGCTTGAGGTTGCAGGGTGGTTTTCATGCGTGCAATCGAAGTGGCCCGCTTCGGCGGGCCGGAGGTTCTCACCCCGGTCGACGCGCCCGACCCGGCGCCCGGGCCCGGCCAGGTCGTCATCGACGTGGCGGTCGCCGACACGTTGTGGCTGGAGACGCGGGTGCGCTCCGGCAACGGCGCGCCGTACTTCGCCGTCGACCTGCCCTACCGCCCCGGCGTCGGCGTCGCCGGCACGGTGTTCACGGTGGGCAGCGGTATCGCTCCACAGTGGATCGGCAAGCGGGTCGTCGCCCGCACCGGCCACGCCGGCGGCGGATACGCCACCCGTGTCCTGGCCGGCGCCGACGGCCTCGTCGTCGTGCCCGACGGCGTCGAGGCGGCCGACGCCGCCGCGGTGCTGCACGACGGCGTCACGGCGCTGGCGCTGCTCGACATCGTGCCGATCAACCCCGGCGACCGGGTGCTGGTGACCGCGGCCGGCGGCGGCATGGGCGCGATCCTCGTCCAGCTCGCCAAGGCCGAGGGCGCGACGGTGGTGGCCGCGGCGCGGGGGGCGGCCAAGCTCGAGCGCCTCCGGCAGCTCGGCGCCGACCAGGTCGTCGACTACTCGGAGCCGGGCTGGACCGCCGCGGTCGAGCCCGTCGACGCCGTGCTCGACGGCGCCGGCGGCGAGTACGGCCGCGCCGCGTTCGACCTGGTCAAGCGCGGCGGCCGGTTCTCCGGCCACGGCACCCCCGCCGGCGGCTTCGCCGTCGCCGACCCCGAGCTCGCTCGGGCGCGCGACGTCACCGCGACCGGGATCGAGCAGGTGCAGTTGAGCCCGCAGACGTACCGCGGCTACCTGGGAAGTGCCCTGGCCGCGCTCGAGACCAAGCGCTTCGTACCGCTCATCGGCCAGGTGTACGCGCTGGACGACGCCGCCGAGGCGCACCGGGCGATCGAGGAGCGCACCGCGGTCGGCAAGACGCTCCTAACAGTCGCATGACACGGCCCAGCGCGGCGCCGTGAGCTCGTCGGCGGGCCGGCTCTCCCGGCCCGCCGAGGTCTCGAACTCCAGGCCCTCGCGCACCCAGTACTCGTAGCCGCCGAGCATCTCGCGTACCCGGTAGCCGAGCTTCGCGAACTCCAGCGCCGCGCGGGTGGCGCCGTTGCAGCCCGGGCCCCAGCAGTACGTGACGACCTCGGAACCGGCCGGGATCGTCTCGGCGGCGCGCACGGCGATGTCGGCCGTCGGCAGGTGCACGGCGCCCGGGATGCGCCCCTGCGCCCACGCCTGCGCACCGCGCGAGTCGACGACGACGAGGTTCGGGGTCCCGGCGGTCATGGCCGCGTGCACGTCGCTGACGTCGGTCTCGAAGGTGAGGCGGGCGGTGAAGTGCTCGATGGCGTTCGTCATGCGGTCCAGCATGATTCCGCAGTGGTACCGCGGGACAGTGGCGAAAACGACGCTGTCCGCTAACATTTCGCCATGCGTGTGCACGTCGGCGGCCCCACCGTGTCGGTCCTCGCGTTCCCGGGCATGTCGCTCTTCGAGACCGGGATCGTCACCGAGGTCTTCGGGCTGCCGCGCCCGGAGTTCGACATTCCCTGGTACCGGCTGCGCATCTGCACCCCGACCGCGGCACCGGTCCCCGTCGTCGGCGGCGCCACGCTGCACGCCGACGGCGGCCTCGCGGACCTCGCGGCCGCGGACACGGTCATCGTCCCCGGCGTCGCGGACGTGCACGCCGGCCCCGAGCCCGAGGTGCTCGACGCGCTGCGCGCCGCACGCTCCCGCGGCGCGCGGATCGTCTCCATCTGCTCGGGCGCCTTCGCGCTCGCGGCCGCGGGCCTGCTTGACGGCCGCCGCGCCACCACGCACTGGCGCTACGCCGACGCCTTCCGCCTGCGCTTCCCGCAGGTCACCCTCGACCCCGATGTTCTCTATCTCGCCGACGGCGACGTGTGGACCAGCGCCGGCAGTGCGGCCGGCCTCGACCTGTGCCTGCACGTCGTGCGCACCGACCACGGCGCCGCGATCGCCAACGCGGTCGCGCGCCGCCTGGTCGTGCAGCCGCACCGCGACGGCGGCCAGGCCCAGTTCATCGAGGCCCCGATGCCCGCGGACGCGGAGGACGACCGGATCGCCGCGAGCCTGACCTGGGCCATGGCGCGCCTTGCCGAGCCGCTCACCCTGCCCGAACTGGCGCGTCAGGCGCACATGTCCCCGCGCACGTACCTGCGGCATTTCACACGCGCGACCGGCACCAGCCCGATCCGCTGGCTGCTGCGCCAGCGGATCCAGGCGAGCCTGGCCCTGCTCGAAACGACGGATTCGTCGATCGAGCAGATCGCGTCCGCGGTCGGCTTCGAGACGCCGGTGACGTACCGCCACCATTTCGCCCAGGCGATGCGCACGTCTCCATCGGCCTATCGCCAGGCGTTTCGCGCTCGGTCTTCTTGACGCTCTGTCGCGAAAAATCCAGATCGCTGGCGCGATCCGGATTTTTCGGACATTTCATGATTTAACGGTGCGTGGTGGTTTGTTCAGCGGGCGAGCCAGCCGCCGTCCACGACCAGGATGTGGCCGTTCACGTAGTCGGCGGCCTGCGAGCTCAGGAACACGACCGCGCCGGCCAGGTCCCGCGGCGTGCCCCAGCGTCCGGCCGGGATGCGGTCGCTGATCGCGCGGTACCGCTCCGGGTCCTCGCGCAGCGCCTGCGTGTTGTCGGTCTCGATGTAGCCGGGCGCGATCGCGTTGACCTGCACGCCCCGCGGCGCCAGCTCGTTGGCCATCGCGCGGGTCAGGCCGGCCACGGCGTGCTTGGCCGCCGTGTACGACGCCACGCGCAGCCCACCCTGGAACGACAGCAGGCTCGCCACGTTGACGATCTTCCCGGCGCCGCGGGCAGCCATGGGCGCGGCGAGGAGGCGGCTGAGCTCGAAGACCGCGTTGAGGTTCACGTCCAGCACGCGGTCCCATGCCTCGGGGGTCGCGTCCAGCACGCTCGCGCGGTCGATCACCCCGGCGTTGTTGACCAGGATGTCCACGCCGCCGGCCGCGGCCAGCTCGGAGCCGGCCGCGCGGGTGGCCTCACGGTCGGCGAGGTCGACGTCGACGATCGACGCCTTGCGGCCGAGGGCGGTTATCTCGTCCCGGGTGCCCGCCTGCGACGCGGCGCGGCCGACCAGGATCAGGTCGGCGCCCGCCTCCGCGAGGGCAAGGGCGATGCCGCGGCCGATGCCCCGGCCGGCGCCGGTGACCGCGGCGGTGCGCCCGGCGAGGTCGAACAGGCCGCTCACAGCGCCTCCATCGGCACGCCCTGCAGGTCGCCGTAGTCGGTGTTCTCGCCGGACATGGCCCAGACGAACGCGTAGGGCGCGGTGCCGGCGCCGGAGTGCACCGACCATGCGGGCGCGATGACGGCCTGGCGGTCGCGGACGATCAGGTGCCGGGTCGCGCCGGGCCGGCCCAGCAGGTGCACGACTCGGGCGTCGGCGGGGAGGCCGGTGTAGAGGTACACCTCGGTGCGCCGATCGTGCAGGTGCGCCGGCATCGTGTTCCATACCGAGCCGGCGTCCACAACCGTGACGCCGAACTGCAGCCGGCAGCTCGGGTGGCCGCCGCCCCATACATAGCGGTACAGCGACCGCGCGCTCGCCGTCGCCGGGTCTCCGATGCGCACCGGCTCGATCGTGTCCCGGCCGAACGTGACCGTCGGGTGGGTGGCGTCGGCGGGCGCGGAGACCAGGTAGAAGCACGCGCCGGCGCCGGACAGCGTGATCGTCGAGCCGCGGCCGGCGTAGAGCCCGTCGAGCGTGCCGAGCTTGTGCGCGGTCCCGTCGACGACCACCTCGCCGGCGTCGCCGAGGTTGATCACGCCCAGCTCGCGGCGCTCGAGCGGGTGCTCGGTGCCGAGGGCGTCCCAGGCGGGCAGCGCGAGCGGGGCCCCGTCGGGCACGGCGCCGGCGACGACCATGCGGTCCTCGTGGGTGTACACGGCGCGCACCTCGCCGGGCGCGAACAGGTCTTCGATGAGGTATCGGGAGCGGAGCTGGGCGGTCGTGGCGGTCTCGACGGACCCCGGATCGGTGGCGTGCCGCACCTCAATGTTCATGATGCTGGATCGTATCGGCGGACTTGGCCGCTTATCAAGTATGTGGACAGCGTCTTAGTATGAGCGCACTGTCTAGCGGGAAACCTGGGAGGACCGATGCCGAACATCACCGTGGAGTTGCTGCGCGGGCGCAGCCTGGAGCAGCGCCGGCGGTTCGTCGAGGCGGTGACCGACGACGCCGTGGAGATCCTCGGCGCCCGCCGCCAGGACGTGCGGATCGTCTTCACCGAGATCGGCGGGCACGACGTGGCCAACGGGGGCGTGCTGGCCGCTGATGACGCGTCCCGCGCCGAGGTCCTGGCCCGCCACGGCGCAGCGTGAACGACGACGGCGGCCCGGGCGCATCGTCGCGCCCGGGCCGCCGTCCTGTTCCTTATAACTGGGGCCTGTTCCGCATCACTAGGGCGTGACCGGGATGTTGGTCAGGCCCTTGGTAGCGTTCGTCACCGTGTTGGACGCATAGACCACGTTCGGCCGCGCCGAGCACTTGGACTGCGAGGTGACGTTCACGGCGTACTGCCCGACGCCCCCGAGATCCGAGCGGTTGTTGCGCCACACGTTGCCGCACCCGTTGTCGAACGACGGCGTTGTGGACGGGTTGTGGGTCTCGTACCCGTTAGCGAACGTCCCCGGGCTGCTGAACGTCCCGGTGTTGTTCTCGATGCGGTAGTCCATCCCCTTGACGTCGACCCAGGAGTCGGCAGAGTTCTCCCCGCTGACACCCTGCCCGTTGAACGTGTTGCCGCTGATCAGCCCGCCGGTGGTGCCCTCCTTCACGTCGATCGCCTCGGCGGCGATGTTCGGGCCGAGCCGGTTGCCGATGACCTGCACGCGGTCGCTGCGGTCGACGCCGCCGGTGTTGCCGTGGCAACCCCAGTTCGAGCCGGCCGAGCCGATGTAGACGCCCTCGCCGTAGCCGGGCTGGACGAGGCCGGTCCGCTCGATGCGCGAGTTGCGCACGATGCCGTCGGCCGAGGAGCGCCGGAAGTGCAGCCCCTCCTCCTCAACGTCGTGGATGTACACGCCGTCGACGGTCAGGTGCTGCGAGTTGTCGGCGACGATGCCCTTCTTGGACTCGGCGACCGTGAAGCCGGTCAGGTTCCAGTAGGGCGCGTTGTACAGCCACAGCCCGTAGCCGGAGTCCCAGCCCGCGGTCGGCGCGGGGCAGCTCGGCGCCTCGCCCGACGGCCCGTCGTTGACGAGCACGGCGCCGGCCGGCCCGGTGAGCGTGATCGGCTGCGACGCGGTTCCGGCGGTCGTTGCGACGAACGACCCGTGGTACGTGCCCGCTGCCACCCGGATCGTCTGCCCCGGCCGGACCGCGGCCAGCGCCGACTGCAGCTGGGCCGAGGTCGAGACGTCGATGGTCGGCCCACTGGTGACCGGCGGCGTCGACGGCGTCGGTGACGGCGACGAGGGAGAAGGCGACGGCGACGACGACGGTGACGACGAGGTGCGCGAGGGTGACGGCGTTGTCGTGCCTCCGGCGCAGGCGTGCCCGTCGATGGTGCAGTTGAGTGGGGTACCGAGGCCGGAGACGTTGAACCCGAAGGACTCGGTAGCGCCTGGCGCGATGTCACCGTTGTAGCTGGCGTTCACGAATGTGTAGTGCTGTCCGTTGGTGGTGCGGACGGAGCTCCAGGAGCTCGACACGATCGACCCGGCCGGCAGGTCGAACTCGACCCGCCACGCGGTGGACGCAGCGTCGCCGGCGTTGCGGATCGTGTACTGCGCGCCGTAGCCGCTGCTCCACACAGAGGTCTGCGCGAACGCAGCGGTGAGCTGTGGCGCGGCGGCGTGTGCGACCGCGGCGAAACCGACCGCGGTGGCGAGCGCGACGGCCGGCACGCCGATGGCGGTGGCGAGGGTTGAGCGTCGCAAGGTTGACTCTCCTTCAGGAGGGTGGCGGCACGGTACGGTCGTGCCGATCGTCCAGATCTGTGGACCGCATCCGGCGGGCGGTGGCGGATGCGTCGTTGTGACTGAACACGCCGACCTATCGACTGCCGGCGGTGGCGGATGTGTCGTTGTGACTGCGTGCGCCGACCCGTCGACTGCTGGCGGCGGCCGACGTGTCGTTGTGACTGCGTGCGCCGAGCCGTCGACTGCCGGCGGCGGCGGATGCGTCGTTGTGGCTGAGCGGGCCGAGCCGCTGACTGCCGGCGGTGGCCGTGGCAGTCGCATCCGTGTGGTTCAGCATGCCGAACCGTTGACTCGGCAGCCGGTCGGCGAGGCGCTGCCCTTGGCGTTGAAGCCGAAGCTCTCGGCAGCACCTGGCGCGATGTCACCGTTGTAGCTGGCGTTTACGAATGTGTAGTGCTGTCCGTTGCTGGTACGGACGGAGCTCCACGAGCTCGACACGGTGGTGCCGGCCGGCAGGTCGAACTCGACAGTCCAGGTGGTGATGGCCGTCGGGCAGTTGTTGGTGATCGTGTACTGCGCGCCGTAGCCGCCGTTCCAGGTCGACGTCTTCGCGAAGGCTGCGCGCACGCAGCCGGCGGGCGCGGACGGCGACGCGGACGTGGATGCTGACGCCGATCGGGACGGTGACGTGGATGTGGATGCCGATCGGGATGGCGACGCGGATGTGGAGGCCGACGGGGACGTGGACGGTGACCGGGATGAGGACGGTGACACGGTTGGGGATGCGGACGGGGACGTGGGCACCGTCTTGAGGAACAGGGACTGCGCGGCGTCCGTGCGCGACGCGTCGACGCCGTGGCCGCCGGTGTAGTCGCGCTGCTCGTTCGACGCCCAGTCGGCGATCGGGGTGCCGCCCGCGTCGAGGTGGTGCCAGGCGGTGCCGGTCCAGCCGAACTGGTACACCGTGTGGCGGTCGGGGTAGTACGGGGTGTAGGCGGCGCCCGCCGTGACCTGCTTGCTCATCGCGTTGTCGAAGAAGACGTTGCGGGGGCCGGACGAGCCCGACCACTTCACCGCCTTCTTGCCCGCCGCCCACCAGATCGGGAACCACGTCGAGGAATCGGGGGCGCCGCCGCCCTCCTCGCCGCAGTTCGCCCGGCAGTTGGCGGACCGGTGCTCGAACGGCACGGTGACGGTGTTGAGCTCGAACAGGTTGTTGCGCTCCCAGCCGCCGTGCAGGTTGAGGTCGGAGTCGAAGTCGTTGCCGATGACCACGTTGCCCGATGCGGACCACTGGAACGTGAAATGGCGCAGGTTGCGGGAGGTGTTGCCGGCGTACAGCGAGTCCCACACGCGGGAGCCGCGGAAGTACCCGTTGCCGCCCTTGCCCTTGTTCCACGCGCCGTCCAGCTCGTTGTCCACGATCTGCAGGTGGTACGCCTCCTCGGTGACGATCGGGTGCGAGCCGGTCATCTCCGTGTGCACGCCGCGGACCCACGAGTCGGCGGCCCACTTGAAGACGATGCCGTGCATCTCGGCGTCCGGCGCCATGTTGCCGTAGTTGTGGACGGCGTCCGACCGGCTGAGTCCCGGCATGTCCTGGGTGAACGACAGGTTCTCGAACCCGACGCCGACCACCGGGTCGACGAGCGGCGAGACCTTCGAGGCGTAGACGGTGCCGTCGATGGCGGGCGAACCGTCCGATGTGGAGTCGACCGGCACGTCGTACTCCAGGGGCTTGTCCAGCGTCACCGTCCGGTTGGTGGAGTCGACGGCGGTCACGGTGAAGATCTGCTGGCGCATGTGCTGGTTGAGCAGCGTGCCGTCGGCGGGCACGACGTTCTGCTGAGCGTAGAAGTTCACCGAGTTGGCGGCGCGCACGTTGACCAGGCCGCCGACCGTGAGGTTCGAAAGGGAGCCGGAGCTGGCGAGGTACACCGTGCGGTCCCCGGTCCGCGCCGCGAACCCGGTGTCGCCCGGCTTGGCCCGCAACGCCACGCCGACCTTCCAGTGCACGTTGACCGTGCCCTCGAAGATGTCCTTGCGGTTGGCGGGCGCGGCGGCGTAGTCGCTCGCGTACGAGGAGTGCACGCCGCGCGACTGGACCCGGAACAGCCCGCGGCCGGGCCACAGCCAGCCGCCCTTGCCCTGTCCGGACGTCATGCCGTCCTCGTCCCAGTCCGACCCGTCCGAGGTCAGGGTGTCGTACCGCGTGTTCGCGTCCGGCCGGTAGACCAGCCGCGTGCCGCCGGTCCCCGCGCCCGCGCCCCGGATGATGAGGTAGTCGGCGTCGACGTGGATCTCGTGCGTGACGTCCAGCGTGCCGGCGGGCAGGGAGAGCAGGCTCAGCTTCGTGTACGACGCCGACGGGCTGCAGCCCGACTTCACCGCGTCGATCGCGGCCTGGATGCCGGCCGTGTCGTCCGCGTTGTCGTCCGGGTGGACGTTGTACTGCGAGGCGAGCTCCGCCGGCGTCACCTGACAGGCGGCCGAGGGGTTGACCTGCCCGTCGCCGGGCAGGTCGGCGCCGCCGCGGTAGCCCGCGTGCGACCAGTCGTAGAGCCCGGCGATCGGCGCGCGCCGGTTGCCCGCCGACGTGTCGAGCCCGGTCAGCGCGCCGGCGCCGGCCTGTGCGCTGGAGGAGTGGCCGAGCGCGACGACCGCGCCGGCGGCGATCGTGGCGGCCGCGGCGACGAGCGCGACCGATCTTCGGTTCACGCCCCGCAGCGAGCGCCTGGATACTCGCGAGGACATCGAGCGCCTCCGATGGTGTAGGGGTTTGGTAATCAGCTAGTAAAGTGAACGGCGTCCAGCGGGTCAATAAGCGTTCGTAGATTTGTTTGCCGTCCACATATGTGGATGCCCCGAGCTCCGGTCGAGATAGGCCAGAATCGGGTCGTTGAGCAGCATTCGGAGGTGTCATGAAGCGCATTCTGATCACGGGCGGGGCGGGCAAGGTGGCCGCGTTGCTGCGCACGAGATTGGCGGGACCCGGTCGCACGTTGCGCCTGTTCGACCTACACGAGCCGGCGCCGTTGGACAGGGTCGGCGGGCTGAGGGAAGCCGGTGGGCTGGGGACGGCCGGCGGGCTGGGCGACGCCGGCGGGCTGGCGAGGGCCAGCGGGCTGAACGACGCCGGCGGGCTGAGGAGGGTCGGCGGGCTGAGCGACGCCGGCGGGCTGGCGAGGGTCGGTGAGCTGGGGGAGGCCGGCGATGAGGAGGTGGTGATCGGGTCGGTCGACGATGCCGAGGCGGTCGCGCGGGCGTGCGAAGGCGTCGACGGCGTCGTGCATCTCGGCGGGCTCGCCAAGGAGGCGACGGCCGAGGATGCGTTGCGGGTCAACGCGTACGGCAGCTGGTGCGTGCTCGAAGGAGCGCGCCGTGCCGGTGCCCGCGTCGTGCTCGCCTCGTCGACGCATGCTGCGGGGTTCACCGATGCGCGCGAGGCGCCGCCCGGGGGCGTGCCGGCCGATACGCCGGCGCGGCCCGACACGATGTACGGCTGGAGCAAGGTTGCGGCCGAGGCGGCCGGGCGGCTGTACGCGGACCGGTTCGGCATGGACGTCGTGTGCCTGCGCATCGGCATGTGGGTCGCCGAACCGCCGGGGCTGCGCGGGCTGTCCATGTGGCTGTCGCCCGACGACGGGGCTCGGCTCGTCGAGGCGGCGTTGACGGTGCCGGCGCCCGGGTACCGCATCGTGTGGGGCGTCAGCCGCAACACCCGCGGCATCTGTTCGCTCGCCGAGGGAGAGGCGATCGGCTACTTTCCGCGCGACGACGCCGAGGTGTTCGCGGCGCAGCGGATCGCCGCGTTCGGGGAGCCCGATTTTCCGGGGACGCCGGAGTTGTACCGCATGGGCGGCGCCTGGTGCGAAATCCCGCTCGGCGTGCCACCGGCGCCGCGCTGAAACCAACCGCGCTGAAACCAACCGCGCTGAAACCAACCGCGCTGGAGGCGAGCCGCGCCGGAGACGAGCCGCGCTAGCGACGAGCCGCACTGGAGACGAGCCGCGCTAGCGACGAGCCGCGCTGGAGACGAGCCGCGCTAGGGACGAGCCGCGCTAGGAACAGGCGCGCTGGAGGCGAGCCGCGCTGGAGGTACGCGGGCCGGCCGGTTAGCGGATGCCCTCGCGGCGCAGTGTGGCGGCCAGGTTCGCGGTGTGTTCCTTCAGGGCGTAGGCGACTCGGCGTACCTCGTCGAAGTTGGACTTCTTGGCCGGCATCGAGCAGCTGATCGCGTCCGTCGCGGGGATGCGGTAGTCGACCGCGACCGCGACGCACGCGACGCCCTCGGTGCCCTGCTCCTGCTCGTGCGCCCAGCCGCGGCCGCGCACGTCCTCGAGCTCGGCGAGCAGCTCCTTCAGGTCGGTGATGGTGTTGGGGGTCAGGGAGACCAGCTCGGCCGGCAGTACGGCGGTGATCTCCTCGTCGGTGAGGGCCGACAGCAGGACCTGGCCCAGTGCGGTCACGTGGGCGGGCAGGCGGCGGCCGACCCGTGGCACGACGCCGCTGCGGGACTCGCGGCTGGCCAGGTACAGCACGTCGGCGTCGACCCGCCGGGCGTAGTGGGTGGTGTAGCCGAGCTCGGCGCGCAGGTCCTCGAGCGTCTCGTAGGCGAAGGGGAGCGCGGCGTCGCGGTCGAGGTAGGCGGTGCCGGAGAGCAGGGCGTGCGGGCCGACGCCGAACGCCGAGCCCGTCGGGTCGGCCTCGACCCACTTCATCTCGCGCAGCGTGCGGATGAGCGCGTGCAGGCTCGAGCGCGGGTAGCCCATGCGTTCCTGCAGCTCTGAGAGGGTCAGGCGGGTCGGCGACTCGGCCAGCGCCTCCAGGATGCGCACGGTGCGCTGGGCCGACTTGACCGGGTTGACCTCGGCGGCGCCGCCCGCGCCGACCTCGCCGGACTCGTCCTCGTCCCGCCTGCGCGCCATGCCTGCCACCCTCGCTGAACCGTGTTTCCCAACGTGTTGACGGTCATCATACCGGACGCTAACTTGTGTCTGCACGACGTCACATGTACGGATGGTGTCCACATATGTAGACAGGAGGCAAGGCAGTGTCTGGACGGCGCCCCACGATCAGACTGCTCGCCAAGCACACGGCGCTGCGCGCCAATCCCGCCAAGCGCAAAGCGCTGCTTGCCATGCACGCGGCGGTGCTCGTCGCCGCCGGGCTGGTGCTCGGCGCGTGCGGCGGCGGGTCCGCGTCCAACGCACCGCAGGACGCGGCCGCACCCCTGGAGATCTGGGTGCGCAAGCCACCGGGTGGTACCGCCGAGAAGACCACCAAACAGCTGGCCACCGCCTTCACGGCCAAGACCGGCATCAAGGCCAACGTCACCGCGCTCTTCGACGACTTCGAGACCAAGCTCCAGCAGGCCGCCGCCCAGAAACACCTGCCGGACATCGTCATCAACGACACCGCCCAGCTCGGCAGCATGCTCAAGCAGGGCATCGTGCGCGAGGTGAAGCAGGCCGACGTGCCCGGGTCCGACAAGCTCACGCCCGTGTCGTGGGACGCCGCGAAGGGGCCCGACGGCAAGTACTACGGCGTGCCGAACAGCGCGCAGTCCTTCGCGCTGTTCATCCGCAAGGACTGGCGCGAGAAGCTCGGCCTGGCCGTGCCGAAGAGCTGGGCCGACCTCGACGCGCTCGCCGTCGCCTTCACCACCAAGGACCCCGACGGCAACGGCAAGGCGGACACCTACGGGTACGACGTGCCGGGCTCGACGAAGCGCGGCTACATGTCCTGGTACTTCACGAGCTTCCTCTGGTCCGGCGGCGGCGACTACTTCACCGAGCAGAACGGCAAGTTCGCCCCGGCGATCGCCAGCGCCGCGTCCGTCGCGTCGGTGGACTGGTTCAAGGCCCAGTTCTGCCAGGCGAAGACGGTCGCGCCGGGCGCGGTGACGATGGAGACGACGCAGGCGCACCCGGTGTTCGAGAGCGGCAAGGCCGGCATCTACTTCACCGGGCCGTACAACATGGCGCGCTTCGACGGCAACCTCGGCAAGGACAAGTACGAGACCGTGCCCGCGCCGCCCGGGCCGTCCGGCAAGTCGGTGTCGCTGGCCGAGGGCGAGAACACGTATCTGATGGCGGGGTCGAAGAACCAGGCCGGGCAGAACAAGTTCGCCGAGTTCGCGATCTCGGTCGAGGGACAGACCATCGGCATGGCCGGCGACACCGACGGCAACATCGTGCGGCTGCCGGTGAACTCGACCGTCACGCTGTCCTCGGTGCGCAAGGACACCCGCTGGCAGGTGTTCGACGAGATCTACAAGCAGTCGGGCCGCTACACCCCGGCCGTGCCCGACTGGACGCCGTTCCGCCAGACGTCCGCGGACACCATCAACGCGATCGTCGCCAACTGCGGGTCTGACACGAAGGCCGAGCTGACCAAGCTCAGCCAGGCCTTCCAGGCCGAGCTCGCCAAGCAGGGGGTCGCGGCCTGATGACGATGACGCAGGTGCGGGCCGGGGCGCGGCGTGCCCCGGCCCCGCCGGCCCGGCGCCGCCGGCGGCGACCGGACCTGCTGCCGTGGGCCTTCCTCGCGCCCGCACTGATCCTCTTCGCGCTGTTCAAGTTCGTGCCGATGGGCCGGGCCATCCAGATGAGCCTCTACGAGGTCCGGCCCTACCTCGGCGACCGCTGGGTCGGCACGGACAACTTCACCGCCGTCGGCGGTGACCCGGTGTTCCTGCGCGCGGTCTGGCAGACCGTCGTGCTCGCCGTCGGGCAGACCGCCGGGTCGCTCGTCATCGGCCTGGTGCTCGCGCTGCTGCTGGAGGGGCAGGCGAAGAGCCTCTGGTTCGTGCGCACCGCGGTGTTCCTGCCGACCGTCGCCGCCATGGCGGTCGTGGCCGAGGTGTGGCGCATCCTGTACTACCCGGCGCCCGACGGCGCGATCAACACGATCCTGGGCTGGCTCGGGATGGGCCCGTCGCAGTTCCTCAACTCGCAGGACACCGCGCTGTGGTCGGTGATGGGCGTGGGCATCTGGCGCGGCGCGCCGTACGACATGATGATCTTCCTGGCCGGGCTCGCCGGCGTCGACCGCAGCCTCTACGAGGCCGTCGAGGTCGACGGCGCCAACCGCTGGCGGCGGCTGTGGCACGTCACGTTCCCGCAGCTGCGCCCGGTGTTCGCGATCCTGTTCACCCTCGCCGCGATCCGCGGCCTGCGCGTGTTCACCGAGATCTACCTGCTCACCAACGGCGGGCCCAACGGCTCGACGGAGGTGCTCATGACGCTGATCTACAAGCTCGGCCTGGAGCGCAACGAGCTCGGCGTGGCGGCGGCGGGCTCCGTCATCCTGCTGCTGGCCACCGTCGTGCTGACCGTGGCGGTCCAGCGGGCCCGGGCGGGGAGGGCACGATGAGACACGACACCGCGCTGGGCCTCGACGCCCTTCGAGGTCGTCCGGCAAAATTCGGGCGATTCCTGGTGTACACCATGCTGGTCCTGGTCTTCGCCGGTCCGCTGCTCGCCTTGCTCGTCAGCGCGTTCGCCCCCGCGCAGGACCCGACCAGCCTGACTCTGATCCCGCGGTCGCTCACGCTGGAGAACTTCCGCGCCGCGATCCGCCGCGACGTGCTGCACTATCTGTTCAACTCGTTCGTGGTGGTCGGCTTCGGCCTGCTGCTGCAGATCGCGGTCAGCGTGTCGGCCGCATACGCCCTGGCCCGCAAGCGCTTTCCCGGGCTGCGCCTGGTGTTCCTGCTCATCCTGTCGACGATGATGCTGCCCGAGGAGATCCTCGCAATACCGCTTTCACTGGTACTCGCGGATGTCCCGCTGGTGCACATCAACCTGATCGGCACGCTCGCCGGCATGATCGTGCCGGTCGGTGCCTGGGCGTTCTCGATCCTCGTCATGACCGAGTTCATGCGCGACATCCCGGTCGAGCTCGAGGAGGCGGCCCGCCTCGACGGCGCCGGCGACCTGCGCATCTTCTGGTCCGTCATCCTGCCGCTGTGCAAGCCGGCGCTCGGCGTGATCGGGATCTTCGGGTTCACGATGATCTGGGACCAGTACATGCTGCCGCTGCTCGTCGCGCAGGATTCCGGGCACTTCACGCTGCCGCTGGCCCTGCGCACGCTGCGCAGCGACGAGCAGGTCGGCATCGGCGTGCTGCTGGCCGCCTCGCTGCTGGCCCTGCTGCCGTCGGTCGTCGCGTTCGTGGCCATGCAGCGGCAGTTCATGCGCGGGCTCACCTCCGGCGCCGTCAAAGGCTGACCCAATCACCACCATCGATAGGAGCACATGATGCGTCTGCACGGCCTGCTGTCGTTCCCGCTGACCCCGTTCACGACCGACGGCAAGGTGAACCTCGCCGTCCTGGCCGACCACGTCGAGCAGCAGCTGGCCGCCGGACCCTCCGGACTGTTCGTCGCCTGCGGCACCGGCGAGTTCACGAGCCTCTCGCTGCAGGAGTACCGCGAGGTCGTCGGCATCGCCGTGCAGGTCGCCGCCGGGCGCGCGCCCGTCTTCGCCGGCGCCGGCGGCGGGCCCGCGATGGCCCGCGACTTCGCGATCGCCGCGCTCGAGGCGGGCGCCGACGGGCTGCTGCTCCTGCCGCCGTACCTCGTGCACTCCACGCCGGCCGGGCTCGTCGAGCACGTCCGGTACGTCGCCGAGGCGACCCCGCTGCCGATCACCGTCTACCAGCGGGCCAACGCGGTGCTCGAC
The DNA here is from genome assembly GCF_039537565.1 of Dactylosporangium darangshiense. NCBI lineage: Bacteria > Bacillati > Actinomycetota > Actinomycetes > Micromonosporales > Micromonosporaceae > Dactylosporangium > Dactylosporangium darangshiense. The sequence goes on from NZ_BAABAT010000011.1 coordinate 140,741, forward strand.
CCCGACGCCGCCGTCGCGCTGCTCGACGTGCCGACCGTCGTGGGCATCAAGGACGGCAAGGGCGACGTGAGCGCGATGCTGCGCCTCGTCACCGCGATCCGCACCAGCGGCCACCCGCGGGCCGACGAGTTCGGCTTCCTCAACGGCCTGCCCACCGCCGAGCTGTCTGTGCAGGCGTACCGCTCGATCGGCGTCGAGAGCTACTCCTCGGCGGTGCTGTGCTTCGTGCCCGACATCGCCACGGCGTTCTACCGCGCCGTCACGACCGGCGACGCCGCCACCGTGCAGCGCCTGCTCGCCGCCTTCTACCTGCCCTTCGTCGCGCTGCGCGACCTCGTGCCCGGCTACGCCGTCGCCCTGGTCAAGGCCGGCGCCCGGCTCGGGGGCCTCGACGTCGGCTCGGTCCGCCCGCCGCTGGTGGACGCGACCGACGAGCATGTCGAGCGGCTCGCCGCCATCATCGCGGCCGGGCGGCGGGCGCTGTGAAGGTTGTGGAGGCGCGGGTGACCCCGGTCGCCTTTCCGGACCCGCCGCTGCTCAACTCGGCCGGCGTCCACGAGCCGTGGGCGCTGCGCACGATCGTCGAGCTCGACGGCGGCGACGGCCTGGTCGGGCTGGGCGAGACCTACGGCGACGCGGCGCACCTGGCCGCGGTCCGCCGGGCCGCCGAGCGGCTGGTCGGCCTCGACCCGTTCGATCTTTCCGCCATCGGTACCGCAACACGACGCAGCCTCGGCGCCGGCGACCACGCGCTCAAGGTGTTCGCCCCGTTCGAGGTCGCCGCGCTGGACCTGCAGGCGCGCTCGATCGGCCGGCCGGTGTACCAGCTGCTCGGCGGGCGGGTGCGCGACCGCGTCGCGTTCTCGGCCTACCTGTTCTACAAGTGGGCGCAGCACCCGGGCCGCCCGGCCGACGAGTGGGGCGCCGCCCTCGACCCGGCCGGCGTGGTCGAGCAGGCCCGCGCGCTCGTGCAGCAGTTCGGCTTCGGCTCCATCAAGCTCAAGGGCGGCGTGTTCCCGCCGGTCGAGGAGATCGACGCGATCCGGGAACTGCGCCGGGCCTTCCCCTCCCACCCGTTGCGCATCGACCCGAACTGCGCCTGGACGGTGCAGACGGCGAAGCAGGTCGCGGCGGAGACGACGGGGCTGCTGGAGTACCTCGAGGACCCCACGCCCGGCATCGACGGCATGGCCGAGGTCGCCTCCGCCGCGCCGATGCCCCTGGCCACCAACATGTGCGTCGTCTCGCCCGCCGACCTGCGCCCCGCCTTCGAGCGCGGCGCGGTCGGCGTCGTGCTCGCCGACCACCACTACTGGGGCGGGCTGCGCGCCTGCGCCGAGCTGGCCCGCACCTGCGCGGCATGGGGCGTCGGCGTCTCCATGCACTCCAACAGCCACCTCGGCATCAGCCTCGCCGCGATGGTCCAGCTCGGCGCGGCGACGCCGGAGCTGACGTACGCCGCGGACACTCACACCCCGTGGCAGGGCGGCGTCGACGTGGTCACCGCCCCGCTGCCCATCGTGGACGGCGCGGTCGCCGTGCCCGACGCTCCCGGCCTCGGCGTCGAGCTCGACCGCGACGCGCTGGCCCGCCTGCACGAGCAGTACCGCCGCTGCGGCGTGCGCTCCCGCGACGACACCGCCTACATGCGCACCGTGCGCCCGGACTTCGTGAAGCGCCGGCCCCGATGGTGACCCTCACCGGCCACGCGTACTGCTGGGACGTCCTCGGCGACCCCGCGTTCCCGGACCGCGTGGCCGAGCTGGGCCTGTCCTCGGTGACGCTGGCCGCCGCCTACCACGGCGTGCGAGCCGCGACCCCGATGCACCCGCGCCACCAGATCGTCGACGCCAGCCACGGCGCCCTCTACCGCCCCGTGCGCCCGGAGGCGTGGCGCGGCCACCGCCTGCGCCCCCTCACGCCCGGCTGGATGACGGCCGCGGACCCCTTCGCCGAGGCGGCCGCGACCCTGCGTGCCGCCGGCCTCGCCGTGACCGCCTGGGTGGTGCTCGCCCACAACTCCCGCCTCGGCGAGGCAAACCCGGACCTGACCGTCGTCAACTGCTACGGCGAGCGGTACCCGTACGCACTGTGCCCGTCGTGGCCCGACGTGCGCGAGTACGCCGCGACCCTCGCCGCCGAGGCGGTCCGCGACGCGCCCGTGGACGCGGTCTCGCTCGAGTCGTGCGGCCAGATGGGCCTCGCGCACACCGGCCACCACGATCGCACCGCCGACGCCTGGCCGCCGCCGGCCCAGCGCTGGCTCTCCGTCTGCTGCTGCGCCGCGTGCCGTACCTCGTGGGCCGAGCGCGGCCTCGATCCGGCCCGCGTGGTGTCCGCCCTGGCCGCCGACGTCCGCGGCGAGGCCACCGTGGACTTCGCGGAGGCGATCCTGGATGCCCGCCACGAGGCGGCGCGCCTCATGCGTGAGCGCGTGCTCGCCGCCGTCGCCGGCCTTCCGGTGATCCTGCACGGCAACCCCGACCCCTGGGCCGCCGGCCCGTCGCCCGGGCTGCCCGCGGGCGAGCCGCTCGACGTGCATGCGGTGCTCGTGCCGGCCTGGCCGGCGGGGGAGGACTCGGCGCGCGCGGTCGCGTCGGCCGTCGCCGCCGGGCACCGCGTCCACGCCTACGTGACCGCGCTGCCGCCCATGCCTGTCGACCGGGTGCCCGGCCACGCCGCCGCCCTGGTCGCCGCGGGCGCGAGCGGGATACACCTGTACCACCTGGGCCTCGCATCCGCGCCGCGGCTGGCGGCGCTGCGGCGCACCGTCGAGCGACTGGAGTCGTCGTGAACCCACTCACCGGACTGTCCACGTGGGACGGTGCCCGGCGTTGCGAGCTGCTGTACGGCATCGCCGAGGCCATGGAGGCCCGGCGGCGCGAGATCGTGGCCGTCGCCGCCGAGGAGACCGGCCTGGCGCTGGCGCGGCTCGAGGCCGAGTTCGACCGGACCACCGGCCAGCTGCGTCTGCTCGGCGAGTTCGCCGCCGCGGGCCGCGACCGCGCCGTCGTCGCCTCGCGGGGCGCGGCCCCGGGCGGCGCCGACGTCGTGCTCGTGCGGGTCCCGATCGGCCCGGTCGCCGTCTTCGCCGCCTCGAACTTCCCCCTCGCGTTCGGCGTCCTCGGCGGCGATACCGCGGCGGCGCTGGCGGCCGGCTGCCCGGTCGTGGTGAAGGCGCACCCCGCGCAGCCGCGCACCGCCGAGTTGCTCGCCGCCTGCGCACCCGCCGAGGTTCTGACCCTGCGCCACGGCGGCCCGGACGCCTCCCTGGAGCTCGTCCGCGACCCGTCGATCCGCGCGGTCGCGTTCACCGGCTCGCCGGCCGGCGGCCGCGCACTCATGGACGCCGCGGCCGCGCGACCGGAGCCGATTCCGGTGTACGCCGAAATGGGCTCCCTCAACCCGGTCTTCGTGCTGCCGTCGGCCCTCGCACCCGACGCGGACTGGCCGGCGGTCCTGGCCGCGGCGGTCACCGGTTCGTCGGGCCAGCTGTGCACCAAGCCCGGCCTCGTGATCGCCCCCGACGACGAGGCCGGCCGCGCGTTCGGCGACCGCCTGGCGCAGGCCGTGTCCGCCGCTCCCTTGCTGCCGCGAATGCTGACGCCGGCGATCGAGGCCGCACATCGGGCCTGGTCGCAGCGGGCGGGGGCGGTGGCCTTCGCCGAGCCCGACTCGCTCGGCAGCGACCTGCTGGAGGAGCATTTCGGCCCGTCCGTGGTCGTGTGCTTCGCGCCGGTCGCCGACTACGCCGCCGTCGCGTCCCGGCTCCACGGCTCGCTGACCGCAACGGTGCTGGCCGCCCCCGACGACCCGGCGCTCGACGCCCTGCTCCCTTCGCTGATCGCCACCGCGGGCCGGATCGTGTTCAACGGCGTCCCGACCGGCGTCGCCGTCTGCGACGCCATGCACCACGGCGGCCCGTGGCCATCGACATCGAACCCGCTCTACACGTCCGTCGGCACGGCCGCGGTCGCCCGCTTCCTGCGCCCCGTCGCCCTGCAGGGATTACCCGCCCGCTTCGTTCCCTGACCCGTGCCAGGATGAGGCCCATGGCCTTTCCCGACTTCCGTGCGGCGGACGCCACCGCCGTGCGCAACAGCGTCCAGCTGCTGGACGGCCCGCTCGACCTCACCCTCCCGACCCCGTGCGCCGGCTGGACCCTGTCCGACCTCCTGTCCCACATGACCATCCAGCACCTGGGCTTCGCCGCGGCGGCCCGCGGCGAGCCCTGGCCTCTGTCACAGTGGACCCCGCGCCCCTTGTCGTCCGACCCGTTCGCCGAGTACGCAGCCGCGTCGGAGGAGGTCATCGCCGCGTTCGCCGCGGTGGAGGCGCTGGACGCCCCGATGCCCCTGCCGGAGATCTCCCCGACCCCGATCCCCACGTGGCGCGGCATCGGCGCGCACACGATCGACTACGTCGTACACGGCTGGGACGTGGCCCGCACGCTGGGCGCCCCGTTCACCCTCCCCGAGGACCTCCTCGCCGAGGTTCTCCCCATCGCCGAGTCGGTCCCCGACGGCCCGAACCGCGACCGCGAGGGCACCGCTTTCGCCCACGCCCTGCCAATCCCCGCCCCCGCAACAACTCTGGACCGGATCCTCCTACTGCTCGGCCGCAGGCCATGAGACATATGGCCCATAACTAGTTGCTCTTGGCTACGATGTGGGGCAAGATGGTTACAGCGGCTCGCGTAACACGGGAGGAACGACGCGATGACCACAACAATCCCAACCCCACGCCCGCCATCGATCGATGCGGACGACTCCGACGAGTACCTGATCTGGTACGACGACAAGGCCGAACTCGCCGCCGAGATCGAGGCGGCCATGGTTCGGGAGGGCCTGACTCGCGCGGAACTCGCGCGACAGGCCGCCGAGGGCGAGTTCGAGGATTATCGGGCCCGCCACATCTGGCGCATGATCGAGGCCTTCGGTGTCTAGATCAAGACTTGGGCGCGCAAGCGCCACCTTCGCCGAAAGCATCACAACGCTGCTGAACTCGACAGTCGCCGACGGTGCGAGCGTCCGAACGGCGGCCTCAGCCGGCGCCTACTCGTTGGTTGCTACGGACGCCCGACGGAATGCGCCCAACGGTGGTCCAATTCACCTTCGCTCGGCTGGCAGGGCCAGCCTGTGGATCGACCTCAAGGCCTTCCTTTTCGAGGACGAGGCCGGCTACCTGACTATTCAGAAGTCGACGTGGTCGGTGCTGAGCGGTCCGGGGAAGCACGACGTGATCCTGCACTACGACTACGAGCGCGGTAAGGAGGGTTACCCGGAGGCACATCTGCAGTTGTTCTGTGAGCAGCCGGACCTGCAGGCTTACCTCGAGGCGGTGGGGCGTAAGCGTTCGCGGATGCAGCACCTGCACCTGCCGGTTGGTGGGCGGCGGTTCCGGCCGGCGCTCGAGGATCTCATCGAGTTCCTGATCGACGAGCGGCTGGTCGAAGCGAAGCCGAACAGCAAACAGACCCTCGAGCGGTCGCGTGCGGCCTACCAGGACATCCAACTGCTCGCGGCCGTGCGCCGCCGGCCGGACAAGGCGGCTCAAGGGCTGCTCGACCTCGGGTACAAGCTCGAGGAACCGGCGGCGAGCCGGGTCGGCTGAAGATCGTGCGCACCGCCGAGGGTCCTGGCGGTGCGCACCCTTAGTTGCGCTCCGAGAAAGGGCGGCCGTCCCAGCGCCAGTCCTTGCGCGGGGGGTGGCCCGGCAGGTCGGCGCGGCCGGTGGCCCACAGGAGGACCTGCCATGGGTCGGGGTGGGACGGCAGGTCGGTGAAGAGGCGGTCCAGCACCGCCTGGCAGAGGTCGCGCGGCGGGTCCCAGGCGCGGTCCACGGTGTCGGCGATGTCCCAGGCGTGCACCAGGACCTCGACCACGCCCATCGCGGCGAAGCCACAGGCGTCGCTCGTGCCGTACGGGTGCCAGCCGCGGTGGGTCGGTGGGGCCGCGTCGACCACGCCGGCGAGCATGGCGGCGCAGGCCTCCAGAGTGCGGAGCAGGCCCAGGGTGCCGGCCTCGCGCTCGACGAAAATGGTGCTCGAAGGGCCGCCCTCGCGCTGCGTGTGCCAGGCGAACGGGAGGTACGTGTCCTGGGGCGGGTCGGCGGGGGCGATCTGGCCGGCGTAGGCGAACAGGTCGTCGGCCATGTGCTCGACCGTCTCCCAGCACGACCAGGACAGAGTGCCGGCGGGGCGGTCCCAGGCGTCGTCGGGGACGTCGGCGAAAGCGTTGCGCACCAGCGAAGTCGCCGCGCGTACGTCGGTGCCGTTCATGGTCACGACGCCGAAAATAACAGACTAGGCGGAGTACAGCTGGCGGATGACGCCCTCGATGTCGGGCTCCTCGATCGTCAGGTCGTGCAGCTGGGCGCGCTCGGTCACCGCGGACAGGATCGCGGCGACCGTGGTGGTGCCGGGTGCGAACGACAGTCGCTGGCGCAGGCCGCCCGCTTCGACGCCGACCAGGCGGGTGCCGGGGATCTCCGACAGCGGCCGGGCGGGCTCGGCCAGGTCGAGCACCAGGATGCGCTCCGCGCCGACCTGGCGGGCCAGGCCGTCCAGGGTGCCGTCGAAGGCCAGGCGGCCGTGGTCGACGAGCAGGACGCGCTCGGTCAGGCGGCGCACGTCGCCCATGTCGTGCGTGGCCAGCAGGAGGCTGGTGCCGAAGGCGGTGCGCTGCTCGGCCAGGAACGCGCGCAGGCGCTCCTTGCTCAGCACATCCAGGCCGATCGTCGGCTCGTCGAGTATCAACAACTCGGGGGAGTGCAGCAACGCGGCGGCCACCTCGCCGCGGATGCGCTGGCCGAGCGAGAGCTGGCGTACCGGAGTGTCCAAAAAGGACGCCAGGTCCAGGCGCTCGGCGAGCTCGGCCAGACGCGGGCGGTGGTCGAGGCGGTGGATGGCGCCCAAGGCGCGGTAGGAGTCGCGCAGCGGCAGGTCCCACCACAGCTGGCTGCGCTGGCCGAAGACGACGCCGATGCGGCGGGCCAGCCGGCGGCGCTGGCGCAACGGCTCCAGGCCGCAGGTGAGCACCGTGCCGGCGCTCGGGCGCAGGATGCCGGTCAGCATCTTGATCGTCGTGGACTTGCCGGCGCCGTTCGCGCCGATGTAGCCGACGGCGGAGCCGCGCTCGATGGCGAACGTCAGGCCGTCGACGGCGACGACCTTCTTGAACAGCCGGCGCAGGCCGGACACCTCGATGATCATGAACCCGTCCCCGTGTAGTGGCGCAGACCGGCGCGCCAGCCGAGCAGCGCGACCGTCCACGCGCCGGCGGCGGCCAGCGGCGTGCACCAGCCGATCCACTGTGGAACGCCGGGCGCCGGGATGCCCAGCAGCGTCAGCGCGGGCAGGTAGGCCACGAACGCGGACGGGACGACGAACGTGAACAGCACCCGCAGCGGTGCCGCGTAGATGCTCGCCGGGAACTGCGCCGCGTACTGTCCACCGTAGACGAAGGACGCCGTCACCTCGGCGCCGTCCAGCAGCCAGAACTGTACCGCCGCCGCGGCCGTGAAGAGCGCCGCGAAGATCGCCGCGCCGCTGAGCACCGTGAGCGCCACGAGCCCCACGCCCGCCGGGGTCCAGCGGATCCCGATCCTGGCCAGGACCGCCGCGGCAACGATCGATCCGGAGATGGTACGACCAAGCCTGCGCAACGACAGCTCGGCGCTGATCAGCTGGGGCAGCACCGGCAGCGGGCGCAGCAGGAACGCGTCGAACGTGCCCGTGCGCAGGTAGCCGGGCAGCGTGTCGAGATGCCCGACGACCAGGTCGGCGAGGCTGAAGGAGACGTGCCCGAGCGCGAAGACGAGCAGGGCGGCCCGCAGCGTCAGCCCGCCCAGCGTCGGCACGTTGGCGAACACGACGTACAGCTCGCAGATCCCGGTGATCGTCGCGCCGACGCTCGCGACGATCTCGATGGCGAACGAGCCGCGGTAGGCGGTCTGGGCGCGTACGTGCAGGCCGGCGAGGACCGCGTACGGGCGCAGCGGGCTGTCAGCCACCCTGGATCACCAGCCGTCGCGCGCCGAGGGCGAACCCGGCCCGGCCCGCCGCGAGCAGCCCGGCGAGCCACAGCGCCTGCACCGCAAGGGTCTGCCAGCCCGACCGTCCCATGAGGACGTCGATCGGGGCCTGGAGCATCGACGGGAAGGGCGTCGCAGCGGCGATCGCGGCCAGCCAGCCCGGGAACCAGTGCACCGGCACGACGAGGCCGCACAGGACGTTGGACAGCACGAGGTACAACGTCATCGGGCCCCGCAGGTCCAGCAGCCAGAACGCGCTCAGGTTGACCAGCCAGCGGCAGGCGAACGACACCGCGGTGGCCAGCGCCACGCTCGCCAGGCCCAGCGCGTAGGGCGCGGCTGTGCGGGGCAGCGCCACGCCGGTGACCAGCGCCCCGATCGCCAGCTGCGGCAGGCCGCGGGGCAGCAGCGTGAACGCGGCCCGGCCGAGGTCGGCGGCGAGGTAGGACAGCATCGGGTCGGCCGGGCGGGCCAGGTCGACGGCGATGTCGCCGGTGCGGATCCGCCGGGCGAGCTCGTCCCAGGTGAACAGGTTGACCGAGGCGACGAGCGCCTGGCCCAGCCACACGTAGGTCGCGGCGGTGAGTCGGTCGTAGCCGGCGAGGGCCCCGCCGGCGGTGCCGACGACCGCGATGAGCACGGCGGAGCGGATGAGCCCGAAGACGCAGTTGGTGATCGCGCCGGCGATCGCCGCCGTCCGGTACGCCGAGAACCGGCGGAAGCCCAGGACGAACAGGGTGGCGTACACGGTCTGCTCCGTCGGGTCGGCGCCGCCTCGGACCGGCCACCCTACCCGTTCGCGCCCGCGCACCGGCACCGGTTTTTCTCGCGTCGCGCCACGATCGGGGTAGGTCAGCTCGCGAGGGGCAGCGCCGCCGGGGCGGGTGCGGTCTCGCGCCAGTGGCGCAGCATCGGGGTGATCGGCCAGTGCAGCTCGCGTTCGCGGTACGCGGCATCGGCGCAGCGGGCCGCCCAGCTGCGCGCGGCGCGGTGCAGCGGTACCTCGTCGCCGAGGAGCTCCTCGCGCAGCGTGTACAGGACGGCGGCGGCGTGCTCGAAGGCCGGGACCTCGCGCTCGCGCTCGTCGAGGCCGGCCATCCAGTCGAGGTCACGGCCCTCGCAGACGGGGCAGTCGCAGGCCCACAGCCGGGGGTCGGGATGGCCGCGCTTGCCGCGCTGGATCGCGCTGATTCTGCGGTACGACATCGTGGGTTTGAAGATCGTCGACGGAGGGCGAGGGCCCGGCGGCGGGTGGCCACCCACGGCTTCGCGGGGCGCGAGGTGCCGCAGCGCGCCGACCGTGCCGACGGCCGCCGCGACCGCGCCGTGGCACAGCGCGCCGAGCGAGGAGAGGTCGGAGCGCAGCAGCAGCGTCGGCACGCCGCAGCCGAGCACCTCCAGCAGCCCGGGCACGCAGCCGGGCAGGCCGAACGGGTCGTGGCGCGCCTCGAGCACCAGCGCGACGGGCACGCCGGCGTCGCGGACGTGGCCCGTCAGCGCGGTGAGGTGCAGTCGGTCGCGCAGCCACGCCGGGTGCAGCGGCAGCACCGCAATCGCGCCGGGCACCGCCATCGTGCGGTGCAGGATGCTGATCAGGCCGGCCTCGTCGCCGGAGTCGACGTAGCCGGAGTCGGTGAGCACCGGCAGGCCGAGCTCGCGCTGCCGGCGCAGCCAGCGCGGGTTGAACGGGGCGCTGGCCGGCAGGCGGTTGGCGCCCGCGTACCGCGCGGCGTCCAGCAGCAGTGGAGCGTCGAAGCCGCGCTGGCGCAGCAGGAACGCGGCGGTGGCCAGCAGCCCGCTCTCGTTGTGACGGTACGGCGAGATCACCAGCCCGGCGTGCGCCCGCCGCGCGATCGGGGCGCAGCGCAGGGCCTGGTTCGCCGAGCAGTGCACGAGCAGGCTGCGTCCGGTGAGCATGGCCGATCGATCCCGTCACGGTTGGTACATCGATGGTAACCAATCGTGCGTGATTCACGAACATTCATCTGCCGCAGTCGACGTCCACGATGGTCTGTGCGGTCGCCGCGCTGGGCGCCTGCACGGCGATGCGGACCTGGTGCTCGCCGCGGTTCGGGGTGACGTACACCTTCGTGGTCTCGCTGAACGAGGTGCCCGTGGCCGTTCTGCGCACGGTCATCGTCTCGTTGATGCTGTACCGCACGGTGAGCCCCGGCCCGCTCAGCGTCATCCGCACCGTGATCCGCGTCGACAGCGTCCCGCGGCAGCTGGTGAACTGGGCCGGATCGGCGGTCACGGTCACCGACAGCACCCGCGGCCCGCCGGTCGCGCTCGGCGACTCCGACGGCCGCGCCGACGACTTCGACGCCGATGGGCGCGGCGACGCGCTCGAACGGGTCGCGCTCGGCGCCGCCGTCGACGGCGAGTCGGTGCTGACGGGGATGACGGGCGCGGGCGTCTCGGGCGCCGCCGTGCTCCGCCGCGGCGCGTCGTCGCCGGTGCTCAGCGCGCCGACCAGCAGTGCGGCGATCGCCACGATCGCGAGGCCGCCGCCGGCCAGCAGCGCGATCGCCCGCCGCGAGCCGCCCTCGGTCGGCGGCTGCGGCATCGACGGCGTGTCGCCGAATGACAGCCCGCCGGGTAAGCCGGGCGGCTCCTCGGTCATCAGTGGCTCGGCCGCGGCTTGACGGTGAACGTCGGCTTCGGCGGGCCGGGGCGCGTCGTCGGGTTGCCGGGCTTGGCGGTGTTGGTCGGCTTGCCCGTTGTCGGCTCCGCCTGGTGGCCGATGTCCGTCGCGAGCGGCCAGGACTTCGTCGGCTCCGGCGAGTCGGTCGACGCCGGCGCAACGCTCGCGGACGGGGTCGCAGACTCCTGGTTGGCCGCGGCCGGCGTATCCTCCGCGCCGCCGGTGGTCAGCGCCGCGATCACGAGGCCGATGATGAGCAGCAGGGCGAGGCCGCCGCTGCCGAGCAGGATGATCGTCTGCCGGTCCATCTTGGCCGGCGCCTCGTCGTCCTCCTCGGGCTCGGGGCGGGCGGGCAGCGGCATTTCGCCCGTGTACTCCCCGTAGATGAACCGGGGCAGCCCGTCGCGCGTGACATCGTCGTCGTTCATGCTCACCCCTTGACGCTCATGCGGTCGATCGTGAACGGGTGCCGCGGCGCGGTCACGTGGCCGGCCGCGCCCGTCACAGCGGGCTCGTCGCCGTCGCGGGCCGCGCCGCCCGTGACGGGGCATGCGCAGAGGGTGATGATGCCGTCCACGCGCCGGGCGTGGTCCATCACGGTTCGCCCGTCGCTCGGCACGCAGGCATCGTAGTCGAACACGAAGGGTTTTCTAGGACTTGGTGCAGTCGTCGGTGACGGTTGTCGCGTCGCTCACCGTCGACGGGCTGGTCACGTTGAGCTGGAGCGAGACGACGTTCTTGCGGGTGTTGTCGATGTGGACACGGTACGTCGTGGTGTATGTGCTGCCGGTCGTCGTCACCGTGCGGGTGCCGCGCCCGGTCGCCGTGAAGGTCACCTTCGTGCCCGGCTGGTTCGTCGTGATCGTGACAGTGACCTCGATCTCCAGGCCGGTGCTCGTGCACGCGCCGTTGTACTGGTCCGGGTCCGCCGCGATCTTCGCCGACACGACGGCGGCCTTCGGCGCGGGCGTGGACTTGGTCTTCGTCGGCTTGGTGGACGCCGAAGGCGACGTGACCGGCGGCGCGGCATCGGCGGCGGCCGGTGTGGGGGACGGCTGGTCGGCGGATTGGCTCGCGGAGGCGGCGGGGGCGCCCTGCGCGGCCTCGGAGGCGGCGTTGGTGCCGCGGCTCAGGGTGCCGATGCCGATGAGGAAGGCGAGGATCCCGACGCCGACGAGGGCGGCGGTCTTGGCCTCGGACCAGCGTTTCTTCGGTGGCGCCGCGGTTGGCGTTCGGTCCGGTTCGGTGCTGGCGTCGTCCGGAATGACGAGTTCCTGCGGCTCCGGCTCCGCTGCCGGCTGTTCCTGTACCGGCAGTTCGGACTCTGCTGGTGGCGATTTGTACGGGTTTGCGGCTTCCTGCGGCTTCGGCCCGTCGTCTGGCTTCCGGCTGTCGTCCGGCTTCCGGCTTTCGGCTGGCTCTGGGCTGTCGTCCGGCTTCCGGCTTTCGGCTGGCTTTCGGCTGTCGTCCGGCTTCCGGATGTCGCCTGGCTCTGGACTGTCGCCTGGTTTCAGGCCGTCGCGTGGCTCTGGGCTGTCGCCTGGCTCTAGGGTGTCGTCGCCGGCGTGCTCCTCGGGCTCGCGGCCCGCTGCGATGAGCAGTGCGTTGCGGGCGTCGCGTGCCGATGGGCGGGCGTGCGGGTCGCCGCTCATGAGCGCCCTGATCGCGCCGTCGAGCGGCCCGTCGCCCTCCGCGTCCACCGGGTCGCGCCCCGTGGCCGCGAAGGCGAGCGTCGCTCCGAGCGAGAAGAGGTCGGCGGCCGGCCCGCCCTCGCCGCTGCGGCGCCGCTCGGGCGCGATGTAGGCGGGCTCGCCCAGCGGTACACCGTCACCGAGCGTGGCGGCGAGCGCGAAGTCCGTGAGCCGCGGGTTGCCGTCGGCATCGATGAGCACGTTGGCCGGCTTCACGTCGCCGTGCACTATGCCCGCCGCGTGCGCGGCGCGCAGGGCCTCGAGCATTGCCAGCCCGAGCCCGGCCGTCTCGGCGGGGGAGAGCGGGCCACCGGAACGAACGCGTTCGTCCAGCGAACGCCCCTCGACGAGGTCCATGACGATCCATGGGTGGCCCTCATGGAGTACCACTTCATGGACGGCAACCACTCCCGGATGCCGCAGCTGCGCGGCGGCGCCGGCCTCGCGCGCGGCCCGGTCGCCCAGCGCGGTGCGCTCGGCGTCGGCGAGCGCGTCCGGCAGGCGTACCTCCTTGATCGCGACCATGCACTGCCGCCGCAGGTCGCGGGCCCGCCACACGATGCCAAGGCCACCCGCACCGATCGCGTAGTCCAGCCGGTACCGGTCCACCAGCGTCTTCAAGATCAGACCCCGCCCACTGCCCGTGAAAAGGACATCCCAGCATGCCCACGGCTGGTCTGGTGGTCGGTAAAACGGACGATTCACTCTGCCGTATGGGCCTCAAATGGTCGAAGCCCGTCGATGTGGATCGTGCCCGGCCGGGCGCCGCGGTGTTCGTGGTCCCCGCGGCGCCTGGTCCGGTGGGTGGCGTCGCCCCCGTTTTGACGCGGTCGGTCGTGCTCGGGTCATTGGTCAGCGGTGCTTGGGTCAGCGCTCAGTCGCGCTTTGGTTGGTGCTCGGTTGTGCTCGGGCCGGTGGTAGGTCGTGTTCGGTCAGTGCAGCGAGGGGAACCCGCCGAGCGGCTGCTGCGACGCCTCCGTGCGCACCTGGTCGGCCGCCAACTGCACCGAGCCGGCCGCCGCGGCCCGCTCGACCAGTGCCGCCACGACCCGGGGCGTCGCGAACGAGGTGCCGCTCCACGCCGCCCAGCCCGAGGCGAAGCTCGGGTGGTTGATGAAGGTGCTGACGATGTCCTCGCCCGGCGCTACGAGCGTGACCCACGGGCCGCGGTTGCTCCATTCGCACACGTTGGTGCCGTTGTGCGCCGCCACCGCGAGGACCTGCGGCGACCACGCGGACCCACCGGCCGCGAACGCCGCCGGCCAGAACGGCCGCTCGCTGATGCCGTCGTTGCCCGCGGCGGCCACGATGACCCGGCCGGTGCCCGACAGGAACGTCTCGAGGGCCGCGGCCAGCACCGCCGGCGGCTGGTCGCCGACCGAGAAGCCGCCGAGGGACAGGTTGAGCACGTCGACGTCGGTGAGCGTCGAGATCGCCGCGGCGAGCTGGGCCTCGGTGCACAGGCCGAAGCTGTCGAGGACCTTGACGATGCGGATGTGTGCGGCGTCGGTGCCCTGGACGACCACGCCGGCGATGAAGTTGGCGTGGCCGACGTCGGAGTCCAGCTCGCCGTTGTTGTCGCCGTCGAGGACGGTCTCGTGGTTCTCGGCGGTGGCGGTGTAGCAGCCGGTCGGCAGGGGGCTGTCGACCCACACGCCGGTGTCCAGGACGACCACCCGGACGGAGGACTCGCCCGAGGCCGTCGGCAGGGACTTGTCGGGCGGCGCGTCGGACGGCATCGGCGGGCCGAACGGGCCGCCGTGCTCGTGCGGGGTCGACATGAACACGTGGTTCGGCCCGACGACGGCGCCCGGCAGCTGCCCGCGCAGCTGGCGTACGGCGGCGGCGACGTCCAGGCCCCGGGTCTTGAGCCGGCGCAGGCCACGGTGCGGCTCGTCCTCGGCGATCTCGCTCGCGCGGTGCCCGAGCCCGTTCAGCGTCCGGTGCGCTGCGGCGACCCCTTGGTCGGCGACCAGGATCTCGTCGGCGACGTAGCGTACCGGCCGGCCGGACTGTACTTCGGTGCGCAACCACGGCAGTGTGGACAGGCGCGCGGTGCGGGTCTGCTCCCAGCGCCGAAGACGATCGTTTGGTACGGACATGAGTGCTCCCCAAAACGGATCAACAATGAGGCCGGTGACATGAGTCGCGTTCCGGACCCCGTGATACACATCCGAGCTTTTGGCAGGATGCAACCATGACGGCAGCGTCCGTGCTCCCCACGGCCGACGACGCACTGGCGCAGCGGCTGCTACCGATTGTCATGGCCGACCCAGGCAAGGCCAAGAACCTCGCCGAGACGGCGTTGCGCGAGGCGCGTCGCGACGGCGACCCGGCCCGCGAGGCGGTGGCCCTGCGCGCGCTCGGCCTGGTCGCCCGCGCCCGCCACGACGCGGCCGCCGCCGCGCAGCACCTGCGCGCCTCCATGAACCTCGCCCGCCGGCACGGCCTGCGGGTGCACGAGGCCGAGGCTCGGATGAGCCACGCGCTGATCCTCGACGACCTCGGCCGGCCAAGCGCCGCGCTGAAGGAGATCGACCGCGCCGTCGCCGAGCTGCACGGCCACCGCCGCGTCCGGGCGACGATGCAGCGGGCGCTGATCCTGCGCCGGCTCGGCTTCGACCACCAGGCGATGGAGCTGTACCGCGGCGCGCTGCGGGCGTTCCGTACCTCCGGCGACCAGGTGTGGGAGGCGCGGACCCTGACCAATCGGGGCGTCCTGCACGGGTACCGCGGAAACCTGAAACAGGCCGAGAACGACCTGCGCGCCGCACAGGCCCTCTACAACCGCCTCGGCATGGCGACTGCCGCCGCGCAGGTGGAGCACAACCTCGGCTTCGTCGCTGCGCAGGCCGGCGACGTGCCGACGGCGCTGGCCCGCTACGACCGGGCGCACGACCGGCTCTGGAGCACCGGCGTCGACGCGGTGAGCCTGCTCGACCGGGCCGACCTGCTGCTGTCGGTGCGGCTGCTGCCCGAGGCGGAGGTCGCGATCCGCGCCGCGATCGACGCCTGCACCGACGGCCACCTCGACTCGGTGCTCGGGCAGGCCCACCTGATGCTCGCCCGGCACGGCCTGGCCGCCGGCGCGCCGGAGGAGTCGAAGGCCGCGGCCGCTGCGGCCCGGCGCGTGTTCCAGCGGCAGGGGCGCACCGTGTGGAGCGCCCGCGCCCGGGTTGCCGAGATCGCCGCCGTGGTCGCGCTCGGCAAGCCCAACCGGGGCACCCTGCGCGAGCTGCGCTCGGTCGCCGCGCACCTGCTCGAGGCCGGCTGGCTCCAGCCCGGCTGGGACGCCCTGCTCGACGCGGCCCAGCTCGCCGTCGACCTCGGCGAGCTCTACACCGCCCGCGAGCTGCTCACCGAGGCAGGAGCGGCGGCCAAGCTCGGCCCTGCGCCGGTGCGGGTGCGCTGGTGGCACATCCGCGCCCGGGTGGAGCTGGCCTCCGGCGCGGTCAACGAGTCGATCCGAGCCGCCAGCTCCGGCCTGCGCCAGGCCGACGCCTACCGGGCCAGCCTCGGCGCGACCGAGCTGCGAGTGCGCGGCAGCGCCGAGACCGCGGCGCTGGCAGGGCTGCGGCTGCGGCTCGCCCTCCAGCACGGCGGCCCCGCAACGGCACTCGCGTGGGCGCAGCGGTGCCGCGCAGCCGCCCTGTCGCTGCCGCCCACGCATCCGTCGACCGACCCGGTCGTGGCCCGGCACCTGACCGAGCTGCGGCGTATCAACGGGGAGTTGGCCGCGGCGCCCACCGGTCCTCAGCGCACCAGCCGGCTGTTGCGCCGGCAGCGCGTGCTGGAGGCCGAGATTCGCCGCCGGTCTTGGCGGGCGCCTGGCTCTTCTCCTCACACTGTGGAGTTGTCGGTCCCGGCGCTCGCCTCGGCGCTTGGGGAGCGGGTGCTCGTCGAACTGCTGGACATCGACGGGCTCCTGCACGCCCTCGTGGTGCGCGGGCGCAGGGTCACGCATCGCATCGTCGGCGAGATCGGTGCGGTGCGAGCCGAGCTGGAGTCGCTGAGGTTTGCCCTGCACAGCCAGGTGCTCGGGCACGCCGCAGGTGGCGAGCGACTCGGGCGACGCGCCGAGGTGCTGGACCGGCTGCTGCTGAGCCCGCTCGCCGACCTGCTCGGCGACGGGCCGTTGGTCCTGGTTCCGACCGGTGCCCTCCACGCGTTGCCGTGGGGGATGCTACCGCGGTTGCGCGGGCGGTCGCTGACCGTCGCTCCCTCGGCCACGATTTGGTTGCGCTGTGTCGATGTCCCGACCGCGGACGGCAACCTCGTGCTGGTCGGGGCGGATTCGGCGGAGCAGGCGGCCGACGAGGTGCGCGAGATCGCCGAGGACCGCCCGGGCGCCGTCGTCCTGGTCGGCGAACAGGCGCGCGTGGCGCCGGCGCTGGCGGCGCTGGACGGCGCGGCGATCGGGCACATCGCGTCGCACGGCGAGTTCCGCGTCGACAACCCGCTCTTCTCGTTCCTCATGCTCGCCGACGGGCAGCTCACGGTGTACGACCTGACGGCCCTTCGCCGGCCGCCGGCGCTGCTGGTGCTGTCGGGCTGCGACACCGGGCTCGCCGCCGTGCACCCGGGCGACGAGCTGATGGGGCTGGTCGCGGCGCTGCTGAACATGGGCACGTCGACCGTGATCGCCTCGACCGGGCCGGTCGACGACGGCGCCACCCGGCACCTGATGCGGGCGTTCTACGGGCATCTCGCGAAGGGGCTCGGCCCGGCGGCGGCACTGGCGGCGGCGCAGGCCAGCGCCGATCCGCGCGACCGGGCGAGCACGGACAGCTTCGTCTGCTTCGGCGCTGGGTGATCACCCTTTCACGGAGCGTTCGCGGCGGCTGAACACTCTCGGAATTGTCGGATCCCGGCCCTACGATGTCGCCCGTGACCCGACGCCGTGCACACCTCCCGCTCGCCATTCTCGTGGCGCTGCTGGTGGTGGGCGCGCTCGTGGCGCTGGGCGTCGGGCAGGCGCTGGGCCTGCGGTTCACCCACGCCTCGATCCCCGTCGAGCGCTCCTCGGTCGCCGATGTCGCCGCATCGGCGCCGTTCGCCCTGGGCTCGATCGCGGTGCCGCCTTCGCCCCGGCTCAACCTCGCCGCGACGGCCGTCGCCGACGCGGCGATGGACCGCGGCGCACCGCGTCCGGTCGTCGGCACCGAGGCCCCGGCCGACCTGATGGTGCGGCTCGACCCGACCGTCCCCGCCGCCTCCTACCGCCTGGACGCACCGCTCGTGCTGACCGCCGGCGACGAGGCCGGCGCCGCGTCCGGGCTCTATGCGCTCGCCGACCGAATCCGATCCGGCGAGCCCCTCGTCCCCGACGAGCTGCGCGGCACGGTCGTCGCGCCCCGCCTCGGGCTGCGGCTCACCGACGCCGGCTCCGTGGGCCGCGAGCCCGACGTGGCCACGTTCGCCGCCGGCACCGACTACTCGCTCAACACCGAACTCGTCGGCAGCGCCCTGCTGCCCGAGGCGCCGTGGGTCGACCCCACCGCCGTCGAGCGCATCTCGCGCGAGTTCCACCAGTTCGTCGACCACTCCCTCGCGCAGGGCTACAACGGCGTCGTCGTGCCCGGCTTCCTCGAATACGTGACGTTCTCCGGCGTCGGCGGCGGACACGCGATCTACCCGGCCGGCGACTCGCACATCGCCCGCGCCGAGGCGCTCACCGCGGCCTTCGGGCCCGTGTTCCGCTACGCCGCCGACATGGGCATGCGGGTCTACCTGCTGACCGACATGCTTTCGCTGTCCCCGCCCCTGGAGCGCTACCTCGAGCGCACCTACGGCGGCCTCGAGGTCTCCGATGCGCGGTTCTGGCAGGTGTACTCCCTGGGCCTGGCCGAGCTCTTCCAGAGCATGCCGTTCGTCAGCGGCCTGATGGTGCGCGTCGGCGAGGGCGGCGACGTCTACAAGCAGGCCGGCTGGGACTACTCGTCGCGCATCGCGGTCACCACGCCGGCCGCCGTGCGGGCGATGCTGACGGCGCTGCTGAAGACCGCGGGCGAGTCGGACCGCGACATCATCTTCCGCACGTGGACCGTCGGCGTCGGCGCGGTCGGTGACCTGCACACCGACCCCGACGCCTACCGCGAGGTCCTCGGCGGCCTCGACGACCCGCACCTGATCGTCTCCACGAAGTACTCGCTCGGCGACTTCTACAGCCATCTGCCGTTCAACTCCACGCTCGAGGTCGGCGACCAGCGGCGGATCGTGGAGTTCCAGTCCCGCCGTGAGTTCGAGGCGTTCGGCTCGCTGCCCAACGACCTCACCGGCCTGCACCAGCAGGCGCTGCAGCGCTTCCTCGCCGCCAACCCGCACGTCGAGGGCGTGTGGACCTGGACGCAGGACGGCGGTCCGCTGCGCGCCGGGCCGATGACACTTTTACTGCGCTCCGGCTTCTGGCAGCTCTACGACCTCAACTCCTACGCGCTGGCCCGCCTCGCCTGGGACCCGTCCACGCCCGCGGCGCGCATCACCGCCGACTGGGCCCGCCAGACGTTCTCCGACGACCCCGTCACCGTCACCGCGATCTGCAGAATGCTGGCGATGTCCCGCGAGGCGATCACGAAGGGCCTCTACCTCGGGCCGTATGCCGACGACAAGGTCGAGGCGCTCGGCCTCGAGCCGCCGCCGATGATGTGGATCTTCGAGTGGGACATCGTCACCGGCGACTCCGCCGCCCTCGACAGCATCTACGCGGTGAGCCGCGACCGCATCGAGGAGACCATCGCCGAGGGCGACCGCGCGGTGGCCCTGGCCGCCTCGATGCAGGAGACCATCGCCAACACCGAGCCGGCGACCTGGCGCGACGCGACGCTGCGGGCGCGGCTGGTCGACACCCTCGCCTACGAGACGGACCTGTTCCGCACCCTCGGGGCGTATCGCACGATGGTCCTGCGCCACGCACAGTGGCTCGACACCGGCTCGCCGACCGCACGCACGGCGTGGCAGGAGGCCGAGGCGCGCTACCGTTCGGCCCGCGACGCCCACGTCACGCGGTATGGCGGCGACGTGGATCTGCCGGCTTACAACTTCACCGCCGCCGACATCGGCGCCGCCCGCGCCGACCGGGACCCGCGGATGGCCCTGTTCGCCCGCGTCCTGCTCGGCCTGATCCTGTTCCTGCTGCTGCTCGGCGCCGTCGGCCGCTCGACCGGCCTGCGCGCCCTGTGGATCGGCGCCACCCGGCCGTGGCGCCTGGCCGACCTCGCCCCCGTGCCCGGCATCCTCGACCGCATCCTCGTCGTCGCCCTGCCGGCCGCGGCGCTCGTGCTGTCCCGGCTGGTGTACACCTGGTTCGCCGCCCCCGCCCACCTCGTGGTCTCGCTCGGCGGCTGGCTGCTGTTCGCGCTGACCGCCCGCGCACTCGCCGGCCGCCGCGACTCGTTCCACCTGTGGGCCGCGATCGGCGGTGTCGCCCTGTTGCGCACCGTGATCCTGCTCGCCGCCCTGGCCACCCGCGGCCCCGGCGGCTACTGGTTCGCCTTCTGGACCGATCCGGTGCGCCGCTCGGCGTACATCTGCGTGGCCTTCGCCGCGTTCGCCTGGCTCTTCGTCGCCGTGGCCCTGGTCCTGCGCGACCGCTACTCCCTGCCCCGCCGCCGCACCGCGGCCGTGCTCCTCACCGCGGTCGGCGTCCCGCTGGCCCTGCTCGGCGGCCTGGTCGCCGCGGTCGGCCTGGAGCGCGCCCTGACCGTGTGGAACGACCAGATGGCGCTGCTGCCCTGGGGCCTGTCGCGGATCCTGGGCATCACCGTGTATCTGGGCATCCCGACCTACCTGCCCACGGCCGCCGCCCTGTTCGGCGTCGCCCTGACCGCCCTGGCCGCCCTGCTGTCGCTGCGCCGCCGCCCTCGTTCGCGCCGCTCACTGGGTTCCCCGCGCGCTTCGCTTCCCGCCGGCCCTTCGTCGCCTGCCTCGTCCGCATCCTCGGCGAGCGCCCGGTCACGTTTCTTCGGCGCGACCGCGGCACTGCCTGCGGGTGCGGACCGCTCATCACCACCCGCCGATTCGTAGCTCAGCGCTTCTCGCGCGCTTGAGCGGCCGGTCGTCGGAAGCGGCTGTGTCGGCCCCGCATGGACCGCTCCCACCGCGCTTCGCACCTGCGGAGTGCGGCGGCGCATCGTCGGGGTGCGCTCCGGGCCGGCGGCGGCGCATCGTCGGGGTGCGCTCCGGGCCCGCGGCGGCGTTGTTCTCTCCGGGATCATGCGTTTTCGACCCTGCTAGGCAGTGTCTTCAAAGGGTCATAGCCATTGCAGGAGGGCGGCGATGGTGACGGTGGCCTGGAACGACGTTGCGGTCTTGTCGTAGCGGGTGGCCACGGACCGGCACTGCTTGAGCCGGTTGAAGCAGCGTTCCACGACGTTGCGCTGCTTGTAGCGCTGCGGGTCGAAGCCGGGTGGCCGCCCTCCGCGGCTGCCCCGACGGCGCCGGTTGGCCTGCTGGTCGACGCGTTGCGGGATGGTGTGTCCGATCCCGCGGCGACGCAGGTAATGCCGGATGGCGTTGGTGCTGTAGCCCTTGTCGGCGATGACGTGGTCCGGGCGGACCCGGGCCCGGCCGGGTCCGCGGCGGGCGACATGGATGGTCTCAAGGACCTGGGTGAAGCGGGTGCAGTCGTTGACGTTGCCGCCGGACAGCACGAACCCCAGCGGCCGGCCTGCACCGTCACAGGCCAGGTGGATCTTTGTGGTCAGTCCACCTCGGGATCGTCCGATGGCGTGAGCCGGTTCCGCCGCAGCGACGGCCGACCCGGTGTCCGGTTCGCCGGGTTCCCGCCGCCCCCTTTGCCGCCGCCGGCGGCGTGCTGGTGCGCCCGCACGATCGACGAGTCCACCGACACCAGCCACTCGACGTCTCCGGCCGCGTCGGCATCGGCCTGCACGCCGGCCAGCATCCGCGCGAATGTGCCGTCCAGGGCCCACCGCCGGAACCGGGTGTAGACCGACTGCCAGGACCCGTACCGGTCCGGCACATCCCGCCACGGCGCACCGGAGCGCACCTTCCACACGATCCCGTTGAGCACCCGCCGGTCGTCCTGCCGCGGCCGGCCGCCGGTCACCGCCGACGGCAGATACCGCGACAGCATCTCCCACTCGACATCAGAGAGCTCATATCGACGGATCACAGGTCAGATCATGCCCGACTCATGATCCTTTGAAGACACTGCCTAGGGCCCGGATTTTCATGATCGCGGAACAAGGCTTTGGTTCCGCGCTGATGAGAGCGGGCCGGAAGAGTGCCGTTCGAGGTGGCCGCGCACTGCTTGCGGCCCGCCTCGCGTTGCCGCGCTCTCATGGTGTGGCGTCGTGTGTGGTCCGGGCTTCCGGGCGGTGGACGCGAGACGCGGTGCGGTTGGAGTGGTTCGGGCGCGGGTATGCGTTCGGCATGAGGCATCAGGGCGTCCGACAGGTTGTTGTCCTCACCGGGGCCAGCGGGGGGATCGGGCGGGCCACCGCTCGGCTCTTTGCGGGGCGCGGGGCCGCCGTGGCGCTGCTCGCTCGCGGGGAGGCCGGGCTCAAGGCCGCCGCCAAGGAGGTCGAGGAGCTCGGCGGCACCGCGCTGCCGATCGAGGTCGACATGGCCGACGAGCGCGAGGTGGACGCGGCGGCGACCCGGGTCGAGAACGAGCTCGGGGCGATCGACGTGTGGGTCAACGACGCCTTCACGTCGGTGTTCGCGCCATTCATGCAGATCGAGCCGGAGGAGTTCCGCCGGGTCACCGAGGTGTCCTACCTGGGCTTCGTGTTCGGCACCCGCGCGGCGCTCGCCCGGATGCTGCCGCGCGACCGCGGCGCGATCGTGCAGGTCGGATCGGCGTTGGCGTACCGGGGGATTCCGCTGCAGAGCGCCTACTGCGGAGCGAAGCACGCGATCCAGGGCTTCAACGAGTCGTTGCGCGCCGAACTGCTGCACGACAGGCGCAACGTGCACGTGACCATGGTGCAGATGCCGGCCGTCAACACACCGCAGTTCGGCTGGGTGCTGTCCCGCCTCGGCCGCCGCGCGCAGCCGGTGCCGCCGATCTACCAGCCGGAGATCGCGGCCCGCGCCGTCGTGTACGCCGCCGACCACCCCAAGCGCCGCGAGTACTGGGTCGGCGCCTCCACGGTCGGCACCCTGATCGCGGACAAGTTCGCGCCCGCCCTGCTGGACCGGTACCTCGCCCGCACCGGCTACGACTCCCAGCAGACGCCCCAGCCGCGCGACCCCCGCCAGCCGCGCAACCTGTGGCAGCCGGCCGACGAGCACGCCGACTTCGGCGCGCACGGCGACTTCGACGAGCGCTCGACCCGTCGCTCGCCGCAGCTGTGGGCGTCCCAGCACCACGGCCTGATCGCAGCGGTCGCCGGCGCCGGCCTGGCCGTCGCCGCCGCGGGCGCCGCTGTCCTAGCCCGCGGCCGCTGACCGCCGCCCCAGCCCAGGCCCGCTGACCGCCGAGTCAGCCCGCGGCCGCTGACCGTTGACCGCCGTCCTCGCCTGCCGTCGCTCGCCTTAGCCGCCAGCACCAAGGTCCGGCAGGCCGTCCTGCGCCGCGTCGTTATTCATGTCGCTATGTTCCGTGCCGTGCTGCTCCGTGCCGCGTCGTTGTTTGTGTCGCGGCGCTGTTGAGCGTCGCGTTGTTGTTCCGTGGTGCTGTTGCCCGTCGCGTCGTTGTTCCGTGGCGTGATGCTGGGCCGTGCCATGGTGTTGGCCGGTGTCACAGAGCTGGCTCGCGGCAGGATGCTGGGCGGTGTCGGTGGGCCGAACGGGGTCACAACGTTGGCCGTGGTCGACGCGTTGGACGGTGACCGCTGATTGGACAGGGGGCAGCGGGCTGGGACCGGCCAAGGGGCGAGCCGGTTGCAGTGGGCCGATGGAATGACGTCAATCGGACAGGGTTGAACCGCGGCCCGGCGCGGTGCGTGACCTCGGTATGCGCATTCTCTTCAGCGCGTGCCCTATACCCGGACATATCACCACCATCCTTCCGCTCGTGTTGGCGGCACGGGAGGTTGGGCACGAGGTGGTCGTGGCCACGGGGGCGGGTGTCGTGCCGCAAGTGCAGCGCCAGGGGGTCGAGGCCTGGGAGGTCGGGCCGGAGGTCGCAGGGCTGGCCGGTGGGGGGACCGCGGCGCAGCGGGCCGCGTTCTTTGCGGCCTCGGCGGCGCGGCGAAGTGAGGATCTTGTGCCGCTGGCCGCGCGCTGGGGGCCCGACTTCGTCGTGTCCGAGACCAGCGAAGTTGCCGGTGCTGTTGCCGCCGCCGTCGCGGGGGCGCGGCATGTGGTGCACGGGCTGGGGGCCATGCCGGGGATCGGGGTCTGGGACGCGTACGCCATGCATGTCGACTCGTTGTTCGCGCGCTGGGGTGTCAGCGGGACGGCCGAGTCCGTCCGGGAGTCGGTCTACCTCGACGTCTGTCCGCCGGCGCTGCGCAGCGGTGGGGAGCGGATCTGGGGCGACACGCTGGACCTGCGGCCTACCGCGGTGCCCGAAGGCGGGGCGCCGGCGAGCGTCGACGACCTGCCGTACCGGGACACGATTCTCGTCCGGCCGGGCTCGCCGGGCGACGGGGACGCAATCCTGGCGGGGTTGCGCGGGCTGCCGGTCAACGTCGTGATGCACGCCGAGCCGGGGCGCTACGCGGCGCAGCCTGGTCACGTGCTGATCTCGCCCAGCCTTCCCATCGCATCGGTGCTCCCACGCTGCCGCGCCGTCGTCTCGCCCGGCGGGCCGGGGATTGCGCTCGGCGCGCTCGCCTACGGGTTGCCGCAGCTGGTGCTGTCGCAGGAGACGGGAACCGGCGGCGGGCCCGAGGACGGTGCGGTGACGCACGCCGGGGCGGCGCTCACGGCGACCGCGCTCGGGACGGCGGCGGTGGAGCGGGCGGTACGGCAGTGCGTGCCGCGGCTGCTCGAAGACCCGACGTTCGCCGCCTCGGCCGCGTGGGTGCAGGTGGAGATCGCGGCGATGTCCACGCCCGACGCCGTGGTGCGGGCCCTCACCGCCGAGGGCGTACCCGCGCTGCGTTGATCGCTCTCGATCGGCGCCCTCGCCGCCGAGGGCGCCGCGAGCCTGCGCTGACCGCGAAGCGAGGAGCAGGAGTCGAAGCCCGGCGCAGGAGAGCGCTCTCCGGATAGATTCGGTTCACTCCCTTGACAGTAAGGCGCCTCTGGGGGAACTCTGCAGAGAGCGCTCTCTCACCCGAAGAGCGCGTGTCCTCTCCGCCAAGAGGTCTTCATGTTCGCTGCCCTGAAACGACGGCGCCGCGTTCGGACGCTCGTGCCGCTCACCGTCGCCGCGCTGGTTGCCGGCTATCTCGTCGTCACCACGCTGACCGCTTCCGCTGCCACGCAGCTGCTTTCGCAAGGGAAGACCGCGACGTCCTCGTCGACCGAGAATGCGGGGACGCCGGCGTCCAGCGCGGTGGACGGGAACGCGGGGACGCGCTGGTCCAGCGCGTTCTCCGACCCGCAGTGGATTCAGGTCGATCTCGGCGGGTCCGCCACGATCAGCCAGGTGGTGCTGCAGTGGGAGGCGGCGTACGCCACGGCGTTCCAGATCCAGGTGTCCAGTGACGGGGCCGCCTGGACCAACGTGTACAGCACCACGACGGGCACGGGCGGCACCCAGACGCTCGCGGTCAGCGGCACCGGGCGCTACGTGCGCATGTACGGCACGGCGCGGGCGACGGCGTACGGGTACTCGCTGTGGGAGTTCCAGGTCTTCGGCGAGATGGGGGCCGGCACCTGCGGTACCACCAATGCCGCACTGAACCGGAGCGCCACGGCGTCCTCGACGGAGAACGCGGGGACGCCGGTGGCGAGCGCGGTCGACGGCGACGCGGGGACGCGCTGGTCGAGCGCGTTCAGCGATCCGCAGTGGATCCAGGTCGACCTGGGCGGGACGGCGCAGGTGTGCCAGGTCGTGCTGCAGTGGGAGACGGCGTACGCCACCGCGTTCCAGGTCCAGCTGTCGACGAACGGCACGAGCTGGACGAACGCGTACTCGACGACCAGCGGCACCGGCGGCACGCAGACGATCAACGTGAGCGGCAGCGCGCGGTACGTGCGGATGAACGGCACGGCGCGGGCGACGGCGTACGGGTACTCGCTGTGGGAGCTGCAGGTGCACGTGATCGGCACGCCGCCGACGACGGGCACGACGACGACCTCGCCGCCGGCGGGCTGCCCATGGGTCGGCTCGACGGCGCCGGTCGCCACCCGCGTGAGCCAGCTGCTGAGCCGGATGACGACGGACCAGAAGATCTCGATCCTGCACGGCAACGGGGCCTCCTCGCCGTACATCGGCAACCTGACCGGCATTGCCTCGCTGTGCATCCCCGACATGGGCTTTCAGGACGGGCCCGGCGGCGTCGGCGACGGCATGGGCGGCGTGACGCAGATGCCCTCCGCGGTGACCTCGGCGGCGACGTTCGACCCGGCGCTGGAGCTGGAGTACGGCGCGGCCATCGGAGCCGAGTTCGCCGGCAAGGGCGCCAACGTCGCGCTCGGGCCGACGCTGAACATCGTGCGGGACCCGCGCTGGGGGCGGGCGTTCGAGACGTTCAGCGAGGACCCCTACCTGACGAGCCAGATGACGGTCGCGGACGTCCGCGGCATCCAGAGCCAGGGCGTGATGGCCCAGGCCAAGCATGCGGCCGTGTACAACCAGGAGACCAACCGCAACGGGCCGGCGGACAACGCCATCGTGGACACCCGCACGCTGCAGGAGATTTACCTGCCCGGGTTCCAGGCGGCGGTCACGCAGGGGGCGACCGCCAGCATCATGTGCGGCTACTCAACCGTGAACGGCGTCTACGACTGTGACCACCCCTACCTGCTGAACACGGCGCTGTACCAGCAGGCCGGCTTCGGCGGGTTCGTCACCTCGGATTGGGGCGCGGCGCACTCCACCGTCCCGGCGGCGAACAGCGGCATGACGATGGAGATGCCCGGCGGCTACTTCTACGCCGACTTCCTGCGCCAGGCCGTCGCCAACGGCCAGGTCAGCGCGGCCCAGCTCGACCTCATGGTGACCCGCGTGCTCACCCCGATGTTCGCGTTCGGCCTGTTCGACAAGCCCAGGACCGGCTCGACGGCGGCGAACGTCAGCACCGCCGCGCACATCGACGTCGCCCGCCGCGGCGCCGAGGAGGGCACCGTCCTGCTGAAGAACAACGGCATCCTGCCGCTGTCCACATCCACGACGCATTCCATCGCCGTGCTGGGCGTCGACGGGGGAGCGGGCGTCCAGAGCGTCGGCGGCGGCAGCGCCACCGCCACAAGCTCGGGCACCGTCTGGCCGCTGACCGGAATCCAGAACCGTGTACAGGGGACAGGGACGACGGTGACGTACAACGACGGGACGAACGTCGCCAACGCGGTCGCCCTCGCCCGCAGCTCCGACGTCGCGATCGTGTTCGCCAGCAACAACTACGGCAACGAAGGCTCCGACCAGACCACGATCGACCTGCCGGGCACCTACAACTCGCTGATCAGCCAGGTCGCGGCGGCCAACCCCCGCACGATCGTCGTGCTGCACACCAACTCGGCGACCACGATGCCGTGGCTGGACCAGGTGGCGGGCGTCTTCGAGGGCTTCTACGCCGGCCAGCAGGTCGGCACGGCGACCGCGGCGCTGCTCTTCGGCGACGCCAACCCGTCGGGCAAGCTGCCGGTCAGCTTCCCGAAGAGCCTCGCCGACGTGCCGGCGCACACGACGGCGCAGTGGCCCGGCGCGAACAACCAGGTGCAGTACTCCGAGGCCCTGAAGGTCGGCTACCGCTGGTACGACAGCCAGAACATCGCGCCGCTGTTCCCGTTCGGCTACGGCCTGTCGTACACCACGTTCGGCTTCTCCAACCTGCAGGTCGGAGCGCTGAACAACGGCAAGGCCACGGTGAGCGCGACGGTCACCAACACCGGCAGCCGGGCCGGCACCGAGGTCGTGCAGCTGTACGTCGGGGCGCCGGCCGCAGTGGGCGAGCCGCCGCGCTCGCTCAAGGGCTTCCAGCGGGTCACGCTCAACGCGGGCGCGTCGACGACCGTGAGCTTCACGGTGACGCAGAAGGACCTGGCGTACTGGAACACGACCAGCAACGCGTGGACGACCGCGGCCGGGACGTACCAGATATCGATCGGCAACTCGTCGCGCAACCTGCCGTTGACCGGGAACCTGGCCGTGACCGCCGTGACCGTCCCGTCGAACCTGCTGCCCAACCCGTACGGGATGAGCAGCCCGGTCGGCAAGGCGGTGTCGTGGGCGTTCGGCGCGGCCGGGGCCACCTACACGGCGACCGGTCTGCCGGCCGGCCTGTCGATCAGCTCGGCGGGCGTCATCTCGGGCACGGCCACCGCGGCCGGCACGAGCACCGTGACCGTCACCGCCAGCACCGGGGCGAGCACCACCTTCGTGTGGACGACCACCCCATAACCCATGGACCCCCTGAGGGCGGGGGAGGCGGGCCGCGCACACCAGTTGGCGGAGTGCGCGGCCCGCTCTATGTCACTGGCCCGGGTACTGCGTGTACCCCTGCTGCTGCGGCGGGTACTGCTGCTGCTGCGGCTGGTACCCGGCCGGCTGCTGCTGGTACTGCACCGGCTGCTGCGGTGCGGCGCCGTAGCCCCACTGGCCCTGCTGCGGCACGGCCGGCTGCCCGCCGCCCTGCAGCGCCCGGGCGAAGCGCTCGTCGCCCTTGGTGATGTCGACGAAGGCGCCGTCCTGCGACACGAACGCGCTGGAGATGACCTGCGGGTTGGCCCGCAGCGCGATGATCAGGCCGATCAGGAAGGCGAGGAAGCCGAAGAGGAACAGTGCGGCGCCGTTCTCGCCCATGGCCGCGCCGATGACGAACAGCAGCACGCCGAGGCCGAGCACGCCGAGGCCGATGCCGAGGTTGCGCGAGCGCGCCGCCTTGCACTGCTCGCACCACGGCCACGCCGGCGCCAGGACCTTCTTGCGCAGCGCCGAGACCACGATGACGTACACGATGACGGCCAGGAGGATCAGCACGATCGCCCAGCCCGGAGGCTTCGAGATCAGCCGGACCTTCTTCATCTCGATCGCCTGCTCGCCGTGGCGCGGGCAGATGTGCGGCAGCTGGCCCGCCGCGACCTGGCCGGCCGGGACCCTGATGAGCATGTGGCTACTCCCCGTAGTGCGAAGAAAGCATGACGGAGGAGACTAAAACGCCCTGTGGCCGGACAGCGTCGGTCGTTCGGGCAGACATCGGCGCCCGCCGGTCCCTCCTGCTCAGCGCAGCTGGGCGCGGTCGGCGGCCTCCCGGCCGGACTCCCAGCCCTCCCGGCTGTCGACCCGGCTTCCGCGGCCGCGCACCGTGCGCGGGAACACGCGCAGCATCGTCTCGCGCACCTGCTCGTCGCGGGAGCGCAGCACGGGCAGCAGGTCGGCCGCCTCCGGCGCCGCTTCCAGGGCGGCCTCGGCGGCGCGCGCCAGCCGCTCGCCGATGCGCACCCCGTAGGCGACGAGGAACGACTGGCGGAACGCCTTCAGCCGCGCCCGCCCGGCCTTGCCGCCGGGGGGCTCGGCCCGCGCCATCGCGCGGTTCGCCTGCACGAGCAGTGAGGTGTACAGCAGGTCGACCGCGTCGATGTCCGCATCGAACCCGAAGATCGTGGTGAACCCGAGGTCCGGCGACCACACCGTGTGGCAGTGGTTCGCGGCCGCGACGGCGCTGAGCAGCGATGCCTTCTCGCCCTCGTATGGGTGGTCCACGCCGATGCGCCGCGCGAACGGCACGACCTTCGCATCGGTGCCGTCGCGGCCGGCCAGGAGCGCCTCGTCGATCGAGTGCCGGGCGATGAGCTCCTGCGCCTTGGCGGTGTAGGTCTCGGCCTCGGCCGGGTATCCCGTCGACTCCGCCTTCGCCAGCAGCGCCCGCACGCGGTCCAGGAGCCGATCGTCGACCCGGGGGCCGGAGCTCCTGCGGCGCGGCGCCGTGCCCGGCGGCGGGACCAGCACCTCGATCGCCGGCAGCTCGGCGAGCACGACGAGCAGCCCGAGCAGGTCGTCCAGCGCGGAGACCCGGTCGAGGCGGCGGCGTGCGGCGAGCTCGGTCACGTACGCGGTGTCGGCGCTCCACCACGCGGCCGCGCCGAGCTCGTCGGCCTGTGCCAGCCAACGCTCGTCGACCTCCCGGCGCTTGAACCCGCGCAGGTGCGCCGCGACGGCGTCGACGACCGCGTGGCCGAGCACCGGCCGGTCGGTGCCGCCGCGGCGGACCACGGCGCGGTGCAGCTCGGCCGGCTGCCAGCCGCCCTTCCACAGCCGGGCGGCGGTCTCGGTCACGGCGGCGAACAGCGCCGGGTCGACCTCGGCGGTGGGTGCGACGGCGAGCGCGTCGAGACCGTCCTCGTACGCCACCGCGCCCCGGACGATCGCGTCGATCTGCCGCCGGCGCTCGCTGTTCACCGCGCCTAGGCTACTTGGCGAGTTTCGCGGGCTCGTATGAGTACAACCACGTCGTCGCCTTCTCATAGAACATCGGCACGAAGATCCGCATCATCGCCGCCTGCAGCCGCCGCCTGACCGGACCGGCCTTCTTGGCACCGCGGTTGTCCTCAGCGGTGCCGAGCACCTTCGTGATCCGCGGGCGCCGGTCCGCCTCATAAAGAGGCAGCGCATCCGGTACCGCGGGTACCTCCTGCAGCGCCGCGGCCAGCGCGAGCGCGTCCTCGATCGCCATCGAGGCGCCCTGCCCGGCCCCGACCGGGTGCGCGGCGTCGCCGATGAGCACGACCCGGCCGCTGCGCCAGGTCGGCACCGGGTCGACGACGTGCATGAGCACGGTCGGGTGCAGGCGGGTGGTGGCCGAGATCACCGCGGACGGGACGGCCTCCTCGCGGTACAGCTCGGCGGTGCGCGCCAGCCACTCGGCCTCGGCGACGCCGTCGCGCGCGGGCTCGACCGGCGCGGCGATCTGCGCCGACCACCACACCTCGCCGCCGGCGGCCAGGTGGATGAAGGCGCCGTTGCGCGCGAACGTCATGTTGAACACGCCGGGCTCGACGCCGTCCATCCGCGACACGCCCGAGACGCAGTAGAGGCCGGCGTACTGCGGGACGGGCGCCGCCGGGTCGAGCAGGGCACGCACCGTCGACCAGATCCCGTCCGCGGCCACGACCACGTCGGCCGCGTCGGTGCCGCCGTCGTCGAGCCGCACGGTCACGCCGTCGGCCGTCTCGTCGAGGCCGGTGAGCCGGGCGCCGGTCACGATCCGCGCGCCGGCACCGACGGCCGCGGCCCGCAGAGCCGCGACGAGCCGTCCGCGCAGCAGCGTGACGCTGCGCAGCTCGTCGCTCTCCCGGCGGCCGCGGGCGACGTCGCCGAGCAGCGTGCCGCCGGTCGACCACATCCGCTGCCGGGCGATTTCCACGTCGGCGGCGCGCACCTCGGCCAGCGCGCCGAGCTCGTCGACGGCCCGCAGCCCGTTGGCCGCCAGGCTCACGAACGCGCCGACGTCGCCCGCCGGGTCCTCGTACGCCTCGTACACCGTCACGTCCGCGCCGATGCGCCGCAGCGCCAGCGCCGCCGTCGCCCCGCCGCCGATCACGATCGCCCGCATGGCCCTCGCCTTCCTGAATCGCGATTCACTGAATTCATTTTCAGTGAAAGTATGTTCGGTAGGCTGTCGGGCGTCAACCCGCGACGTTGGAAGGGGTGCCCGCATGGCCCGTGGCAAGGAGGAGGGTGTGCGCAAGGTGAGGGCCGCGCAGACCCGCGCGGCGCTGCTGGACGCCGCCCGCAGGCTGTTCGGCGAGCGGGGGTACCTCAACACGAAGGTCACCGACATCACGTCCGCGGCCGGCCGCGCGACCGGCTCGTTCTACGAGCACTTCGCGGACAAGCAGGAGCTGCTGCAGGCGCTGCTGGGCGACCTGGAGGACGCCGCCGACGAGCGCCTCGCGGCGGTGGAGCACCCGAAGGACCACGACCTGACGGATCGCGCGCAGCTGCGCGAGCACCTCGCCATCGCCTGGTCCGTCATGCGCGAGCACCGCGCGATCCAGGTGGCGCTGTTCCAGTCGATGGTCGCCGACGACCCGGCGTCGGGCCGCGCCTGGCGGGACATGACCGGCCAGACCGGCACGCTGCGCGAGCACCTCGAATGGCTGCGCGAGCAGGGCCGCCCGCTGCCGGGCGAGCCGGAGCTGATCGCCGCCGGAATGGGCGCGATGCTGGCCCTGACCAGCTATTCGCTGCCCCCCGGCGGCCCGTACACCGACGAGCAGGTCGTCGACGCCTTCACCGACCTGCTCCTGAAGGGGCTAGCCGGCTAGCGTCGCCAGGTCCTGCGGGCTCAGCCGCAGGGCGCCGGCCGCGACGTTCTCCTCCAGGTGTACCGGATCGCCGGTGCCCGGGATGGCGAGCACGTGCTCGCCCTGATGCAGCGTCCAGGCCAGCCGCACCTGCGCCTCGCTCGCACCGTGCGCCGCCGCGACGGCCCGCACCCCGGCGTCGTCGGCCTCCGCGGTGCGCCGCCCGCCCTGGCTGCCCGGGCCCGCGATCGAGTAGAACGGCACGAACGCGATGCCCAGCTCGCCGCACTCGCGCAGCATCGCGTGCTGCTCCGGCGGTGCGCCGATGGCGTACCGGTTCTGCACGCACACCACCGGCGCGATCGCCCGCGCCTCGGCGAGCTGGCCGGAGGTCACGTTCGACACGCCGAGGTGCCGGATCAGCCCGGCCGCGCGCAGGTCCGCGAGGGCGCCGAAGCGCTCGGCGATCGAGCCCGGGCCGGAGACGCGCAGGTTCACCACGTCGATCTCGTCCAGGCCGAGCTGGCGCAGGTTCTCCTCGACCTGCCCGCGCAGCTGCGCCGGGGTCACGCCGCCGGGCACCCAGTGCCCCTCGGCGTCGCGGGCCGGGCCGACCTTGGTAGCGATGACGAGGTCGGCGGGGTACGGCGAGAGCGCGGTGTTGATCAACTCGTTCGCCGAGCGCAGCGGCGAGAAGTAGAAGGCTGCCGTGTCGACGTGGTTCACGCCGAGGTCCACCGCCAGGCGCAGCACGGCGACCGCCTGGTCGCGGTCGCGCGGCACGGCGGCCGGGTCCAGCGCCCTGCCGGTCTGCGGCAGGCGCATCGCACCGAAGCCGAGGCGGCGCACGGTCCGGTCGCCGAGCCGCCAGGAGCCCGCGGCGTTCGCGGTGATCGTGTTGTCGGTCATGCCGGGGAGCATGCTGTTCGCGGTACCGTGGCGGCCATTGATTTGTGCATGTGCGAATCCACGGGGGGATCGGCCTGGCTGAGCTGACACTCTCGGCGCGCGACCTGGCGCAGGTGCGCTTCGCCGTGTCCCCGATGTGGCAGGTGCTCAGCAGCTTCCGGCTGCTGCGCCGCGACGACGCCGACGCGGCCGTGCACGGGCCGTGGCTCGCGCAGGTCCGCCCGCGCCTGGCCGCCGCCGGGCTCGACCGCGGGTGGCTCGCCGAGCTCATCCCCGCCGCGGGCTTCTGGCCCTACTTCCTCAACCCCGCCCCCGACGGCCCCGCGCCCGCCCTGTCCGCCGAGCTCGCCGCGATCCGGTCCACGCCGGCCGAACGCGTTCGCCGGGATCTGGAGCATCTGCGGTACCACGAAGGCTCCCTCGGCCCGCGACTGCGCGCGCTGCACGCGGACCCGGCGGCCCGCCTGGCTCGCGTCACGCAGGAGATCCAGGTGTACTTCGACCAGGCGCTCGCACCGTATTGGGCCCGCATCCGAGCGGTCCTCGACACCGACGTGCTGCACCGCGCCCGTCAGGTCGCCGAGCACGGCGCCGGGCACGCGTTCAACGACCTGCACGCCTCCCTGCGGTGGGACGGCGACGCCCTGCACCTGCTGCGCCGCACCCGCCCCATGCCGCGCGACGGCTCCGGGCCGGGCCTGGTGCTCGCACCGACCGCGTTCGGCGGCCCGCGGCTGGCCAGCCGGGTCGCGCCGCCGGACCCGCCACAGCTGGCGTACCCGGCCCGCGGCGCCGGCACGCTCTGGGAGCGCGGCGAGCGCACCGACACCGGCGCGCTCGCGGGCGTGCTCGGCCGCTCCCGCGCCCGGCTGCTCGCCGACCTGGACACGCCGGCCTCCACCACCCAGCTCGCCGCCCGGACCGGGCTGTCGACGCCGGCCGTGTCGCAGTGCCTCGCCGCGATGCGGGCCGCGGGCCTGGTCAGCGCGCACCGGGTCGGCCGCAGCGTGCTCTACGCGCGAACCGACGCCGGGGAGTCGCTCTTGTCGGCCGGACATGGTTGAATGCCGCCGCCGGGCTATGTGTTTCGGCTTGGTTGCTCCTTTGGCCGGGCCATACCTGGCGAGATTCGCGTACTGGTAGAAAAGCGGCGTGAAGATCGTGCTGGCCGGGGGCGCCGGATCGCTCGGGCGCCGGATCGCGGCCGATCTGGCCGCGCGCGATCACGAGATCCTGATCCTGACCCGCCGCGTCCGCGCCGATCTGCCGTATCGCCAGATCGAGTGGGACGGCGCCACCGTCGAGGACTGGGCCGACGAGCTGGCGGGCGCCGCCGTGATCAACCTGGCCGGCGAGCTCGTCGACCGCCGCCCGACCCGCGCCAACGTCGAGCTGCTGCGCCTGTCCCGGGTGCGCCCGACGTACGCCCTGGTCGAGGCCGCCGCCGTGCTGGCCGAGCCGCCGCGGGTCTGGCTGCAGGCGAGCACCCTGGCCATCTACGGCGACGGCGGCGAGGCCGAGATCGACGAGTCGTCCCCGGTCGCCGACGGCCCGCCGCAGATGGCCGGCGTCGCGCGCGCCTGGGAGGCCGCGGCGTCGCTGGCCGAGGCGGCGACGTTCCAGCGCGCGATCGTCGAGGACACCCGCCAGGTCGTGCTGCGCATGGGCATCGTGCTCGACCGCGGCTCACCGGCGCTGCGCCGCCTCGCGGGCCTGACCAGATGGGGCCTCGGCGGGCGGATCGGCACCGGCCGGCAGTGGGTGAGCTGGATTCACGTCGACGACGTGCTGGCCGCGGTGCGCCGCGCGCTGGACGATTCGTCGCTTGCCGGTGTGGTACACCTGACCGGCCCCAACCCCGTCCGCAACGCCGAGCTCATGGCGGCCCTGCGGGCTGTCCTGCGGCGCCCGGCGCTGCTCTCGCCGCCGGAGCCCCTCGTCCGGTTCGGCGCCGTGCTGCTGCG
Organism: Dactylosporangium darangshiense; assembly: GCF_039537565.1. Lineage (NCBI taxonomy): Bacteria > Bacillati > Actinomycetota > Actinomycetes > Micromonosporales > Micromonosporaceae > Dactylosporangium > Dactylosporangium darangshiense. Next base: position 175,249 of record NZ_BAABAT010000011.1, read on the forward strand.
CACGGATCCCGCCCTGGCCCTGACCGGTCGCCGCTGCGTCCCGTCGCGGCTGCTGGACGCCGGCTTCGAGTTCGAGCACCCGGACCTTCTGCCCGCCCTGCGTGACGTGCTCTCCTAGGTTGCTCACCCGTCTGGGATGGGGTGGGCTGAGGCCCTTGTGAAATCCACCTTTCCCCGGCGCGGACTCACCCCGCCGCGTGTTCCGATCGGGCGGTCCGAACGCAGACGCAGGCGGCGGCCGCCGGGTCGTTCGCCGCGACCGCACCGCCCGGAGGGGTCGATGTCGTTGTCTCGCAGGCTCGTCGTGCCGCTGGCCGTTGTCGGGGCGCTCGTTGCGGTACCGCTCACCGCCTGGGCGACCTCCGACGCGGAGGCGGCGACGGACACGCTGCTGTCGCGCGGCCGCCCGGTCTCCGCGTCCTCGATCGAGGTCCCGGACCTCGCCGCCGACCGCGCGGTGGACGGCAACGGCCGCACGCGGTGGGGCAGCGAGGAGGGCGTCGACCCGCAGTGGATCGCGATCGACCTGGGCTCCGCGCGGAGCATCTCGCGCGTGCGTCTGCGATGGGAGACGGCGTTCGGCCGGTCGTACCGCGTCCAGATCTCGAACGACGCCACAACCTGGAACACCGTCTACGAGACCGCCACCGGCGACGGCGGCATCGACGACCTCACTGCGCTGTCCGCCACCGGCCGCTACGTTCGCATGTACGGCACCGTCCGCGGTACGAAGTGGGGGTATTCGTTGTACGAGTTCGAGGTGTACGGCACCGGTTCGGGCCGGGCCTCGGCCTCCGGCTCGGGCGCCGGCTCGAGCAGGGGCTCTGGCGGGGGCTCCGGCTCGGGCAGGGGCTCCGGCTCTGGCTGGGGCTCCGGCTCCGGCCTCGGCGATTCGCCCGGCACGCGGCGTCCCGGCCGCGCGTCGCAGGCCGCGCCGCCGGTCGCGTCCGACACCCCTCGCCCGTCGCGCCCGGCGGCGACGGACACCCCTCGCCCGTCGAGCCCGGCGGCGACGCCCACTCCTCGCCCGTCGAGTCCGGCGGCGACGCCCACTTCGACCGGGGCACCCGGGGCCGGCCTGGCCGACCCGCGCAAGAAGGAGATCGCGATGCAGCTGGTCTCCTCGGCGGAGAACTCAACGCTGGACTGGCGGTCGCAGTACGGGTACATCGAGGACATCGGCGACGGCCGCGGCTACACCGCCGGGATCATCGGCTTCTGCTCGGGCACCGGCGACATGCTGGACCTCGTCGAGGAGTACACGCGGCGGGTGCCCGGCAACGCGCTGGCCAAGTACCTGCCGGCGCTGCGCCGCGTGAACGGCACCGCCTCCCACGCGGGCCTGGACCCCGGCTTCACCGCCGACTGGCGCGCCGCCGCGGCCGATCCGCAGTTCACGAGGGCCCAGGACGACGAGCGTGACCGGGTGTACTTCAACCCCGCGGTGGCCCAGGCCAAGTCCGACGGCCTCGGCACCCTGGGCCAGTTCATCTACTACGACGCGATGGTGATGCACGGCCCCGGCTCGGACGCCGAAAGCTTCGGCGGCATCCGCCGCGCCGCCCTGTCCAAGGCGAAGCCCCCGTCCCAGGGAGGAGACGAGTCCACATACCTGAACGCGTTCCTGGACGTGCGCGTCGCCGCCATGCGGGCAGAGTCCGCCCACAGCGACACGAGCCGGGTCGACACCGCCCAGCGCGAGTTCCTGAGGGCCGGCAACCTGGCCCTGAACACACCGCTCACCTGGAAGGTCTACGGCGACAGCTTCCACATTGCCTGACCCGCCGCATTGCCCGACCCGGCAGCGTCCACGGCCGACACCGTGTCGAACCCACCTGTGCCACGGCTCCCGCAGAGCCTGGTACTTCGCCGCCGCCGCATGCGCCGCCCCTGGCCGCCCGGTCGTTCGGTCCCAAACGCACCCGCCTCGCGCCTCCCACCCAGCCTGACCGTCCCGCCGCGCACCTCCCGCCGCGCCTGATGATTCTCAGGCGGGGCTTTGCGCGAGTGCGTACGATCGGCGGCGTGGCGCTGGCGATCTTCGATCTCGACAACACGCTCATCGACCGGGCGGGGGCGTTCCGGCGGTGGGCGGAGGGCTTCGCCGCGGGGTGTGAGCTGGGGGCCGGCGAGGTCGACTGGCTGGAGCGGGCCGACGGCGACGGCTACACGCCGCGCGAGCGCCTGGTGGCCGCGATCCTCGAGCGGTACGGGGTCCGGGTGCCGGTCGAGCGGCTGCGGGCCGAGCTCGTGGAGTGTGTCGAGGTCGATCCCGTCGTACCGCGGAGGCTTGACGAGCTGCGCGCCGCCGGATGGAAGGTCGCGGTGGCGACCAACGGCGCGACCGCGCAGCAGTGGGCCAAGCTGCGGCGCACCGGGCTGGACGCGCACGTCGACGCGGTCGCCGTCTCCGAGGAGGTCGGGGCGGGCAAGCCGGACCTGCGCATGTTCGTCGCCGCGGCCGAGCGGTGCGGGGAGCGGCTCACCGCCGAGACCTGGATGACCGGCGACTGCCCGGTGCGCGACGTCGGCGGCGCGCGCTCGGCGGGGTTGCGCACCGTCTGGCTGCACCGCGGTCGGCGGTGGGAGCACGGCGAGCCGGGGCCGGACGAGGTCGCCGGGGACATCGCCGCCGCGTTCGACTCGCTGTGCCGCCTTGCCGGTGGGGTGTCGACGCCATGAACGCTGAGGCCAGGAACGAGGAGTCGCCGCTCGAGATGTGTGTCGAGGCGCTGGCCACCGCGCGGGTGCGCGGGCTGAGCGCCGAGGCGCCGATCCATGCGCTCATGGCCACGCTCGGGGCACAGTACGGCGAGCACGTAGGCGGCGACGGAATGTACCGCGACTTCGGGACCGTCGAGTGCCACTACGAACGGCTGGGGCCCGACGAGCCCTGGCTGGGGCGGTTCCTGGTGGTGCGGGCGGACCGGCTCGTGGAGAAGGTGCGCCTCGACGAGCTGCACGAGGAGCTGCGGCGGGTGGGCCAGAGCCTGGTACCGCTGCCGGTCGGGCGCCACGGCGTGCCCGACACCACGCTGCGGTCGCCGGTCAGCGGGGCGACCGTCACCGCCGAGGGCGGGCTGGCGGTGGCGATCGCGGCGCCGGTGTGGCCGACGCCCGAGCTGCGCGCGCTGCCCGAGGCCCAGTGGCGCGCCGTGTGCGCGAGCCTGCAGGACCTGCTGCCGTTGACGCGTACCGAGCGGGGGGAGTGGCTCGCCGCCCGGGTGCCGGACAGCGCCGAGGCCGCCGAGTGGTGGGTCTCGCTGCTGCATCCGTTGCCGGCCCTGCGGTTCCGGGAGCCGCTGCGGGCGGCGGAGTGGGCGGGGCTGGAGATCTGGCTGCTGGACCGGGCGGCCGACGCCGCCGTGTGGCCGCGCGAGGAGTGGGTCTGGCGCTGGATGTGGTTCGTGCGCAGCCTGACGCAGCGGGCCGCCGCCGTGCATGCCGCCGACCTGACCCGGCTGAGCCTCGCGGCGATGCCGATGACCGTGGCGCAGCTGCACGCGCTGTCCGCGGACTGGCGCTCCCTGAGCGTTCCGGACCTGCGGCGGGCGCGGACGGCCAGGGCGCTGATGTCGGTCGCCACCGCGTACGGCGCCCGCGTGATGGGCTGAGCCACCCACCGGCGCGCCGTTCGCGGGGGCGCGTCAGCGGGAGGCTTTGCGGTACCGCCAAATGGAGAGCGGCACGAAGACCAGCAGCAGGGCGATGGACCACGCGACCGAGGTGGGGATCGGGTGCTGCAAGGGCCAGGCGGCGTGCGCGGGGGTCGGTGACGGGTTGCCGAACAGGGCGCGTACCGCCGCCACCGTTGCGCTCATCGGGTTCCAGTCCGCGACCGGGCGCAGCCAGGACGGCAGGCCCTGCGTCGGGACGAAGGTGTTCGCCAGGAACGTCATCGGGAACAGCCAGCCGAACGTGGCCTGGTCGGCGACCGTCGGGTTGCTCACCGACAGGCCGATGAAGGTGCCGACCCAGATCATGGCCAGGCCGAAGGCGGCCAGCAGAACGAAGGCGGCGGTCGTCGACGCCACGCCGCGGTGCGGGGACCAGTCGGTCAGGGCCAGGGCGCACAGGACCATGCCGGCCAGGCCCAGCAGGCGCAGCGCGATCTCGGCCAGGTTGGTGCCGGTGAGGACCGCGGCGCGGGCGATGGGCATCGAGCGGAAGCGGTCGATGATGCCCTGGGTCATGTCGGTGTTGGTGCGGGTCGCGGCCTGTACCGCGGTCAGCGCCATCGTCTGCATGAAGATGCCGGGCATGAGGAACGCGCCGTAGTTGCCGCCGCCGGGCAGGGAGATCGCGCTGCCGAAGACGTAGGCGAACAGCACGATCATGATGATCGGGAAGAGCAGGAAGCCGACCAGCTGGCCGGGCTCGCGGCGCAGGTGGGCGAAGCTGCGGCGGGCGATGATCATCGTGTCCGTGACGGCGGTCATGCGGCGGCACCGCCCGTGAGGTGCAGGAAGACCTCGTCCAAGGTCGGGCGGCGCAGCGCGATGTCGTCGACCTCGATGCCGGCGGCGGCCAGCTGCGTGGCGATGCGGATGAGCTCGTCCGAGGCGACCGACAGCCGGGCCCCGTCCACGCTGACGTCACGGGCCACGGTGACGTCACGGGCCACGGTGACGTCACGGGCCACGATGACGTCACGGGCCACGGTGACGTCACGGGCCACGATGGCGGAGCCGTCCACAATGGCGGAGCCATCCAGGATGACGGAGCCGTCCACGTGGGCGGAGCCAGCCACGCTGGTGGAACTGGCCACAGTGGCGGAGCTGGCCACAGTGGCGGAGCCGGCCACAATGGCGGAGCCGGCCATGATGGCGGCGGCCTCCGCGGCCCGGGTGCGGTCGTGCAGCACCACGTCCACCCGTGCGCCGCCCAGCGACTTCTTCAGGGCCAGGGGCGTGCCGGCGGCGGCGACCCGGCCGTGGTCGAGGACCACGATCTGGTCGGCCAGGCGGTCGGCCTCGTCGAGGTACTGCGTGGTGAGCAGCACCGTCGTTCCCTCGCGCACCAGCTCGCCGATCATGTCCCAGATCTCGAGCCGGGCGCCGGGGTCGATGCCCGTGGTCGGCTCATCCAGGAAGAGGACCGACGGCGCGGCGATGAGGCTCGCGGCCAGGTCCAGGCGGCGGCGCATGCCGCCGGAGTAGGTGCGGACCGGGCGCGACGCCGCGTCGGTGAGGCGGAACCGCTCGAGCAGCTCGTCGGCGCGCTCGCGGGCCCGCCGCGGCGGCAGGTGGTACAGCCGGCCGAACATGATCAGGTTGGCGCGGCCCGGCAGGATCTCGTCGACCGCCGCGTACTGCCCGGCGAGGCCCAGCCGCAGCCGCGCCCGCCGCGCGTCGTGCACCACGTCGTGGCCGGCCACCCGGGCGCTGCCGCCGTCGGGGCGCAACAGCGTGGCGAGGATGCGCACGACCGTCGTCTTCCCGGCGCCGTTGGGGCCGAGCAGGCCGCACACCGTGCCCGCCGGCACGTCCAGGTCCACCCCGTCGACGGCAGTGTTGCGCCGGAAACGCTTGGTCAGCGCGCGTGCCTCGATCATGATCCACCTCCTTAACGGTGTTAAGGCCTTAACGCCGTTAAGCGTGCCTGAACACTGTTAAGGTGTCAACTGTGGCGCTCGACCGGGAACAGGTGATCAAGGCGGCCATCGAGCTCATGAACGAGGCCGGGCTCGACGGGCTGTCGCTGCGGCGGCTCGCCACGCGGCTCGGCGTGCAGGCGCCGGCGCTCTACTGGCACTTCAAGAACAAGCAGGAGCTGCTCGACCAGATGGCCGAGACGATCCTGGCCCGCTCGCTCGCCGCCGAGCCGCCCGAGCGCCCCGAGGAGTGGGACGAGTGGGTCGCCGCGCGGGCCCGGGAGCTGCGGGAGAGCCTGAACCGGTACCGCGACGGCGCCATGCTCGCCGCCTCCACCCGGCCGCAGGGGGTGCAGCTGGAGACGATCGAGCGGTACCTGCGTGTGCTGTGCGCCGTCGGGCTGTCGCCGGCCGAGTCGATGTGGGCGATGATCGCCGTCGGCAACTACGTGTCGGGGTTCACGCTCGACGAGCAGGCCGACCGGCTGCGCGGCGGCGACGAGTCCGGCCCGCAGGACCGCGACTCGCTGCTGCGGCTCTTGGAGGAGTACCCCCTGATGGCGGCCAGCGTCCTGGAGATCGGCGACCCGCAGAGCAGCGACAACTTCGAGCGCGGCCTGCAGGTCGTGCTCGACGGCATCCGCGCGCGGGTGGCCCGCGCCGCCTCGTCGGGCTGAGCCGCGAGGTAGGCGGCGGTCAGCACGAGCACCACGGCGATCGTGGCGAGCAGGACGCGGTAGCCGGCGAGGGGGATGAGCGCGGCGCCGAGCGCGATCGAGACGGTCTGCGGCACGGTGACGATGGTGGCCGCGGTGGCGAACACGCGGCCCTGCAGCCGGTCGGGCGTGGCGCGCTGCAGGCGGGTGGTGAAGCCGACCGCGATCCACGGCAGGCTGACGCCGAACAGGGCGGCGCCGGGCAGCACCCCGGCGGCGCTCGGCGCGGCCTGCAGCAGCGCCCCGGCCGCGCCGGCCAGCATGCCCGCGGCCATCAGCCGGGCCTCGCCGAGGCGGCGGGTCAGCGGCGCCGCGGTCGGGCCGCCCAGCAGTGCGCCCGCGCCCTGCACCGCGGCCAGCACGCCGACGAACGCGGGAGAGCGGTGCAGGCCCTGCCCGACGACGGCGAAGACCGTGGTCTCGCTGAACCCGAAGACGCACAGCGCGCACGCGGCGCCGAGCACCACCGCGCGCAGCCGGGGCGTGCGCGCGATGAACCGCAGGCCGCCGCCCTCGCCGGCGACCCGGACCGGGCGCGCCTCGTCGACGCGCATCTGCAGCAGGCAGGCGATCGGCGCGGCGAAGCTGGCCGCGTCCAGCGCCACGGCCGCGTGCGGGCCGGCGAGCACGAACAGCCCGGCGCCGAGCAGCGGGCCGACGAGGCGCAGCGTCTCCTGGGCGGTGCGCAGCAGCCCGTTGGCATCGGCGAGCAGTTCGCCCGGCACGATCGCGACCAGCAGGGCCGACTGGGCCGGTGCGAGCAGCGTGTACGCGGCGCCGCAGAGCAGCATCGAGAGGTACACCAGCCAGATGCGTCCGGGACCGTCGACCGCGAGCAGCGGCAGCACGGCCAGGGCGGCGCCGGCGTTGGCCGCGATGAGCAGCGGGCGCCGCCGGAAGCGGTCGACCAGCGCGCCGGCGAGCGGCCCGAGCAGCGCCGGGGCGGTGAAACAGAAGAACACCAGCCCCGCCGCCGTGTTGCTGCCGGTCAGCGTCTTGACCCAGATTCCGGTGGCCAGCCACAGCGTCGAGTCGCCGAGCAGCGACACGGACTGGCCGAGCAGGTAGGTGCGGGCCGCCGGCACGCCGAGCAGCGCACGCACCATCTCCCGAGGGTCAGTCTTCGAGAGACTTCTGTCAATGTCAGCCCAGCGCGCGCACGTCCCACATCGTCAGGCCGCCGGCCGCCTTGCCCGGGCCGTACAGGGCGGCGACGGTCTCGCGCTCGGAGGCCCACCGCGGGTCGTCCGGCACGAGGATGAGCGACACCTTCCAGTACTGCACGTCGGCCCTGGCCTGCGCACGGTCGGCGTCGGTGACCGGCGGGACCTTGTCCTGGTACATCGCCGTCGCGAACAGCTTGTCCGTCGGGCGTGGCACCGGCCCGACGAAGGCGTGGTGGCCGTCGACGCCGTCGGCCGGGCCCAGGAAGTACCCGTGCGAAATCGGCATCCGGGCGCCGGTCTCCGCCGACCAGTACAGGCCGGTCTCGAAGTCCCACTGGGGCAGCGGCACCACGAGGACGCTCTGCCCGGGCCCGACGTAGTCGCGCCACGCGCCGGAGGTGACGAACGCCGGCACCGCCGGGCGGGTCTCGACCTTGACCGGCATGGGCGCGGCCGGCACCAGCGCGGCGCCGAGCAGGCCGAGCATCAGGATGCGGCGGGTGCGCGCGGGCACGCCCTGCAGCTCGACCAGCCGCTGCACGCCGAGCGCCAGCAGCGGCGCCGCCGCCCAGTTGCTGACCTCGCCGAGCCGCGTCGGCAGCAGGGTGTCGAACAGCGGCAGGTGCTCCAGCAGCGCGAACGGCCCCGGGATGCCGGTGTCGCGGCCCTTGAACTGCAGCGGGTTGCCCCAGGCCAGCGCCGCGAACACGCCGCCGGTGATCGCCAGGCAGCGCACCAGCAGGTCCTGCCACTGCCACACGATCAGCGCGACGAGCAGCAGCGTCAGCGACCAGCCGAAGAAGCCGTGCTCCTCGGCGCCGAAGGGCAGGGAGCTCGTGCCGAAGCGGCGCAGGCGCTCGGCCACGCTGTTGCTGCCGTACGACGTGAGGCCGGTGACGTCCATGCGGAAGCCGGTCATGTACGACTCGCCGCCGTTGTAGCTGCCCGGGCCGGCGAATTGGTAGTACAGCGGGTAGGCCAGCGCGACGAGCGAGGCGCCGGTGGTCACGCCGAGGCCGGCCGCGAGCGGCCCGATCGCCGAACGCACCCGGTCGCGCCGCTGCACCGCGCAGAGCAGCATCAACAGCCCGATCCCGAGCGCGGCGAGGAACAGCATCTCCTCGTTGATGAACGCCTGCGCGACGACGAGAGCGGCCAGCAGCAGCCCGTTGCGCACCGCACGGCCCTGCTCCAGGAGCTTGAAAGAGCGCCAAGCCAGCAGCGGTACCAAGAACTGCGCGACGAGGTTCGGGTGGTACGTGGCATGGGAGGTCACCGTCGGCGCGAACCCGCCGACGAGGCCGCCGATCCATGCGGCGGTGCGGCTGCTCACGACGTGGCGGGACAGCACCCAGTACCAGGCGGCGGCGGTGCCGGCCAGCCCGATGACGATCAGGACGTCGAAGCTGACCTTGGCGCCGAACAGCAGCGTGATCGGCGACATCGGCAGGCTCAGCGCCAGCATCGACGTGTTGGCCATCGCGTTGACGCCGAACGGCGCATTCAGCTGCCCGATGTGGAACGGGTTGCCGCCGTGCGTGACGAAGTACGCGGCGTGTGCGAGGAAGACCTCCGCCTGGGCCCGGTCGCCGGGCTTGTTCGGCACGCGCCGGCCGTAGTCGGCCAGCAACGGGGAGATCACGAACAGCGCGCCCAGCAGGTAGCTGCCGAACGCGAGCAGGTCCGCCCGGCGCCGCGGGCGCGCCGCGAGGTCGCTGTCGCTGTCGCCGGCGATGCCGTCCGTTTCCTCGTCAGTCTGCCCCGCGTCGCCGCCGCGACGCTGCGCAACGAGCCGCCCCGTGGTGGCTGACGCGGTCGCGTCGCCGGGGTCGGCCGTACCCGTCAACATCGGGTGACAATATCCGCCGGGCCGGCCCTGTACCTGCCGTTCGGCGCGAAGAGGCGCGGACAAGCACGCGTCGCGGCCGGGCGGTCGCCCTGCGTGGACCAGGGGGCCATACCCAGCGCCGATCGGCGGGCGCGGAGCGAAGTTGAGCAATGCCGAGTGACGCGGATCGCCAAGAACCGGACAACACTCCGCTCCAGAAGGGATTATGCTCCCGGGGGTTTTCCGCGTGCCGAGGAGCTTTCATGTCTGACCCGTACGCACCACCCCCATACGACCCTTACGGCCAGCAGCCGCAGCAGTACGGCCAGCAGCCTCCACAGTACGGGCAGCAGCCGCCCCAGTACGGGCAGCCGTCGTACAACGACCCCGGTTACGGGCAGCCGTCCTACGGCAACAACCCGGGCTACGGCCAGGACCAGGGCTACGGCCAGCAGCCCGGCTACGGGCAGGACCCCGGCTACGGCCAGCAGCCCGGTTACGGGCAGCAGCCCGGCTACGGCCAGGACCCGGGCTACGGCCAGCCGGCCTACGGCGCGCCGACCTCGGGCATGCCGTCCTCCGGCCCCGGCTACGGCCAGCCCACCTCCGCGATGCCCGCGTCCGGCGGCGGCTACGGCCAGCCGGCCTACGGCGCGCAGCAGCCCGCCTGGGGCGCACCGCCGCCGCCTCCGCCGAAGAAGCGCACCGGCCTGGTGCTGAGCCTCGTGTTCGGCGGGCTTGCCCTGCTGCTGTGCGGTGGCATCGGCGCGGCCGTGTACGTGGCCGGCAACGACGACGACACGCCCGAGGCCTCCACGACCACCGGCCCCACGTCGCGAGCCTCCGGCGCCGCCTCCAAGGCCGCCAGCGGCGGGACCAACAACGGCCCGAAGGTGACGTTGACCGCCCCGGCGACGATCAGCACCTGGAAGAAGGCGTCCAACCAGGACGAGGCCAAGTCGATGAGCGACCAGCTGGCCAGCTCGGGGATCAAGAACCCGTTCGCCGCGCAGTACCAGGACACCGCCAAGAGCGGCCGGACGGCCGTCGTGTGGGGCGGCACCGGCTCCATCTTCAGCGTGGGCAGCCCGCAGACCCAGCTCGACGCGTTCTTCAAGAGCGCGCTGGCCGGGCTCGGCAGCGCCAGCGGCAGCCCGGTGAACGTCGACGCCGGCAAGCTCGGCGGCAAGGCCCAGTGCCAGAAGACCGACGGCACCAGCGGCGTCTCGTTCGCCGTCTGCGCCTGGGTCGGCAACGACGCGCTGGTCGCGTTCATGTTCAACTCGATCGATGCGTCCGCCGCGGCGACCCAGGTGAAGCTGATGCTGCCGGCCATCGCGGTGGCCGCCTGATCCGACGCGTTACCGGCCGGGGATCGACGAGGTCCCCGGCCGCAGCGCCGCCTCGACGATGTGCAGCGCCTCCGCCGCGTCGATGCCGGCGGCGAGGGCGACGGCGGCGTAGCCTTCGGCGGCCCGCCGCACCCGCTCCCGGGCCTGCTCCCCGGCGGCGGAGACGAACGAGCCGGCCCGGCCCCGGGTCTCGATCAGGCCGGCGTCCTCCAGCTCGCGGTAGGCTCGCGCGACCGTGTTCACCGCGAGCCCGAGCTCGGCGGCCAGGCTGCGGATGGTCGGCAGCCGCTCGCCCACCGCGAGCGTCCGGTCCGCGATCCGCCCGGCGAAGTAGGCCCGCAGCTGCTCATACGGCGGCACCGCCGAGGCCGCGTCGACGACGATCATCCACGCAATGTACCAAGGCTTGTACTGTCGCGCCCAGCCGCGGTCATCCGGTCCCTGGCGGCGACACTTCGATGACACACCACCATCACCCGCGTGACGAACCTCCTGCTTTCCGGCATGCGCACCTCGAAAAATGCGTTGCCGGCCGCATTGGACCTTTCGTATCGTCATTCGTGAACGACCTGGACGAAGCGATTTCCCGAGGAGCTCCCCATGCATGCCAATCACGCGCACCGGTGGCCCGGGTAGCCTCGTTCGAGCTGTCCAGGCCGCCCGTCCGCGAGGATCCGGGCGGCTTTTCGTTTCTCATTCCCTCGTAGCTCAATTCGGCGGAGCAGGCGACTGTTAATCGCAAGGTTGCTGGTTCGAGTCCAGCCGGGGGAGCGGTGGTCATGGTGTACGGGTCTGTGCACGTCAGATTGTGGCTCTGAAGGTCCGGGTTCGACTCCCGGTGATCACCCTCGTACTTTTCCCGCGCCCGAAGCACTCGCCGGCGCCTCGGTCAAACATTGACCGAGACCGACGCCATATCGGTTGGTTGCAGCCGGTTGGCGCGGCGCAGCGGGTGGTCGTGACGCAGCGGCTGGTGGCGGTGCAGCGGCTGGGCGGCCGTCTCACCCCCGGGGCGGGCGGCAGTGGGTGGTCATCCGGCAAGGCGTGGGCGGTTGTCGCGTACCGGGCAGGGATCACCATGTTGGACGGGCGCACATTCGTGGAAGGCTGCCAAGAGTGTGGCGCGCGGCCAGCATCAGGGCGGGGGCTGGGGCTGGGGCTGGGATCGATGGCGGTGGAGACGGTCTTGCTCGCTTCCATCGAGGGCTATAAACTTTCGCAAACAGTTAAGAGTGTTAACTGATTGAGGGAGTGCTCTCGGTACAGGAGGAAAACGAGATGCGCAGACCCAGAAGACTCGCCGTCGGTATTGCGGCGACGATCCTCGCGGCCGCCACCGCTTGGACCGGCGTCGCCCTGAACAGCGTCTCCGCGCAGGCCGCCACCACCAGTGGGGGAGTGAAGTTCGCCTACTTCACCCAGTGGGGCATCTACGCCAACGGGTTCTACCCGAAGAACCTCGACACGAGCGGCATGGCCGGGAAGATCGACTTCCTGGTGTACGCCTTCGAGAACATCCACCCGACCAACCTGACGTGCTTCGAGAACGACTCCGCGGCCTCGCAGGACGAGAACAACCCCAACGCGGGCGACAACGCGGGTGACTCGTTCGCCGACTACGGCAAGTCCTACGGCGCCGACATCAGCGTCGACGGCGTGGCCGACGTCTACAACCAGCCCATCGTCGGCAACTTCAACCAGCTCAAGAAGCTCAAGGCGAAGTACCCGAACATGAAGATCCTGCTGTCGATCGGCGGCTGGACCTACTCCAAGTACTTCTCCGACGCCGCCGCCACGGACGCTTCGCGCAAGAAGCTGGTCAGCTCCTGCATCGACATGTTCATCAAGGGCAACCTGCCGGCCCGCAACGGCTACGGCGGCGCCGGCACGGGTGCGGGGATCTTCGACGGCATCGACATCGACTGGGAGTACCCGGGCGCGCCGGGGCACACCGGCAACCACTATGCCGCCGCGGACATGCAGAACTACACGCTGCTGATGGCCGAGTTCCGCGCGCAGCTCGACGCGCTCGGCACCGGCAAGAAGTACCTGACCGCGGCCGTCCCGGCCGGGCAGGACAAGATCATGCACGTCGAGACGAACAAGCTCGGCAGCTACCTCGACTACGCCAACATCATGACGTACGACATGCACGGCGGCTGGGAGGCGACCGGGCCGACGAACCATCAGGCCCCGCTGTACACGTCGCCGAGCGACCCGAGCGCGACAATCCCGCCGGGCAACGGGAAGTACACGATCGACTCCGCGGTGAAGGCGTGGACCACGGGCGACTCCGGCTACAGCATCGCGGGCGGGTTCCCGGCCGCGAAGCTCACGCTCGGCTATCCGTTCTACTACCGCGGCTGGACCGGCGTGCCCGCCGGCGCCAACCACGGCCTGTACCAGACGGCGACCGGCCCGGCCACGGGCCATGCGATGTCGGGCAACGTCCCAGGCGTGTCCTTCTACAAGGAACTGACGGGCTTCGTGAACAACCCGTCGTACACGTACCTGGACCCCGTCACGAAGGGCGCCTACTTCTACGACGGCACCACGTTCTGGAGCGGCGACTCCCCGGCGTCGATCCAGGCCAAGGCCGACTACCAGCACTGCAACGGGCTGGGCGGCGCGATGATGTACTCCCTGGAGGCGCTCGACCCCGCCGCGACCCTGTTCAACGCGGTCGTCAACGCCACCAACGGCGCCACGGCCGGCTGCTCCACGGCCAGCCCCACGGCCTCGCCGACCCGTAGCGCCTCGGCCTCGGCCTCGCCGTCGCCGTCGCGCAGCACGTCGCCGTCGCCGTCGACGAGCCCGACCGGCGGCACGTGCTCGGCGCCGGCGTGGAACGCCGCCACCGCGTACACAGGCGGCCAGCAGGTCTCCTACAACGGCCACACCTGGACCGCCAAGTGGTGGACCCAGGGCGACATCCCCGGCAACAACGGCCAGGGCGTGTGGACCGACAACGGCGCCTGTGGCGGCACGTCGCCGACCCCGACCGGCGGCACGGGCAACTGCGCCGGCCTGTCCCCGTGGAGCTCCACGGTCGCCTACGTCGGCGGGCAGTCCGTGACGTACGGCGGGCACAAGTGGACCGCGAAGTGGTGGACGCAGGGCGACATCCCCGGCAACAACAGCCAGGCGGTCTGGACCGACAACGGCGCCTGCTGAACCGATCCCGCCCGGCGGCCCGGGTCCATCGACCCGGGTCGCCGTGGCGGGTCCCTGCCGTGGCGGGTTCCTGCCAGCGTGAGGGCGTTCCGCGCCGGCGATCCGCGACGGTAGACACCGTCCATGTCAATCGACGCCCGCCGACGGCTAGCGCTGCGCGCCGCCGTCGCCTCGCTCGTCGCGGCCGCGCTGCTGACCGGACCGGTCGCGCCCGCCGCCGACGCTGCGCCCCCAGCCACGCACCGCGACGCCATCGGCAAGGCGGCCACCGTCACCCTCATCACCGGCGACGTCGTCCGGCTCTTCGACGCCGGCGGCGCCAAGCAGGCCGCCGACGTGCGCCGGCCCGGGCACGCGCCCGGCGGAGTGCGGACCGAGACGATCGGCGGCGACCTCTACGTGTGGCCGGACGAGGCCCTGCCGCTCGTCGCCGCGGACCGCATCGACCGCCGGCTGTTCAACGTCTCCCTGCTGGTGCGCAGCGGCTACGACGACGCCAGGCGGGCCGAGATCCCGCTCATCGCCACCGGCGGGGCCGCCCGCGCGGCCGTCGCGCCGCCGCACACGGCGAAGGTGCGGGACCTGCCGAGCGTGCACGGCTCGGCGCTGCGGGCGGCCAAGCGCGGCATCCGCGACACGTGGGACGCCGTGGCCGCCGGGAACGGGCCGGCCAAGCTCTGGCTCGACGGTACCGTCAAGGCGGACCTGGCCGAGAGCACCGCCCAGATCGGGGCACCGTCCGCGTGGGCCGCCGGGCTGCACGGCGAGGGCGTGAAGGTCGCGGTCCTCGACACCGGCGTCGACCTGTCCCACCCCGACCTGGCCGGTCGGGTCAGCGCCACGGCGAGCTTCGTGCCCGGCGAGAGCGTCGACGACGGCAACGGCCACGGCACCCACACGATCTCGACGGTCGGCGGCAGCGGCGCGGCCTCCGGCGGCGCCGAGCGGGGCGTCGCGCCGGGCGCCGACCTCATCGCCGGCAAGGTCCTGTCCGACGAGGGCACCGGCGCGGACTCGTGGGTGATCGCCGGCATGGAGTGGGCGGTCGCGCAGCACGCCAAGGTCGTCAGCATGAGCCTGGGCGACTCGGTGCCCAGCGACGGTACCGACCCCGTCAGCCTCTCTCTGAACAGCCTGAGCCAGCAGAGCGGCACCCTGTTCGTCGTGGCCGCCGGCAACACCGGGGCCGAGGCGGCGATGGGCGCGCCCGGCGTCGCCGACGCGGCGCTGACCGTCGCGGCCGTCGACCGCGACGACCAGCTCGCCTACTTCTCCAGCCGCGGGCCCCGCTACGGCGACTACGGCCTCAAGCCGGACATCGCCGCGCCCGGCGTGGACATCCTCGCCGCGAAGGCGACGCGGACCGGCGGGAACGACGCCGACGGGTGGTACACCACGATGTCCGGCACCTCGATGGCCACGCCGCACGTCGCGGGCGCCGCCGCCATCCTCGCCCAGCAGCACCCGGACTGGCCGGCCGCGCGGCTCAAGGACGCGCTGATGAGCACCAGCAAGGCGCTGCCCGGCCTGGACGCCTACGCGGTCGGCGCGGGCCGGGTCGACGTCCCGGCGAGCCTCGCCGCGCCGGTGACCGCCACCGGCTCGGCCTGGTTCGGCTTCTTCGGCTGGCCGCACACCGACCCGGCGCCGGTCGCCCGGACCGTCACCTACAGCAACGCCGGCGCCGCCCCGGTGACCCTCGACCTCGCCGAGAGCGCCGCGATCGCCGGCGGCCCGTACGACGTCGACCCCACGGCCGACGCCGGCACCCCCGCACCGGACGGCATGTTCGCGCTGTCCGCCGACCGCGTCACCGTCCCGGCGCACGGCACCGCGAGCGTCACCGTCACCGCCAGGCCCTCGATGGCGATGACGGCGCGCCGGTACCTCGGCCAGGTCACCGCCACCGCGCCCGGCCTCGCGCTGCGCACCCAGTTCGGCCTGTTCACCGAGGACGAGCGGCACAACCTGCACGTGTCGGTGCGCGACCGCTCCGGCAAGCCGGTGCAGGGGTACCTGGAGCTGCAGGCGTTCGGCCAGCCGGACCCGTACCTGTTCGCCTTCGACGGCGACCTGGACCTGCGGCTGCTCAAGGGCACCTACAGCGCTCTGACGCTCATCCCGGTCGCCGGCGACCACGGGCCGGACTCGCAGGCCATGGCGCTGCTCGGCGACCCCGAGATCGTGCTGGACCGCGACCGCAGCATCACCCTGGACGCCCGCAAGGCCAAGGAGGTCGCCGCGCGGGTGCCCGGGGCGCCGCGGACGGAGGACCGGGTCCTGCAGCTCAACTGGTACCGCAGCGACGGCGCGACCTCGACGATCGACGAACAGCTGCTGCTCGGCCCCCAGTACGACGAGGCGTTCGTGCTGCCCACCGGGAAGGTCACCGCCGGCGCGTTCGAGTACGAGACCCGCTGGCGCAAGGCGTACCCGCTGCTCACCATCGGCGACAACGTGCCGTTCCTCGGCCAGCCCGGCTCCAGCCTGTACGCCGGCCGCGACGAGCTCGACGTCGTGCGGGTCGGCGCCGGCGCCGCCGCCGACTACGCCGGCAAGCGGGTGCGCGGGAAGATCGCCGTGGCCACCCGCTCGGACGCGGTGAGCCCGGGTGAGCGGGCCGCCAACGCCGCCGCGGCCGGCGCACGGCTGCTCATCGTCGTCAACGACGGCCCCGGCAAGCTGCTGGAGTGGGTCGGCGCCGACGACGGCACGACGAGCCCGATCCCGGTCGTCTCGGTGACGGCGCGGGCCGGCGCGGCGCTGCCCGGGCGCCTGCGGGTGGAGGGGGTGCCGGACTCGCCGTACGTGTACGACCTCGTCGACCAGCACGCCGGGCGGATCCCCGACGACCTCACGTACCGGCCGCGCGCCGAGGACCTCGCCCGCGTCGACATGCGCTTCTACGGCGACACCGCGACGCCGGGCGGGGAGTACCGCTGGGCCTTCCGCCCGTACCGCCCGTTCGCCGTCGGCTTCCTGCAGTCGGCCACCATGCCCGGCACGCGCACCGACTATGTGTCCGCGCCGGCCGGCACGAGCTGGGCCGAGGACGCGATGACCGGGCCCGGGCTCGCCGTCGAGTCGCGCTCCGGCCTGCACGCGTACCGCGCCGGCAGCAGGCAGGTCAGCGACTGGTTCGCCCCGGTGGCGCACCCGCGCAACGGCTCCGGGTTCTGGTGGTCGGCGCGGCAGGCCGGCTACGCCGAGTTCAACGTGCAGCCGTGGACCGACAGCGGCGCGGACCACGGCGGGTACATGCAGGACGGCACCGACCAGCGCACGTTCCGCGTCTGGGAGGACGGCACCCTGCTGGCCACGTCGGAGTGGCCGGCCGCGTACGTCACCCCGACGACGGAGGGCCCGACCACGTTCGCGCTCGACCTGCGCGCGTCGCGGGACCCCGCGCTGTACCGGCTCACGATCGCCTCGCACACCGCGTGGACGGTCAAGGCCCGCCCGGTCAGCGACCCGCTCGCCGTCGACGTCCTGCCGCTGCTGCAGCTGGACTACGCCGTCGACACCGACCTGTCCGGCACCGCGCGGCCGGGCCGCAACGCCGTCGGCGTCCGGGCGGCGCACCTGCCCGGCGCGGTCGGCGCCGGCGCCGTCACCGCCGTCACGCTCGCCGTCTCCTTCGACGACGGCGCGCACTGGCAGCGGGTGGCGCTCGACGGCGGCGTGGCCCGCTTCAACCCGCCGCGCGACGCCGGCTACGTGTCGCTGCGCGCCACCGCGCGCGACGACCGCGGCAACACGATCGAGCAGGAGGTGATCCGGGCGTACGCCCTGCCGGACCGCCGCCACCGGGACTGACCCGGCCGCGGCCCCTACTGCGGGCGGCGGTACGGCCCTACGATCGTCGGATGCTCGGCGCCCTTGGCCTCGACCCCGACGAGGAGCGGCTGTACCGCTGCCTGGTCGCGGGAGCCGGCACGCCCGCCGAGCTGTCCGCCCGCGGCGCCGGCCCGCGCACGGCAGAGCTGCTCGCCGCGCTCGTGGCGCGCGGGCTCGCGGTCGCCGGGCCGCACGGAACGTACGAGGCCGCGCCGCCGTCCATCGCGCTCGGCGCGCTCCTTCGCCAGCAGCGCGACCGCCTGCACGCCGCCGAGCTCGCCCTGCTCGCCCTCGCCGACGAGCACCGCCGCACCGAGGCCGGCCGCGGCACCGGCGTCGTCGAGGTCATCACCGACGTCGAGGCGGTGCGCCACCGCTTCGCCCAGATGCAGCACGCCGCCCGGCACGACGTGCGCTCGCTCGTCGTGCCGGGCTTGGCCGTCGTGCCGCACCGCGACAACGCCGCCGGCGACGACGGCCTGCGCCGCGGCGTCGCCTACCGGGTCGTCGTCGACCGCGAGTCCCTGGCCGAGCCCGGCCTGGTGCAGCTGGCCGCGGCGAGCATCGCCGAGGGCGAGGAGATCCGCGTCGTCGAGAAGACCCCGATCAAGATGATCATCGTGGACAGCCAGGTCGCGATGCTGCCGTTGCTGTCTGGGCAACACACCGCCCCCGCGTCGGTACTCGTACACGCCAGCGGCCTGCTCGACGCCCTCATCGCGCTCTTCGAGGAGCTGTGGGCGCACGCCTATCCACTGTGGACGGACGGCCCCGAGGTCCGCGAGGCCGGCGAGCTCGGCCTGGAGCCGCTGGATCGCCGCATCCTCACGCTGCTGCTGGCCGGCCTGACCGACCAGGCGATCGCCGGGCAGCTCGACACCAGCCTGCGCACCGTCCAGCGCCGCATACACGCGATGATGCAGCGCGCGGGCGCCGACACCCGCATCCAGCTCGGCTGGCACGCCGCGCGCAAGGGCTGGGCCTGAAAAATCCGCGCGTTAAATGCGTTGCCGTTCACCGCCACCGATCCGTATCGTCATTTACGAACACGACGCAGCAAGCCCGAAACGAGGAGCCCGAGATGACGACCTGGACCGCCACCGAGAACCGGCCGATGCCGGTGTCCGGTGCTGCGTGGCCCATGGTCGGCGAGCCGCGACCGGCCGCCCAGGCCGGCAAGCAGATGGGACGCCCTTCGGGACGGTGGCGCGGGTAAGCGAGACGCTTTCCCGAAGCCGCCCGCCCCGTCGAGGGACCGGGCGGTTTTTTCATAGGGGCGTAGCTCAACTGGCTGAGCGTCGGTCTCCAAAACCGAAGGTTGCAGGTTCGAGTCCTGTCGCCCCTGCGCGTCCTGCCGCGGTACCACCGAGGCATTTGTGATTTGAAAACTCCACAGTGGATGGCATTTCTTTCGGGAACGACCGGCGCGGTGACCGGACCTGGCCTGGGACCAGGAAGTGCGGGGTTCGACTCCCCGGTTCCCGACGATGGGCTGCACGTCACCGGTGTGCGGCGCTGCTCGGCATGCAGCGCGTGAGGGGTTCGACCCCCCTGCGGTCCACGAGTGCCCTTGGGGGGAGGGCACGCTTTGGCGGGTTCGGCTAGCGGTCAGGCCGCCGCGTTCTCAGCGCGGAGACAGGGGTTCGACTCCCCTACTCGCTACTTTGCCGTCGGGGTGTGCACGGTGACATGCCTGTCTTCCAAACAGGAGTAACGGGTTCGACTCCCGTCGACGGTTCTCGTTCCGAGATGGTCTAACCGGCAGTGACGCCGCGCTCTGGACGCGGAGGTTGGGGTTCGAATCCCTGTCTCGGAGCTCTTTTCTCGCGCCGTTAGCTCAGCCCGGTAGAGCGGCCGCCTCTTAAGCGGATGGTTCGCAGGTTCGAATCCTGCACGGCGCACGCAATGCTCGCGTAGCTCAGCCCGGTATGAGCGCCGCTTTCACACAGCGGAGGTCGCAGGTTCGAAGCCTGCCGCGAGCACGAGATGCCATCCACTGTGGACCGACGTGGGCGGAGCGCTGGCTGCTCGGCCGCCGCTCATAACGGCGGAGTGCTCGGATCGACACCGAGGCCCACGACTTGGAGGTGCCCGCTGCGTAGGCGTCAGGCCGTCCTTGTGTCAAGGCGCCGCCGCCGTGCCCGGCCGAGCCGCCACCAGAGCAACAGTGCCCCGCCGAGCAGGACCGCCGCCGGTATCCGCAGCATCCACGGCCACGGCCCGCGGTCCGGCGATCCGGCGTGGCGCACGGCCAGGTCGGGCAGCAGCCCGCCGGCCAGCTGCAGGTCGTACACCTCGCAGTGCTGCATACCCAGCTCGCACGACTTGCCGGTGTCGAACCGCGACAGCACCCGCCGCTGCCCGGAGCCCAGGTCGATCTCGCTCAGCGACAGCCGCCCGCCGGGGGAGTCGACCGTGGCCGCGACGACGCGCCCGGCGTCGCGCCACCCCAGCAACCGCACCACGTCCTGGACCGCCCCCGGCGGCGTGGCCTGTGGCGCCACGGGAACGAACTGGACGTCCCCGCCGTCGGTGAGGAAGTACCCGTGCTCGGATCCGCCGGTCCACGGCGCGGTGGCCAGGAACCGCCCGTCCGGCGACCAGCCGACCCCGGCGACGAGCCCGCGCCCGCTGTCGAGGGCCACGACACCGTCCTCGTGTCCGTTCAGATCCAGCAGGTGTACCTGTGCGGCCACCTGAACCGCGACCCGCGCACCGTCCGGTGCGAACGCCGCCGTCCACACCCCGGACAGCGACCCGAGCTCGACGCTGCGCCCGCTCGCGACGTCGAGCAGCCGCAGCGTCCCGTGCCGCAGCACCTCGGACTCGACGAAGTCGATGGACCCGTCGGACTCCCCGATCGGCGCCGCGCTGTAGGCGACGTACCGCCCGTCCGGCGACCAGGCCAGCAGCCGCACCCCGACCGGCGCGCCGAGCGCGATCGTGCGCCGCCGCCCGCTGGTGAGCTCGACGAGCACCAGGTCGCCGGTGGCGCCGCGATCGTCGCCGACGAGCACCCGGGTCCCGTCCGGCGACAGCAGGCCCAGCGCGCCGCCGCGCTCCTCCATCGCGCCCACGCGCCGGTACGTGTCCGCGTCCGCACCCACGACGAGCGGCTGGAACATGTTGAACGTCTCGCCGTTGCCGTATCCGTAGATCGCGATCGCCCGCCCCGGCGCCGAGCGTTCCACGCTGCTGGTCAGCAACGAGTAGCCGGCGAAGCGGTCGGGCAACGACGGGTGGCGCGCGGGGGCGGCCGGTCGGGCGTCCAGCGGTACCGTCGGCATCACGAGAGCGGCGAGCGCGAGCAACACGACCGCCCAAACCCCGGCGTTCGCGAGCCGGCGACGCCGCACCGACCGCCGACCGCGCACGAGCACCTCGTCGAGGTATCCGTCGGCCAGCGGCGGCGCGGGATCATCCGGCAGCGCCGCGAACAGCTCCTTCACCACGCGTCCCCACCTCCCGGCGTGTAGTTCGGCAGCAGCCGGCGCAGCGCCGCGATGGCGTACGCCGTCTGGCTTTTGACCGTCCCGGCGGAACACCCCAGCGCCGCCGCGGTCTGCGCGACGTCGAGGTCCTCCCAGTACCGCAGCACGAGCACCGCCCGCTGCCCCCGCGTGAGCCGCGCGAGCGCCGCCCGCACGTCGACGCGGCTCTCGATCCCCGGGCCGCTCACGGCGCCGTCCTCGAGATCGGCGGCCGGCTGGACCCGCCGCGCCCACGGCCGCCTGCGCTCCGCGAGGTACGCGTGCACGAGGATGGCCCGCACGTACGCGTCGAGCGACTCGGCCGCGGCCGCCTTGCGCCAGTGCCGGTACAGCGCCACGAGGCACTCCTGCACCAGGTCGTCGGCGCCCGCCCACTCACCGCACAGCCGGTAGGCAAGGCGCCGCAGCCAGGGCATGCGCGCCCGCACGTACTCGACGAACTCCCGCTCATCCCGCACCCGGACCTCCCGCCCAAGTAAGAGTGGACCGGCCACCGGTTCGGTTGTGCACCATTTGACAGCACGCGCGGCGGTTGACCACCCTGGGCGGGCGCCACCAGTTGTTTGTTCAAGGAGTCACCGCGAGATGTCGTACCGTCACTGGCTGCCCGTCGCCGCCGCGCTGGCCGTCGCCGCGCTCGCCACCGGCCTGCTGTGGCTCGCGCCGCGCGGTTCGGCCAGCGGCAGCGGTGTCGGCCGCGCGATCGGCGGCGTCGCGCTCGTCAACGACGCCACCCGGCGGCCCGTCCTGGGCCTGACGCCCGTCACCGACGGCACCGTGGTCGACCTCACACGGCTGGCCGGCGCTCGGCTCAGCCTGCGGGCCGATCCGGCCGGCGACGCGAAGCCGTCGAGTGTCAGGTTTACGATGACCGGCGCGAACGGCGGCACCTACACTCACACCGACTCGCGGGCGCCGTACTTCCTTTGCGACGACTACGTGGACTGCCCGTTGCTGGCCAGGCCGGACGACTACACCCTGACCGTCCAGGCCTACTCGGACGACATCGAGCTGGGCGCCCCGTTCACGGTCCGCTTCTCGGTGGCCGCCGGCGCGCCGGCGCGCCCCGTCGACGTGCTGTTCGTCGGCAACAGCCTGCTCGGCACCGTCAACAAGACCTCCGGCGAGGACACGCCGGCGCTGGTGCGGCACCTGGCCGCCGCGGCCGGCCGGGAGATCAACGTGACCAAGGTCATCCATTCCGGGTACACGCTGCGGCAGACCTGGGACGACGGCCTGGTCGCGACGGCCCTCGGCGGCGCGAAGCGATACGACTTCATCGTGCTGCAGGAGTACAGCACGCTGGTCGCCACCGACCCGTCGGCGGCGACGAACACCCTGCTCAACACGTACGCACCCACGTTCGCCCGCGCCCTGAAGCCGGGCGGGCGGGTGGTGCTGTTCAAGAACTGGGCGCTGGTCGACCCGGCGCCGTTCCCGTCCCGGGCCGCCGCGACGACGGCGATCGACACCAACTACGCGGCCCTGTCGGCCGCGTTGGTCACGCCGAACCTGCTGGCCCCGATCGGCGACGAGTTCGAGACGATCATCGCCGCACAGGGCGCCGCGCACCTGATCGAGCCCGACGGCAAGCACCCGAACGACACCGCGGTCTACCTGGACGCGGCGACGCTGTACGGCATCCTGTCCGGCGAGTCACCGCGGACCTTGGCGGACCTCTACCTGCCCGGACCGGTCGCCTCGCCGCTGCGTGAGACGGCCGCCACCGCGATCGGCTACTGACCGGGCCGGCTGGCGCGGCATCGCTACCCTCGCGTCGGCGGCACGGAGCCGCCCAACGGGAGGATTACGGATGAAGTCCGGCAGAAGCGCGCTGACCGCTCTGGTACTGACCGGCGCACTCACCGTCACCGCGGCCTGCGGCGACAAGACCGACAACGGCAGCGCCGCACCCGCGGCCGCCGCATCGTCCAGCGCGGCGGCGTCCCCGACGCCCGACGCGCGCACAGAGCTCACCAACGCCTTCAACAAGCTCAACGGCGTCACCATCACCTACACGACGACGACCGAGACCGGCACCGTGGCCAGCACGAAGCTGACGGGCTCCAGCGACCCCGCCAAGAAGGCCAACAGCGGCTCGATGACCATTACCGCGGCGGGCCAGAACATCAAAGCCGACGTCATCATCCTGGGCACGGACGTGTACCTGAAGCTGGGCCTGCCGATTCCGGGAATCGACCCGAAGAAGTGGATGTACGTCGACGGGTCCAAGACCTCGCTGAGCAAGCTGGGCCTCGGCGACCCCGACGACCCGGCCAACGTCAAGGGCCTCGCCGACGCCCTCGTGACGGTCGAGCGGACCGGCGCGGGCTCGTTCAAGGGCACGATCGACCTGACCAAGCGCAACATGCCGTCCACCAGTGCCGCCCTGCTCCAGCAGATGGGCGACGCCGCGAAGTCGGTGCCGTTCGAGGCGACCGTCGGCGCCGACGGCTACGTCACCTCGGTCAGCATGGACATGCCCGCCGCCGGCCAGGTCCCGGCGACGAAGTCGAAGTCGACGTTCAGCGACTTCGGCAAGCCGGTCACGATCGCCAAGCCGGCGGACGCCGAGATCCAGCCCGCCCCCGCGGCGCTGCTGGCCCAGTTCGCCTGATCATCCGGTACATCAGGCCCGCTGCCGCACCCGCGGCAGCGGGCCTTCTAGACAGACCTGTCTGCTAGGGTGGAACGGTGACCGTCGCCGCGCGCCCCCGCTCCGCCCGCGAGCGCCTCATGTCGGTGGCCACGGCGCTGTTCTACGCCGAGGGCATCCACGCGGTCGGCATCGACCGCATCATCGCCGAGGCCGCGGTGGCGAAGGCGACC
Source organism: Dactylosporangium darangshiense (assembly GCF_039537565.1). Taxonomy (NCBI): domain Bacteria; kingdom Bacillati; phylum Actinomycetota; class Actinomycetes; order Micromonosporales; family Micromonosporaceae; genus Dactylosporangium; species Dactylosporangium darangshiense. The sequence goes on from NZ_BAABAT010000011.1 coordinate 199,235, forward strand.
TTCTACCACCACTTCCCGAGCAAGGACGATCTCGTCCGCGCCTACCTGATCGAGGAGTACCAGCGCCAGCGCGACGCCCTGGAGGCGGTGCGGCAGGCGACGCCCGACCCGCGCGCGGCCCTGCTGGGCATGTTCGACCTGTTGCTCGACAACGCCGTGCGCCCCCGGTTCCGGGGCTGCCCGTTCACGAACGCCGCGGTGGAGTACCCGGACCCGGCCCACCCGGTCCGCCGGACCATCGCCGACTACCGCCGCTGGAACCGGGAGCTGTACCGCACCCTGCTGGCGTCCGCCGCCCACCCCGACCCGGACGGCACCGCGACGGTCCTCATGGCCATCCGCGACGGCATCGTCGCGGGCGGCTCGCTGGACGACCCGGCGGTGCTGGAGCCGTACGTGCGCTCGACCGTCACCCGCCTTCTCGACGCGTCGTAATTCGATTGCCGTCGACGGCCCGGACTCGTACCGTTGCAGACATGACGACGTGGACCGCCACCGCAACCCGGCACCTGCCGGCGTTCGGCGCTGCGCTGTCCACGATCACGCGACGCTGCTTCACGGGACGGCGGCAACGGTAAGCCCAGGAAGCTTGCCGAGCCGCCCGCCCCGCCAGGGACCGGGCGGTTTTTCGTTACCGGGTTCTTGACAACTCCACAGTGGACACAGCATGCCCTGCAAGCTCAGAAGGCAGAGCGCCGGTGTGAAGAACCGGAGGTTGCCCGTTCGATCCGGGCGCGGGGCACTGCTTGCCGTCGTAGCTCAGTCAGGAAGAGCGCGCCCCTGGTACGGGCGAGGTCCGTGGGTTCGACTCCCCGCGATGGCTCTCAGGCCGGTGCAGCACGACGGGTGGTGCACGCGCCTCGTAAGCGCGAGGTAGGGAGTTCGAGCCTCCCCACCGGCCCTGTTCATTTCATGCCCTCATGGCGCAGCTGGATAGCGCGCGACGCTACGAACGTCGAGGCCGCAGGTTCGAATCCTGCTGAGGGCACGCAACATCGGGTTCAGTGATCCGCGGCCTCCGCGAACACCTCGGCGGCGATCTGGTAGCCCTCGAACGCGCGGGCCACGCCGGCGTACACCGCGACCTGGAGGAAGACCTCGGCGATCGCCTCCTTGGTCACGCCGGCGTTCAGCGCGATGCGCAGCTGGCCGCGCAGCGGCTCGTGGACGCCGAGGGCCGCCGCAATGGCCACGGACGCCACCGCCCGCGCCAGCGTGTCCAGGTGCTCGGTGCGCGGCCAAACGTCGCCGAACGCGTGCACCGTCGCGATGCGCTTGAAGTCCGCGGCGTTGGCGGGCTCGCTCGGCGCGGTACCGAGGAAGCGTTCCAGGCGGAATCCCAGCAGGCGCTCGGCGGTGTCCAGCGCGGCGGCGTACCGCGCGTCCGGCGCCGCCGACGCCGGACCGTCAGTCGTCACCGCTCGACGCTATCGGCCGCGGCGCCGTGCGGGCGCCGCAACGTCGGGTGATTTCAGGTCGGCACGACGTCAATGATGCTGCCGCGCACCCTGCAGGGCCCAGGTGCAGGCGCAGGCGAGGAGAAATGCAGTTCTGCGCACGGCTGGGCGAAGGGGAGGATGCAGCGGTGGATACGCAGTACCGGGTGGTCGTCACCGATGAGGACGGGCGGCTGCTGGTGAGCCGGGTGCGGCCGGAGGACCCGTGGCGGCCGCCCGGCCAGGCGGCGTTCGGGATGCCGCCGACGCATTGCGTGGAGTTCTCGGGGTGGCGGGGCGCGCGGCTGCGGCTGGTCAGCCTTGGGGTCCGGCCAATGTACCTGTTCGCGTGCGACTCGTGGGGGGTGCCGGAACGCCTGTCGGGGGAGCGGAAGTGGGTACCACAGGAGCGCCTGCGAATGCCCGAGTCGCTGACGCCGCGGGAGGGCTGGGTGCGGTGCACCGGTGTCGCGCCCGGCACCACGCTGGCCGAGCTCATTGCCGCCGGCGACGACGCGCGGTGCGAGGCCGGGTTCGAGATTGCGCGCGAGCTCGGCCTGGTGACCGCGCGGAGCGACCGCGGCCAGATTGCGCGGTTCCTCCGCGGCGACTTCCGGCCCGGGGAGTCGGTGCACCCGCGGATCCTCGAGGCGCTGCAGACGCCCGGCGCTGACCTCGACGGCGCGGCGGGCTGGGCGCCGGAGGACCCGGCCTTGGTCGAGGCGGCGGCGTTCGCCGACCGGCCGCGCCCGGGGGAGCGCACCACCGAGGTGCGGGACCACCTCGCCGGGCTCGGGGTGGAACTGCCGGAGCCGTTCCTCGCCGAGCTCCTCAGCGGGCATGAGGTGTTCGGGTTCGCCGTGCCGGGTGCGGCCCAGGACGGGCTTTGGGAGCGGCTGCGGGAGCTGTACCCGGTGACCGGCTGGTGGCCGTTCCTGAGCGGCGAGAGCCCGGCCGAGCTGGCCCAGGGCGATCCGGCGCGGTGGCGCGACCGGCTCGCGCCGGTGGCGGACCCCGAGGCACTCATGGCCGAGCTCGTCGCGACCCAGCGCGCCGAGGACCACGGGCTGGCCGCGGTCGATCTGCCGGCCCTCGTCGCGGCGCTGGCGGCCGACCCGCCGGCCCCGCCGCCGGGCGGCGCGGCCGAGCCGGCGCGGGGGCGGTCGACCGAGGCCCGCTGGCTGTGCCTGACCGCCACGCCGGAGGGCGGGTGGCAGCTGCCGTACCTGCTGGGCAACCCCCACGCGACGAACTGGATGACGTCCCGTCATCCGCAGCTCGACCCGGTGCACCACACGGCGTTCCTGGGCTCGTGGCATCGCCGGTTCGACGCGTGCGTGCGCGGGCTGCACATGTACTGGCTCGACCTCGTCGTCGGCGCTCCGCCCACCGAGCCGGCCGAGATCGCGGCGGTGGCGGTGGAGCAGTACGCGTACTGCGACGACCTGAACCAGACCGTCGGCCTACCCGCCCAAGTAGCGCGCGAACAGGTGGCCGCCGATCAGTGGTACTTCTGGTGGGACTGACCGCGACGAACGCCAGATGGGTGGCGCACCGGGCTCGCCGTTGAGCCCGGTGCGCCGTATTCGGCCTCGCTCTTGTGGCCAGTGATCACACGACGCGGGTCAGGGTGCCGGCAGCGGCGTGGTGTTGGCCGAGTTGAACGCCTGCACGCCGGCCTCGCCGTCGCCGTCGAACGGTGTCACCGGGCTGTTGGGGCCGAGGCAGAAGTCGTCGCCCGCCGGGTCGGCGAACCAGGCGCCGACCTGGTTGAGGTCGACGCGCGTCCGTTGCCCGTTCACGAGCGTGGATGAGAAGGCCTCCTGGACGATCAGCTTGAAGCTGTTCAGCGCGCGGCCGCGCCAGTCGGATGTGAAGTCGCCGATGTATTCGGCGGCCCCGAACGGCGGGCCTGCCTGTTGCAGCAGGAAGACCGTGAACGTCGTGTTCGGCGGCAGATTGAAGGCGTTGACCGTGAAGGTGTCGAATCCCAGCCGTTCGGTGGTCAGCTGGACGTCGACGTTGACTCGGACATTGGGCATGCAGGCGGCAAGTTGCGGTGTCGACGGCGTGAGCTTGAGATGTACCTGTTCGGGGAACCAGTTCTTGTTGGACGCTGAGGCCGTGGCACTCCTGGCCACAGCTCCGCCGGCTACGACCGCCCCGAGGACGAGCGCACTGGCGATCAGTCGAGTCATGCGACGCATTCGTTTCTCCAATCACGTAGTTGTGCTGCTGTTGCTGATGGGCGCGGCGACTCGCCTCCCGGGCGTCGACCGGTAGGCATGCTGAGGAAGGTTCGCCGCACCGCGGTAAGGGCGGGTGCGAACTAGGGCGTCCCGGTACGCAGGCGGGAAGGGCCGCCTGCGCGCGAGGCGGTTTGCTCAGACAATTGGTGGGCGGATCGTCGTGAACGAACCCACGAGGTGGCTCTCCACGGTGCGGTCAACCTGGGAACCGCTCGGACATCCGGCGTTTTCTGACCGAGGCCGAGAGTAATCGGCGAGGCACCTGGCGAGGCGGAGAACCTGCAAACCTCACACCTGCATTCGGCGATGCGGCTGATCATGCCGCCTCATCCGGCCGGCTGGGCGGTGTCCACGACGGACTCCGCGAGGCCCAGCGGATGCACAAGGAGACCCGCCGTCACGACCGTGCCGGCGACGCCGAAGCCGGCGCCCGCCACGCCGCCGGCGACCAGCCGTCGTTCGGCGCCAACATCTGCTTGCAGACGGGAACGACCTACGTGGCCACCGTGTACTGGACGGTGAACATCGTGCCGCACACCGTGGTCAAGGGATTCCAGTTGTACGACAGCCGGGGCAACGTGAGAAACGTGCCGTCGCTCTGGTCGATCAAGCGGCGCAGCTCATCAGTTCATCGACTGCGATGCGCGCGGATGACGGGCAGCCCTTGGTAAAACCGTAGAAGGGGCCGAAGTCGCGGGTGGAGGCGAAGCCGATCACGTAGAGACCCGCCAGTGATGTTTCGAAGCCCTCGGTCAGGTCGGGGAAACCATCTGTCGTCCCCACCTGGTGCGAGACGCTGCGCAGGTAGGGGATGCGAGACAGGTCTACCTTGTAGCCGCATGCGAAGATCACATGGTCCGCGATCAGCGTTGTCTGATCGGAGAGCTGAAGCCGCACATCTTGATCACCGGGCGTCACATCGATGACCGCGCAGTGGGGATGGCTGGTGACAACCTCTGTGGCGAGGCGTGGGACGAGCCAGGGCTCGAGGGTGAAGCGGCCGGCTCGCCAGAATTCGCCGGCGATCCTCTGTTGTTCCCCCGCGGAGAGTCGGCGCCACCATCCTCGCTGTGCCAGCGTTTGATCGATGTATGGGTCCGCGAAGGCCCAGCTGACCTTGGCAAACTCCGGCACGGGATGGCGATGCACTACGTGCACCTGCTCGGCGCGCCGGTCGCACAGCAGCGCTGCCCACTCGTAGGCGCTCTGCCGCCCTCCGACAATGGCGACACGGGCGGCGGCGAGATCCTCGAAGGTGACAAGCTCGCTGGTATGTGATCGGAGTGTCCGCGGTACGTCCTCGTGCCAGTGCGGGAGGTTGGCGAAGTAACGCATGCCCGGGACGGCAATAACCTTCTCCGCTGTGATCGTCGAGCCGTCGTCCAGGTTTGCGAGAAAAGTCCCGTTCAATTTGGTCAGGTCGGTGACCATCCGTTCGTCGACTTCGAGCGACGTGCGCTGACGGAACCACTCCGCGTAGTCGATGAAGATGGCGATCGGAATAGGGTCGAAGTCCTCGGGTCGCATCCCTCGGTCCTCGAAGAAAGCCTTGAAGGTGTAGTTGCCGCCTGCGTCGAGGTGCCAGTCAGGACCCGAGCGCAAGAACATGTCAGCCGGCATCTGCTCACGCCAGAAGGCCATCGAATGGCCGACGATGTGAGTGTCGATTCCGTTCTCACGAGCAAAGGCGGCGGCCGAGTACGCGTACGGCCCCGCTCCGATCACCAGGAGTTCTGTCCGCTTCGGCATGGTTCCTCCCGAAGGAACGGAGACTTCTACGCTACCTCGGGCCCGCCATCACGCCCGCGGCTCGAGCCTCGGCGACGCAGAGGTACTCGTGCGGCTCCTCGGCTTCGGTGATCTCGCGCGACCTCCCCCTTCCTGCCACGAACGCCTCCTACCCAGGGAGGAGACACCGCTCCGACCGCCGGCCGCAACCGGGGCCCGTGGTTGGGCGCATTCCGGGGAGCGGCTCACCAGCATCTACAGGTATGACTACTGCGCTGCGCGGGGCGGCAAACTGGCACCGCCCACTGATGATTTTCGTCGCGACGATGGCGGTGCTCGCCGTCATCTGTGCGGTCGGCGTCTTCGCCGACCCGCGCGTCCTCACCGGCGCGCCGATCTGGCTCAAACCGTTCAAGTTCTCGGTGTCCTTCGTGCTGTACGGCGTCACCCTCGCCTGGATGCTGTCCCTGCTGCCGCGGCGCAGCCGGGTCGCGGAGTGGGCGGGCACGGTCATCGTCGCGATGTCGTTGATCGAGATGGTGGTGATCGTCGGGCAGGTGATGCGCGGCACGACCAGCCACTTCAACGGCACCACCCCGCTGAACGCCGCCCTCTTCTCGGCGATGGGTGCGTCGATCATGGTGCTGTTCGTCGCGCACTTCGTCATCGGGATCGTGATGCTGCAACGGCGGATCGCGGACCGGGTCGCCGCCCGCGCGGTCGGGTGGGGGCTCGGTCTTTCCCTGCTGGGCATGCTGGCGGCGGTGCCGATGGTGCTGCCGATGCAGGAGCCGGGGATCGAGGGGATCAGCGGGGCGCACAGCGTGGGCGTACTCGACGGCGGACCGGGGCTGCCGCTGGTTGGCTGGAGCACCACCGGCGGTGATCTGCGGATCGGGCACTTCGTGGGGCTGCACGCCCTACAGGCGCTGCCAATCCTCGCGATCCTGCTGAGCCGCTTCTTCGGGACCCGGCTGGACGAGCACACTCGGGCCCGGCTGCTGGTCGTCGCCGGCGCGGCGTACGGCGTACTCACGGTGTTGTTGACCTGGCAGGCCCTGCGCGGACAGCCGCTGCTGCGTCCGGACGCGCTCACGCTGGCCGCCGTCGCGGCCCTGGTGGTCGCGACCGCGACCGCCACCGGCCTGGTGGTGGCTCGCCGGCGCAGCCCGGAACTGGTGCTGGCGGCATGACCGCGACGCTGTTCACCCTGACGTTCGCGCTGGCCGCGCCGTTCTGGGCGCTGATGATCCTCCTGCCGCGCTGGTCCTGGACCGCCCGGATCATCGGGTCGCCGTTGATCGTGCTGCCGGTACTGGCGATCTATGCGATCCTGGTGCTCGCGGCCGCCGGAGACGTGCTGCCGGCCGTGCTGTCGCCGACCCTGAGCGGCGTGCGCGACCTGCTCGGCACCGCGGACGGCGCGGCGGCGGCCTGGGCACACATGATCGCGTTCGACCTGTTCGTCGGCCGGTGGGCCTGGCTCGACAGCCGCGAGCGGGGGGTGCCCGCGCTGGTCATGGCTCCGGTCCTGGTGCTGACCATTCTGCTCGGGCCGCTCGGCCTGGCCGCCTACCTCGGGGTCCGGACCGGGTGGCGGCGACCGGCGGTCGTTCGTCTCCCCGAGCCGCAGCACCTAGGCTGACCCCGTGGGGTGGGCGCGACGACTGATCGACATGCGGGACACGCTCGCGCGGATGGTGCTGCTCGACCTCAGCGGGGTGGGCTACCTGGTCTTCGGCACCCAGGCGCGCCCCGCGCCGACGGACACGCAGTGGATCCTCGCGGTGCTCGCGTTCGCAGTGGCACTGGTGTTCCACCGTCGGCCGCTGGTCAACCTGGTGATGCAGGCCGCGCTGCTCGCGGTCGCGATCACGCTCATCGACGACCTCACGATCAACCAGGTGGGCGCCAGCTGGGCGTTGCTCGAGGTGACCATGCGGGCGCCTCGAGCCCGCACCATCTGGCTGGCCACCGGGCTGCTGATCGTGGTCGATCTGACCGACTCGATCGGTGACCCGGTCGACCGGGTCGTCTCCGGTGTCTTCGGGCTGATCCTGGAGGTCGGCGTACCGGTGCTGCTCGGTCTGGTCATCCGGACCAACCGGGAGCTCGGTCGGCAGGCCCTGGAGCGGGCCGCGGCGGAGCAGCGCCGGCACGAGTCGGAGACCCGCGCCGCGCGCGCCGACGAACGCAGCGCCATCGCCCGCGAGCTGCACGACGTGGTCGCGCATCACGTGGCGTCGATGGTGCTGCGGGTCGGCGTAGCCCGGCACGTACTTCACGACCTGGATCCGCGGGTAGGCGAGGTGTTCGACGACGTGCACGGCACCGGGACCGCCGCCTTGGCGGATCTGCGTCAGCTGGTCGCGGTGCTGCGCAACCCCGATGGGGTGCGCGGTGACGCGGCGCTGACCGCGATCGAGCCGTCGGCGCTTCCGGCGGCACTCGGCGCGGCGGTCGATCGGGCCCGCCAAGCCGGTGTCACGGTGGAGGCCGACATCGACCCGGGAGTCGGTTCGCTCGACGCGGTTCGGGGCCTGGCGGTGTTGCGACTGACCCAGGAGGCGCTGACCAACGTGGCCAAGCATGCCGGGCCGTCCGCGCTGGCACGCCTCTCGGTTTCCGTGGACGACGGGGCCGTCCATTGGGAGGTCTCGGACAACGGGCGCGGATGGGTGCCGGCGGCGGTGCCGCCCGGTGGCGGCCACGGCATCACCGGCATGCGCGAGCGGGTCGAGGTCCTTCACGGTCAGCTGGAGGCAGGTCCGACCGGCGCGGGTTGGCGAGTCCGCACCGTCCTCCCGGCCCCGGTCCCCGCGCCCGCCTCCTCGCCGACGGCTTCTTCCGCCTCGCCCGCCGTCACGCCGGCCTCGTCGGCGCCCCGCGGCCCCAGGGCCTCGGCCGGGCCGCACGCGCCGGAGCCGGCATGATCCGCGTCCTGCTGGTCGACGACCAGCACCTCATCCGCGCGGGCCTGCGCATGCTGTGCGACGCCCAGCCTGACATCGAGGTCGTCGGCGAGGCCGCCGACGGCCGCGAAGCGATCTCCCTCGCGGCCCGGCTCACCCCCGACGTCGTCGTCATGGACCTGCGCATGCCCGGCGTCGACGGGATCACCGCGACCAGCCGCATCCTCGCCGACCGCCCCGCCACCCGGATCCTGGTGCTGACCACGTTCGGCGACGACGACCACCTCTATCCGGCCCTGACCGCCGGCGCCTGCGGGTTCCTGCTCAAGGACGCGCCGCCCGCCGATCTGCTGGACGGCGTCCGCCGGGCCGCCGCGGGCGACAGCCCGTTCAGTCAGGAGGTGCTGCAGCGCCTGGTTCAGCGCGCGGTACACGCCCGCGCCGAGGCGCCGCGGCCGGCCCAAGGACTGACCGCGCGCGAACGGGACGTGCTGAACCTGGTCGCCGCGGGCCTGTCCAACACGGAGATCGCCGATCGGCTTCACATCGGCGTCACCACGGTCAAGACCCACATCACCAGCCTGATGACCAAGACCGACAGCCCCAACCGGGTACGCCTGGCCCTGTTCGCCCGCGGCGCCTGAGCGCCCCGCCCGCGCTCGCCAGCGGATCACCACCGATGGCTTGGAGCCTGTCTCGCATTCATCCCAGTCCGCGCCCGTACGTGACGAACAAAGCCACCGCCCGACAGCGCAGCTGACGAAACCCGCCTCACCACGCAATTCCCGACGACTCATAGGCTGCGTTTCGCGGCGGCCCATGCTCGGGTACCAGCAGGCACATGAGTACCAGCCAACCTGTCGCGGCCGGTCAACCGCGGGCACCCCACATGCCCAGCGATGTCACGCCCCAGCTGTCGTTCTTCGACAAATTCGCCACCCATGCTGCGGAGTTCGTCTCACGGGCCTGGTTCTTCGCCGCCTGCCTCCTGCTGGTGCTGATCTGGGCGCCGTCGATCCTGGTGATCCGGGACGTCGACACCTGGCAGCTCATCATCAACACCGCGACCACCATCGTCACCTTCCTGCTGGTGGCACTCCTGCAGAACACTCAGACCCGCAACGACCAGTCGACCCAGGACAAGCTCAACGCCTTGGCCGAGGCGGTCGCGGTACTGATGACCCATACCGCCGACGTCCACGATCGCCGAGGACTACACGACGCGGTAACCGAGCTACGCGACGCGGTCGGACTGGAGGACCGCGAGAGCTCCTGAACCCAACGGGCCAAAACGCTATATGCGCGTCCCGCCGGGCATCCGCCCGAATAGCTCCGACAACGTTGGGTTCACGACCTTCGCATCCGCTCATCGGGGCGTCGTGTCCTCACGGCGGCGGGACAATGTCCGGCCTTCTGGCTTCGGCCGCGGCACCGATTCCACCCCGCGATGGGCGCGCAGCTGGACGCTGCTTGCCAAGGTCACCGTCGCGCAAAAGATCATCGGAGACGAGGGGGACGACGTGGGACTGTTGGACAAGATAAAAGGCGAGTTCGTCGACATCATCGAGTGGCTCGACGACAGTCGGGACACGATCGTCTGGCGCTTCCCGCGGTATCAGAACGAGATCAAGATGGGCGCCAAGCTGGTCGTGCGCGAGTCGCAGACCGCCGTGTTCGTCAACGAGGGGCAGATCGCCGACGTGTTCGTCCCGGGGACGTACACGCTGCAGACGCAGAACCTGCCGATCCTGTCGACGCTGAAGGGCTGGAAGTACGGGTTCGACTCGCCGTGGAAGGCGGAGGTCTACTACGTCAACACGCGGCAGTTCACCGACTTCAAGTGGGGCACGCAGAACCCGGTCATGATGCGCGACGCCGAGTTCGGCATGGTGCGGCTGCGCGCGTTCGGCGCATTCTCGATGCGGGTCGCGGACCCGGAGAAACTGCTGCGCGAGCTGGTCGGCACCGACCCGCAGTTCCGCACCGAGGAGGTGCAGGAGTTCCTGCGCCAGCTCATCGTCGGGCACCTGGGCCCCGCCCTGGCCGCTGCGCAGGTGCCGGTGCTCGACCTCGTCGCCCAGCAGCTCCTCATCGGCCAGAAGCTCGCCGGGGTGCTGAGCGAGGAGCTGTCCGCCTACGGGGTGCAGATCCCGAAGTTCATCATCGAGAACATCTCCCTGCCGCCGGAGGTCGAGGAGGCGCTCGACAAGCGAACGTCGATGGGCGTGCTGGGCAACCTGGGCCAGTACACCAAGTTCCAGGCCGCCAACGCGATGGAGGACGCCGCGAACAACTCCGGCGGCGCCGGCGAGGGCCTCGGCCTGGGCCTGGGCATGGCCGCCGGGCAGCGGATGGCCAACGCCATCAACCAGCCGGCCGCCGCACCCCCCGCGTCGGCGCCACCGGCCGGGCCGCCACCGCTGCCGCAGCAGGACCAGTGGTTCGCCGGCGTCAGCGGCCAGCAGGGCGGCCCGTTCGATCTCAATGCCCTCGGCGCGCAGGTGCAGGGCGGCGCGGTCACCCGCACGACGCTGGTCTGGAAGAACGGCATGGCCCAGTGGACCCCGGCGGGCCAGGTGCCCGAGCTGGGAAGCCTGTTCGCCGCCGTCCCGCCGCCGTTCCCGCCGCAGGGCTGATCCGATGAGCACCCACGTGGCACAGCAGCAGTACCCGTGCGCCGGGTGCGGCGCCAACGTCGAGTTCGCGCCAGGCACCAACGTGCTGCAATGCCCGTACTGCGGGCACCAGACCGCCCTTCAGGCGACCGGCCAGCAGGTCCGGGAGCGCGACTGGGCGCAGTTCACCGGGCTGCCCCGCAAGCCCGTAGCGCAGCTGGCCAAGCACGTCTTCAGGTGCCAGAACTGCGGTGCGCAGACCGAGTCCGACGCGATCTCGGACCGCTGCCGCTTCTGCGGCGCCGCGGTCGTCGCGCAGCTCGACGCCGCCGACCAGGTGGTGCCCGAGGCGGTGCTGCCGTTCACGCTCGACAAGCGGCAGCTGCGCGAGGCACTGGGCAAATGGGCGTCGTCGCGCTGGTTCGCCCCGTCCGGGCTCAAGAAGGTCAGCGAGGCGGAGTCGGCGAAGAGCACGTACCTGCCGCACTGGACGTACGACACCCGGACCGTCTCGCACTACCAGGGCCGGCGCGCCGAGCACTATTACGTCACCGAGACCTACACGGAGAACGGCGAGACGAAGACGAGGCAGGTGCAGAAGACACGGTGGTACCCCGCGAGCGGTACCGTCGGCCGCGACTTCGACGACGTGCTCGTCGCCGGCACCACGAAGGTCACCGCCGAGCACCTCGATGCGCTGGAGCCCTGGCCGCTGACCGACGCGCAGCCGTACCGCCCCGAGTACCTCGCCGGGCACGAGACCCTGCGCTACGACGTCGAGCCGGAAGCCGGCCTCGACACCGCGAAACGCAAGATCGCCCCGGTCATCGAGCAGGACTGCCGCCAGGACATCGGCGGCGACGAGCAGCGCGTCGACCGCGTCGACACCCAGTATCACGACGTCACCTTCAAGCTGATGCTGCTGCCGGTGTGGATCGCCTGCTACCTCTACGCCGGCAGGGCCTACAACATTCAGGTCAACGGCCGCACCGGCGAAGTTGCCGGCGAACGCCCCTACAGCGCGGGCAAGATCGCGGCAGCCATCATCGGTGCCGTCCTGCTCATCGCTGCGATCGTCTTCTTCGTCGTGTACACGAGGGGTCGTTGACCGGCAGCCACTGACTCGGCCGCCGCGCACACATGTCCTTGACCATGAAACCGTGGCGTGTTGAAGTCACCCTGGGCTTCCTGGACTCGCATGCCACAGGCGGCGGGGGGCCTGCGACCCGGCAGGAATGATCGGCCGGGCCGAAGTCGGCGCCTCCAAGATCCGGCGCACTGCCTCCGAGCCGCCGTCGCGCCGCGCGCGCGACAATGCCGTGAGGTCCCAGCAGGCCAAGCCGACCACTGAGACTGCCCGGCCGCCGCGGCGGCTCACCGTCCCTCGCACGAGCAGCAGCCAGGCATCGAACACGGTCCGGGCATGGTCGTGTTGGCTGTCGGGGAAAAAGGCACAGTCGATCACACCCGTCGAGTCGTCCAGCGTGGTGAAGATGACGCGGCGTCCGGAGCGGATGGGCGGGGTCTGTATGGCCGCTTTCACGCCGGCGACCAGGACGGTTGCGCCGTCGGCCTGGTCGGTGAGGCGGCTGGCGGGCAGTGCACGCAGTTCGTCCAGGAGTGGGCGGTACTCGGTCATGAGGTGGCGGCAGGCGTCCATGCGCAGGAGGCGGAGCTCGGCGTGGAGCTTCTCGCGGTCGGTCAGGTCGGGCAGCGAGCTGACGGTGCGGGGTCCGGTGTCGGTGCCGGGAACGGTGAGTTGGGCGGCGTGGACGCGCGGGCGGTGGTCGAGCCGTGCGATGTGCTGGAGCGTGTCGCGGCGGGTGAGCCCCGGGGTGAGCGGGTCCAGGGCGCCGAGTTGGGCGAGGCGTTCGACGGTCGGTCGGCTGGGGCGGGCGCGCTGCCACAGGTCGGTCAGTGAGGTGAAGGGTTGGCCGGCGGTGATCCGGGCGATCTCGGAGGCATGGATGCCGTAGAGGTCCGCGAGGGCGAGTCTCAGGCCGTATCCGTGGTCGGGGTGGTGGGGGTCGAGGGGTTCGATGCGGTAGTCGGCGCAGGAGCGGTTGATGTCCAGGGGCAGGATGGTGATGCCGTGGCGTCGGGCGTCGGCCAGCAGCAGCCGTTTGGGGTACATGCCGGGGTCGTGGGTGAGGATGCCGGCGTAGAACGCGGCGGGGTGGTGGGCCTTGAGCCAGGCGGACTGGTAGGTGGGCACGGCGAAGGCGACGGCGTGGGCCTTGCAGAAGCCGTAGGCACCGAACGCCTCAAGGACCCGCCAAGTCTGCTGGATGACCGCCTGCCGGTAGCCGCGAGTGCGGGCCTGGGTGGTGAACCACTCGCGTACCTGGGCCTGGTGCGCGGCGTCGGCGAGGGCGCGGCGGGCCTCGTCGGCCATGGCCCGGTCGCAGCCGGTCAGCTGGGCGATGATTCGGATGACCTGTTCATGCCAGACGACGACGCCGTAGGTCTCCTTCAGGACGGGCACCAGGTCCGGGTGAGGGTAGTGGGGCCGGCGTAGGCCGTGGCGGGCGGTGATGAAGGGGCGGACCATGTCGGCGGCGACCGGGCCGGGCCGGAACAGGGAGATGTCGACGACGAGGTCGTGCAGGGTGGTGGGCTGGAAGCGGCCGATGAGGTCGCGTTGGCCGGGGCTTTCGATCTGGAAGCAGCCCAGGGTACGGGTGGAGCGGATCAGTTCGAGGGCGGCGGAGTCTTCGGGCATAACCTGGCGGGGGTCGTCGAGGTCGACGAGGCGGCCGGTGGTGCGGTGGATCTCGGCGACGGCGTGGGCCATGGCCGACTGCATCCGCACGCCGAGGACGTCGAGCTTGAGCAGGCCGAGGTCCTCGACGTCGTCCTTGTCGAACTGCGCCATCGCCAGGTGCTCGCCGCTGCTGGGCACCACCGGGGTGCGGTCCATGAGTGTGTGGTCGGACAGCAGCACGCCGCAAGGGTGCATGGCGATCGAACGGGGGAGTCCGTCCAGGGCCTCGACGAGGTCCCACAGCCTGGTGTGGCGGGCGTAGCGGGCCGCGACGGTGCGCAGTTCGGGCAGTTCGGCGAGGGCGGTGCGGGCGTCCTTGGCGCGGATGTGGGGGAACGCCTTCGCCAGGCGGCCGGTCTCGGCCGGGTCGAGGCCGAGCGCGGTGGCGGTGTCGCGGATGGCATTGCGGATGCGGTACGTCTCGGGCATGGCGACCGTGGCCACCCGCTCGGGGCCGAAGCGGTCGAAGATGGCGCGGTAGACCTCCAGGCGCCGGGCGGACTCCACGTCGATGTCGATGTCGGGCAGCGTGGTGCGGCGCGGGGAGAGGAAGCGCTCCATGAGCAGGCCGTGCTGGACGGGGTTGGCGGTGGCGATGCCGAGCAGGTGTACGACCAGGGATCCGGCGGCGGAGCCGCGGGCGGCGACCCGGATGCCCAGGCGCCGGGTGTCGTCCACGATCTGGGCGACGGTCAGGAAGTACGCGGGGTAGCCGAAGTGCTCGATGACGGCGAGCTCCTCCTCCAGGCGCCGGAGCATGGCCGGGTCGTGGTCGTAGCCACGGGCGGCCATGGCCGCCCGGCAGCGGGTCGCCAGCATGCGGGCCGCGGTGGCCGGGCTCGCGCCGACCAGCTGCGGTTCGGGGAAGTGGACCTGGCCGATACCCAGGTCGCCTTCGGGGTCCAGGCGCAGCTGTTCGGCGCAGCGGCCGGTGGCGGCCAGCAGGTGCGACGCATCCTGGCCGGCAGCTCGGGCGATGTGCTCGGCGACGGCGGCCATGGCGGAGGGAGGTTTGAGCCAGCGCTCACCGCGGTCGGTGTGTCGGGGGTCGATGCGGGTCAGGCGGCGGGCGGAGTCCAGGACGTCGGCGACGGGGGCCTGGTCGGGCTCGGCGTAGCGGACGGCACCGGCCAGGACCGCCTCGATGCCCTGGTCGGCGGCCAGGTTGAGGGTGCGGGCGGCCAGGGGCAGTGAGCCGGGCCCGGTGCCCCGCGGGTCGTAGTACGCCGCCTCGAGGCGCAGACGGGGGCCGAAGATCTCGCGCCAGGGTGCCAGCAGGGCCACCGCCTGGTCCGGGTGGCCGGCGCCGAGTGCCTGGATGGGTTCGGAGGCGGGCCCGAGGAGGGCGGTCAGGCCGGTGGCGTGGCGCTCAAGGTCGGCCCAGGCGAGCAGGGGCGGGCTGTCGGGGTGGGCGTGGGCGGCGCTGATCAGATGGCACAGTGCGGCCCAGGCGGCGCGGTTTTCGGCGAGCAGGACCACGCGGGGGGAACGGTCGGCGGCGATCGCCCGCTCGCGCGCCGTGTGCCAGGTGGCGGGCCGGTGGTGTGGCGCGGCGTAGGGGGCGTGGGCGAGATCGGCGCCGAACAATGGGCGCACCCCGGCGGCGGCGCAGGCCTTGGCGAAGCGGATGCTGCCGGCCAGGGTGTCCCGGTCGGTCAGCGCCAGCGCGGTGATGCCACGCTCGGCGGCGCGCTCCGCCAGGCGCCCGGGCAGAGCGGCGCCGTAGCGCAGCGAGTACCCCGAGGCGACGTGCAGGTGCGCAAAATCGGACACCGCGTCCTCCTCGCGAGGGACCTGCTACCAGCCTCTCTCAAGTCGGCAGCCGGGAGAAACGGCCGCTGATGCCGCTCACGCCCGCGTGCAGCCGCAGGCCTCCGCGTGCGGACGTCGTCGGAAGGGCCGCAGCCCCATCCGGTCCAGCAGCGGGCCAGGCAGGCCGGGCCGCCGCCAGGTTGGCGTCGAGGATCCACCAACGCCGGGCGTCCCCCGCGCCGAGCTCCTGCAGCTGGTTGCGGCCGAGGCCCTCCCGGACCTTCGGGTACCACTCGTCCTCTTCCTCCTGGACGTGGCGGGTGACGTTCTCGATGAGCACGGTGACCCTCGCGTCGAGGTGCGCGTCGTGGGGTCCATTGTGGACATCTCCGTACACAGCACGTCGGCGGCGTGATGTTCCTCGTGGGACTCCAGCACGTCCTGTTCGAGATCGGGCAGGAGGCGAACCTCGGGTACCGTGAGCTGCGCAAACGCGAAATCATCCCGGCCCGGTGAGGGCCCGACCCCACGGCACGTCCCGGGCTTGGAGTACGGACCGGTGGGTAGCAACACAACATGACAGCTAGCGCGATCGAGGTCCAGCGGTACCTCGGCGACGTGGACTATCCGACGAACAAACAGCACCTTGTCGAGCAGGCTCGCGAGCACGGTGCCGGCGACAATGTCATGCGGACCTTGCAGGACCTTCCCCGTGACCGGTTCGCCTCGCCGAACGATGTCAGCCAGGCCATCGGGGAGCCGTCGACGCAGCAGCGTGACATCGTAGAGATCCTGCTCGCCCGGCACACTGAGATCAAGCAGATGTTTACGCGCGTCAGTTCCGCTCAGGCAGCGCAGAAAGAGGAACTGTTCCACGAGCTCGTCAGGATGCTGGCCGTGCACGAGAACGCCGAGGAGGTGGTCGTGCATCCGGCGGCGCGTGACCTGATTCCCAACGGCGACACGGTGGTCGGCGAACGGCTGCAAGAGGAGTCCGAGGCCAAGCGGGCGCTCGCCGACGTCTACGACCTGGGGATCGATCATCCGGAGTTCGACCGGCACCTGGGCGTCCTGGCCGAATCGGTGCTGGCCCATGCGGCGCAAGAGGAGCGACTGGAGTTCGCGCAGCTACGCCAGCACGCCGACATTGACCGGCTGCGCCGTATGGCGACCACGTTCCAGGCAGCCGAGGCGGTTGTGCCGACGCGCCCGCATCCGGCGGTTGGGGAGTCCGCGGCCGTCAACCTGATGGTCGGAGCGCCGACCGCGGTGTTCGACAAGATCCGCGACGCGATGCGCGACTGGCGTAAGCGCATGGGCGAGGAATGAACCATTCAGCCTGACGT
This sequence comes from Dactylosporangium darangshiense, assembly GCF_039537565.1. Classification (NCBI taxonomy): domain Bacteria; kingdom Bacillati; phylum Actinomycetota; class Actinomycetes; order Micromonosporales; family Micromonosporaceae; genus Dactylosporangium; species Dactylosporangium darangshiense. The sequence goes on from NZ_BAABAT010000011.1 coordinate 216,037, forward strand.
CCCGCGGCGCGGCCACCACGACCGGCGTCGCCGCCGTGGCGCCGCGCCGCCCGAGCCGATCACCCTGTCGTGGCGAAGAATCCCAGCCGGGGCGTAATCGCCGCCACGCCGGCCCCGGCTACACGTTGGTGCCGGAGGACGTGCGACGCAGGGCGAGCATGGCGATGTCGTCCCTCGGCGCGTCATGATCGAGCATCGCCGTCATGGCCTCCGTGCACAGCTGTTCGGCGCTGTGCCCGGCGCTGAGGGCACCCGCGAGCCGTTGCATCTCGGCCACGAGCGAACGGCCTCGGCGCTCCACCAGGCCGTCGGTGTAGAAGAGCACGCTATGCCCGACCGGCAGCGGCACCGCGGTCGTGTGCCGCGCAATGCGCAGGTCGGCGCCGAGCGGCAGGTCCGGCTTGACGACCGTCAGGTGACCGGCGCCGCCGGGTTCCAGCCCGACCGGCGGCAGATGCCCGGCGTTGGACAGCGTCAACGTCGCCAGATCGGGGGCGATCACCGCGTAGATCGCGGTGGCCATCGCATCGGGCTCGAACCGCTGGACCTTGCGATCCAGACGGGTCAGGACCTCCGCGGGGTCATCGGTCTCCATCGCGTACGCGCGCAGCGCCGAGCGGATCCGGCCCATCACCACCGCGGCCCGCAGCCCGTTGCCGGCCACGTCCCCGACGGCGATGCCGATGTGCCCGGATGGCAGATCGAACACGTCGTACCAGTCACCGCCGACCCCGCTCTCCGCGCCGGGCACGTAACGCACCGCAAGGTCCAGTCCGGGCAGCTGCGGCGGATGGGTCGGCAGCAGGCTGCGCTGCAGCACGTGGGCGGCCGCCTGGTCCAGACTGTGCTGGCGCGCCACCGTCGCGTGCGCGGCCCGATCGGCGACCAGCTGGAGCAGCTCGATCTCCTGGCCGGTGAACCGCCGCGGCGTGCCGGTGCCGATGTACAACACCCCGATCACCCGGCCGTCGCTGATCATCGGCACGCCGAGCGCCGCGGCGAGCTGCACGCTGAGCAGTACAGGATCGGCCGTGTCGGCGTGGTTGACGTGCTCGATCGCGACGGGCTCGCCGCGGGCGGCGACGGTGCCGGCGAATCCGCGGCCGAACGGCACCCGCACTCCCAGGTACACCTCGCGCTCCAGGCCGCTGGCCGCGGTCGCGACCAGTTCGCTGCCGATGGGGTCGAGCAGCATCACCGCAGCGGTGTCGGCGTGCAGGAGATCCTTGGTCCGTTCCAGCAGTTCCCGCAGCAGATCCTCCACGCCCAGGCGGGACAGTGCGGCGTCGGTGACTGCCTGCAGCCGCCGCAGCTGTTCGGCACTGCCGACCGCGCCGGTGCCTGCCACGGACGTCACGCCGCCTCCCCGGACAGCAGCGGCCAGATCCCGGTCAGCTGCAACACCTCCAGGACCAGGCCCTCCGCGCCGGCCACCCGGAACTCCCGGCCGGCGGCGAGCGCGCTGCGGCGCCCGCGCAACAGGACGCTGATCCCGGCCGAGTCGATGAACCGCAGCCCGGCCAGGTCCACGACCACCGACATGTCAGGCTCGGCATCGGCGACCGCGGTGACGATGGCGTCACGCAGCTGCGCGGCGGTCGCGAGATCGATCTCCCCCCGGACTGCGACCGTCACCTCTGTGGACCCATCATGCCGGGCAACCGTCAGCATCCCGGACCGCTTGTTCCCTACCATCGTGCTTCTTGTACCCGCCGCGAATCGTGGTATCCGATGCGCGCAATTGCCAGCAACCGACTGTAGCCCAACGGCGGCCCCGAGGCACCGCCGCAGCGACCTCACGCGCAACGCCGGCGTTCGTGTGTGATCCGGCGCCGTTTCGCGTTCAACACCCGACCTGTTTCCGCACCCGGCCGACAGGTCAAAGAGTGTTGCGGTGAGGCTGGTGGTAGCCCTCCGTGGGTGAGGTTACGTTTATGCCGTCGTGCAGCTGGGCAGGCGATTGATGTTCTGTCGAAAGGAGGTTCGGTCATGCCGGCGCGCGAGGACATGCCCGCGACACTCAAGCGGTCGCCGCGCAAGGCGCAGGAGACCAGAAGGCCAATGCCCGCAGTACGCGGAAGGCCCGCAACGACTAGGGCACCTGCGGCGTCGCCGCAGGTGCTGCGCGAGTACGCGTTCCTGGGCGACGGCCGCCGGGGTGCGCTCGTGGGGCCGCGCGGCGAGGTGGCGTTACTGTGGACCGAGCGGTGACCGGCATTACCCGCGCCGGCCGTGGCGTTACACCACGGCCGGCGCGGGTCATCTGTGCTGACTGGACGTCGGTCAGGCCTTGGGCACCTTGGTCACGAACTCGGTCGTGTACCCCTTGTCGACGTTGATCTGAGCCTTGTTGCTCGCGACATCTGGGTTACCGGCGGCGAGGACCTCGACGACGTTGCGGGCGCCGTCGGCGTCGATCACGCCGTCGGCGGTGAACCCGGCCTTGGTCTCCTTGATCGACGCGACATACAGCTGCTGGTTGCCGCCGGCGTAGTCTGCCGGCATCTTGGCGGCGATGTCCTCCGCGGAGTGGCCGGCGATGTACTGCAGCGTCTTGACGAACGCGTTGGCCAGCTTCTGGGACTCCCGCGGGTGAGCCTTCACCCACTCGCAGGGCATGTAGAGCGAGCTTGCCGGGTAGAGGCCGCCGAGCGCCTGCTTCGTGCTGTCCACCGTGGACAGATCGACCAGCGTGGTCGCGGTTTTCTTGTCCAGCAGTGTGGTCGACGTTGGCGGCGTCGTGATGCCGGCGGTGATGCCGCCGTTCTCGATCGAGGCGATGAACGTGGAGCCCGCGCCGGCCGCGACGCCGGTGAACTCGCTCTCCTTGACACCGGCCTTCGCCATCAGGGAGTTGATCAGGGCGTTGGTGGAGGAGCCCTTGCTGGTGAACCCGACCTTCTTGCCCTTCAGGTCCGCCATCGTCTTTACCGTCGACGCCTCTTTCGACGACAGCATGACCTTCTCCAGCGGCGTGTTGGCGAACTGCACGACGCTCTGGACGCACTTGCCCTTGAGCTGCAGGGTGTAGGCGTGGTCCATGAACCCGACCACCCCCTCGAGGTGGCCGGCGAGCATCTCGTTCTCCTGGTTGACGCCGTTCTGCTCGTCGGAGAGCTCGACCTCCAGCCCCTCGGCCTTGAAGTAGTCCAGCCTCTCGGTGAGCATGGCCGGCATGTAGATCACTTTGTTGATGCCGCCGACGCCGATCCGGACCTTCGACAGCGGACCTTCGGTGTTCGGGGCGGCCGGCGGCTTGGCCGTGGCGCAGGCGGTCAGACCGGCCGCCATACCGACGGCGAGGAACGCCTTCAAGACGCGTCGCATTGTCAGCTCTCTCCTTTGTGGGGGGGTGTCAGATTTGAACGGCTTCGCTGGCCGAGGGGGGACGCCAGCGCAGCAGGCGCTTCTCCAGCGCGGTGAGGAGCCACTCCGCGCCGAGTGCGATCACCGTGATGATGATCATTCCGGCGTAGATGCCGGCCGCGTCGAATGTGCCCTGGGAATGGGCGATCAGCAGGCCGAGGCCGCGCTTGGCGCCGATGACCTCGCCGACGACGGCCCCGATCAGCGCGAAGCCGAAGGCGACGTGCAACGAGGCGAGGATCCAGGACGTGGCGCTCGGGATGACGATGGAGGTGAGGACCTTGAGCCGGCTCGCCCCGAGAATGCGGGCATTGTTGACCAGGTTGCGGTCCACCTCGCGGGCGCCCTGGAAGGCGTTGAAGAAGACCGCGAAGAAGACCAGCACCACGGCGGTGGCGATCTTCGAGCTCAGACCGAGTCCGAACCAGATCACGAACAGCGACGCCAGCACGATCCGCGGGATGGCGTTCGCCGCCTTGATGAAGGGCGCGAGCACCTCGGCGACGAAGCGGGCCCGCCCCAGCAGGACGCCGAGCACCACCCCGCCGAGCGAGCCGATGACGAAGCCCGACGCCGCCTCCCACAGGGTGACCCCGATGTGTTCCCAGATCGGGCCGCTGCTCGGCCCGGTGGTGAACCAGTCGTACAGGCGCTGCCAGATCTGCGAGGGCTGGGAGTAGAAGAACTGGTCGATGCCCCAGCGCTGGGCGTGTTCCTTCCAGTCCAGCGGCTTGCTGAAGTGAGTGTTCCCGTCGAAGTCGACCCAGTATCGGGCGGCGAACTCCCACGCCGACAGGCCGACCACGACGAGCAGGGTCCGCACACCCCAGACCAGCGCGCGGCGGCGACGTTGTGCACTGGCCGCCACCCGGATCGCCGCGCGGTCGGCGTCGGCAAGCTGCGCCTGCTTCGGGCGCTGCTGTGTTTCGGTGTCAGGCAGCACTGAGGGTCGCCCCCTTCCTGGCGCGGGCCACCTCTTCGCGCAGGGAGTCCCAGATTTCGCGATAGATGTCGAGGAATGCCGTGGTGAGGCGGATCTCCTCGACGTCGCGGGGACGGGGCAGGTTGATCGTGAAGTCGGCCTTCACCGTGGCCGGCACGGCGGTCAGCACGATCACCCGGTCGGCGAGCGCGATCGCCTCCTCCAGGTCGTGGGTAACGAAGATCACGGCGGCGGTGCCGGCCCATAGCCGCAGCAGCTCGTCCTGCATCAACGCGCGCGTCTGCACGTCCAGGGCGCTGAACGGCTCGTCCATCAAGATGATCTTCGGTTCGTTGACGAGGGTCTGCGCGAGCGCCACCCGTTTGCGCATGCCGCCGGAGAGCTGGTGCGGGTAATACGCCTCGAAACCGGCAAGGCCGACCCGCTCGACCCAGGTCGCCGCGTCGGCCCGCGCGCGGGCCTTGGGCACGCCGCGGAAGCGCGGCCCGGCGGCGACGTTGTCCAGTACGTTCTTCCACGGCAGGATCGCGTCCTGCTGGAACATGTAGCCGACGCCGGCCGGGATGCCCCTCACCGGCGCGCCGTCCACCAGAACCTCGCCCGAGGACGGGGGTTCCAGGCCGGACACCAGCGACAGGGTGGTGGACTTGCCGCAACCGGTCGGGCCGACCACCGCCACGAACTCACCTGGGCGGATACTGATGGTGAGGTCGTGGACGGCCGTCATGATGCCGGACGAGCCGCGAAAGCGCTTGGTCGCGCCCCGCAGCTCGATCACGGGTTGGGTCACGTCTCCTCCTCATGTTGCCGGGCCATTTCGGGACGGTTATCGCCCGGTGTTGCGAGGACGGTAGGGCAACCTCCGGGGGGCTCCTAGCCTTGAAGTCGTTGTGCGCGCAAGTGACGTTCTGGAGGTTCTGCGCGTTTTGCTCGCGACGGATCGTGACGTCAGCGGCGCGGCGTCGTACCGTCATGCCATGCTTCGCCCGCGCATGAGCTTCACCCGTCAGGCACTCGTCCTGCAGAGCATCGTGATCACGATCGTGGTCTGCATCGGACTGTTGCTGTTCGGCTGGCTGCTCGATCGCGAGCTGATCACGCAGTACGGCGAGCGGGCCCGCGGCGTCGCCCGGTCGGTCGCGGCCGACCCGGCCATCGTCGCGGCCGCGACGCGGTACGACCCCAGCACCGGCTCGTACGACCCGGACGGGGTGGTCCAGGCAAGAGCGGAGGCCGTGCGCCAAAGCACCGGCGTGCTCTTCGTCGTCGTCACTGACCGTGATGGCGTGCGCCTGTCGCACCCGAACCCCGCCGAGCTCGGGCACCCGGTCAGTACCGACCCGTCCGAGGCGCTGGCCGGGCGGGAGGTGGTGATCGTCCAGCACGGCACCCTCGGCGACTCGGCCCGGGCCAAGGTTCCGCTGCGCGACCTGGCCGGTCACGTCGTCGGCATCGTCAGCGTGGGCATCAGCCTGGACGACATCCACACGCGCTGGCGGGGGATGGTGGGTGTGGCGGCCCTGTTCGCCGGCGGCGCGCTCATCCTCGGCGTGGCCGGGACGGCCTTGCTGACCCGGCGGCTGCGGCGGCTGACTCTGGGCCTGGAGCCGCACGAGCTGGCCGAGCTCGTGCAGGAGCGGGAGGCGGTACTGCACGGCATCAGCGAGGGCGTGCTCGCCGTGGACGCCGCCGACCGGATCTCCGTCTACAACGGAGAAGCCATCCGGCTGCTGGGCAACGAACCGGCGGTCGGGGCTCCGCTTGACGAGATCGACCTGCCCGCGGGTGTGCGGTCGGCGCTGTCCGGCTCCGGCGACGCCGACAACCTCGTCACCGTTGCCGGTGACCGGGTGCTGATCGCCAACCGCCGGCAGGTGCGCCGCGACGGGCGCAACCTCGGTCGCGTGCTCACCCTGCGGGACCGCACGGATCTCGAGGTGTTGACCAACGAACTCGATGCGGTCCGTGCGCTGACTGAGAGCCTGCGAGCCCAGCGGCACGAGTTCTCCAACCGGCTGCACTTGATCGCCGGGCTGCTCGAAACGGGGCACCACGCCGAGGCGATGGAGTACCTGCACATGTTGTCGGCTCCGTCAGCCGCCGCGACCGATACCGACCACGACGCCATCCGCGACCCGTACCTGCGGGCGTTCCTGGCGGCGAAGATGGCCATCGCCACGGAGAAAGGTGTCCGCTTGGACATCGGTGAGGAGAGCTGGGTGGACGCACGCGTGACCGCCCCGGTCGACGTGATCACCATCGTGGGAAACCTGCTGGACAACGCGATCGACGCCGCCCGGCTCGGGGCGGCGCGGCCCGCGTCGGTGGAGATCGTGCTCGCCGCGGAACGGGACACGCTGTACCTGAGTGTGGCGGACACCGGCGACGGTGTCGCCGCGTCGTTGGTGGACCGCCTCTTCGTGCAGGGCGTCTCAACCCGAGCCGGCGACAGCCGAGGGCTCGGCCTGGCCCTCTCCCAGCAGGCGGCTCGCAGTCTCGGCGGCGAGGTGTGGCTGGCTCAGCCCGGCGGCGACGGCCACGGCGCCGTCTTCGCCGCACGCCTGCCCGCCGTGCTGGCCGTCGCCGCGGCGGGGGCCGACAAATGATCCGCGTACTGGTCGTGGAGGACGACTTCCGGGTCGCCAAGGTCCACGTCGCCTTCACCCGCCGCATACCCGGCTTCCAGGTCGTCGGGACCGCCCTGACCGCGGCCGACGCGCGCCGGATGCTCACCGACGAGCAGCCCGACCTGATGCTGCTCGACACCTACCTGCCCGACGACTCGGGACTCGCGGTACTCGCCGAGACCGACGTGGACACGATCATGCTCACGGCAGCATCCGATGCAGCCGCGGTGCGCGCAGCCCTCGCGCACGGAGCGCTCAACTACCTTCTGAAGCCCTTCACAGCGGAGCAGTTCGTGGATCGCCTCACCGCGTACAGCCGCTATCGCACCGCGCTCGCCACGGCGGCCGGCAGCCAGCTCAGCCAGGAAGACATCGATCGTGCCGTGCGCCAGCTGCGCGCCGGCGACCGCCCAACCGCGCCCAAAGGCCAGTCGGGCGTCACTGCACGGCTCGTGGCAGAACGGCTCGCCGCCCTGCCACGGACAGCACGCACCGCCGCCGAGATCGCGGCGGAACTCGGCATCGCACGCGCCACCGCACAGCGCTACCTCGCCGCGCTCGAACAGGAGGGCGCCGCGACCGTGAGCCTGCGCTACGGGACCAACGGCCGGCCCGAGCACTTGTACCGCTGGAAGGGCCCAGCCGACACCAACAGGGACTCGGGCACCGACACCGGCTTGCCGGGAGGCTGAGTACCTCTCGACCCTCGTGCTCCATGCCGCAGCGAGTGCCCAATATCAACAGGTTGCCCGGTCCTGCCTGCCCTGGCTCGCGCGAAGCGCGGAAGCGGGCCGTGGTTCCACAGCTTCGCGCTGGCCGCCGGACGGCGCACCGTCAGGCGTTGCCATGGGAATCGGGGTCCGGGAGGGCGGTCAGTGTGTACCGACTGGCCAGGTTGGGCAGGATCGTTCGTAACGCGGTGACAGTCTGTGGCCCGGCGCCGTCATGCAGGAGCACGATTGAGCCTGGCCGGGTGTTTGTCAGCACGTTGGTGATGATCGACTGAACCCCGGGGCCGCGCCAGTCCTGCGGATCGACGCTCCAGTAAATCGAGGTCATCCCCATGCCGGCCGCGGTGCTCACGAGCTGCGGCGAGAAGTTGCCTCCGGGGGCACGGAAATAGCCGATTGCCGCGCCGGGTACGACCGCGTGGATCGCGTCGTTGGTGCGTTGCAGCTCAGCGTTGATCCGATCGGCGGGGCGGGTACGCAGCATCTCGTCGTGGCTCCACGTGTGGTTGCACAGCGTGTGTCCCTCGGCCACCATCCGCCGTACCAGCGCGGCGTGCGCCGCGACCTGCCTGCCGATCATGCAGAACGTCGCCTTGATGTGGTACTGGGCCAGCAGGTCCAGCACCGCGGGGGTGTCGTCCCATGGGCCGTCGTCGAAGGTCAACGCGACCGCGGCTGACCCAGTGGTGCGCAGCGATCCGGCCGGGCCGGTGCCGGCAGTGACGGCAGGTGCAGGGACGGAAGCCGAGGGGGCGGGGCTCGGCGTCGTCGGAGGTGTTGTCGGCGCGGGATGCCGCACCGCCAGCAGCACCGGACTGACCGGCGCGGTCGGATGCGAGGGCGGGCTGTTACTGCCACCAAGCGTCAGTATCAGGACGGTCAACCCGAGTACGGCTGTGCGGCGCCAGGGCACGGATGAACTCCAGTTGGGGGTGTCGCGCGGAATACCCCTGGCCGGTGATAGCACCGGGGTGTTGCCACGGCCTAGGGACCGCCTGAATACGCGGTGAGCATGGCCGGGCGCGTGTGGTGGTGTCAAGCTGTCGAGCAGCTCTGGTCGCCGGGAGGGCCGGCTGGTGTGGGTGCCGGGGACGCCAGGGCTTGTACCGTTGACAAACGGCCCCGCCACCGCATCTCGCTGACCTTGAAGGTCACCTTTTGCGGAGGACGTGGAACCGATTGATCGAAGCCTGCGAATCAAGCACACTCAGCGTCCGCTCATACCGCGATCCGCGCGTGCAAGGTCAGTTCAAAGAGTTGTAGGACCAGACGACGGTCACGTCCGGCTTCATCCGTAACCACAGCGTCGAGGCTGGCGAGTTATCCGGAAAGTCCACACGTAGCAGCTCGCGGCCATGGATGCGCTCGACCCCGACGCTGCGCACGCCCCGAAGATCGAGGTCGAGTAGCTCGGCGCCGGATGCGGCATGCAGCCGCAGCCGGACGAGCTCGTACCCCGGCTCGATGTCCATCTCGATGTCATGGCCACCCCGCGTGGTCCTGAACGTGACCGACGTATATGGCCACAGTTCCCGCCAGTCGAGCTCATAGCCCGTCGCGCGCTCGTCCTCGGCGTACCGGTAGACCGGCTCGGCCTCGAACAACCAGATCAAGTCCTCGTAGCTGGGCACCGGCTCCATGACCATCAACAAATGGTCCCACGCGCCGAAGGTGTCCCAGCGGCATCCGCTTCTGCCGCCGTTGGTGCGCGGCGGTGGGCGAATGGCCGTCACAGCGGGTAACGAGCTCAGCAAAGGTCGACGGCTTCCGGTCCTGCCGATGAGTGTGAACGTGATCATGGACCACCTTGGTGATGTGAGGATTCGACCGTCTTGTTAGACGCATTACGGCGATTTCGTCGCCTGTGAAGATCCCGGCAGTGGTCGTTCGTGACGGGCAGGACGCCGAGATCCTTACGCGTTGCGCTCGCCGACACGTGGACCGGCGCGCTTGCGACCCGCCAAGGGGTTCGGGCACCGGCGGATCGTGAAGGACTCGGAGGTGGTGGGCGACATGGTGGCCTTCATCCGCGACGAGGACCGGCCCACGATCGCCTCGAAATCCGGTGCAACCCGCCGGCCCGTTGCCTACGTGAGTATTGGCGTCAGGGACGAGGGAGGTCACATGGGATCGGGCACGAGCCGCGATCAGGAGTTCGGCGACTACTACGCCGCCCGAGGCGCGGCGGTCCGGGCGACCGCCTACCTGTTGTGCGGCGACTGGCACTTGGCGCACGACCTCACCCAGACTGCATTCACTAAGCTCTATCTGGCGTGGCCCCGGATCCAACGCAAGGAGCCGGTCGACCGCTACGTGCGGCGCACCCTCGTGCGGGTCTTCCTCGACGAGCGCCGCAGGCCGTGGCGCCGGGAGCGGCCGACGGCCGAGTTTGTCGACCTCGACCCGGGTGCTCCGGCCGGGACCGACCGGGTCGACGACCGCCTGATCCTGCGCCGCGCCCTGGCGGCCGTTCCCACGCGCCAGCGCGCCGTACTGGTGCTGCGGTTCTGGGAGGACCTGTCGGTCGAGGAGACCGCGGAGCTGCTCGGGATCTCGGCCGGCACGGTCAAGAGCCAGGCCGCCCGCGGGCTAGAAACCTTGCGCCGCCGCCTCGGCGTGCCCGACACCGCTTCCACAGGTAAGGAGTGACGATGCACGACAACGACGTGCGGGACCTGCTCGTGCGGGTGCTCGGCGAGGCCGGGCCGCGGCCGGCGAGCCGGGAGGAGATGGTGGCGGCCGGGCGGCGGGCCAGAAACCACCGGCGCCGGTGGTGGGCCGGCGGAGTCACGCTGGCCGCGGTCGCCGCGGTGGCGGCCACGATCCAGGTGGTACCGGTACCTGGCGCGTCAGGCACCGTCAGCGCGCCAGGCACGCCCAGCGCGCCAGGCACCTCCAGCGCACGCAGCCCGGGGGTGGCCAAGTCGCCCACCGGTCGTGCGGTGTCGAAGATCCCGGACGCTCAACAGCAGCGCGCCGACCAGATGCTGGCCGCGCTTATTGCGGCGATACCGGCCGGATACACCGTTCCGGCGGCGGGCGCCACTCCGGCGCCGGGCTACCCGCTCATCCGTTACGCACTTGTGGAGGGCTGGCAGCAGACTGGCTGGCGCTACTCGATCAGTACCGAGGTCTACCGCGACGGCAAGGCCGGTATGGTGCGGGTCTTGTCGTTCACCGACTATGGCCCGCCCGGCACCAACGATCCGTGCGCCGCCGCCTACCAGGCCGCCGGCTCGTACGACGGTTGTACGGTACTGACCGCGGTCACCGGTACCCCCGTCGCGGTGTCCTGGCGGGGCGGCAGCGGCAAGGTGCCGCGTGAGGTCCAAGCGACCTGGGTGGCCGACGACCGGGCGGTGTCCGTGGAGCAGGGGCCCGGCGCCCAGCAGCCCGGCTTCGGCATGCTGACCCAGCCGGTCTTCACCGACCAGGAGCTGGCCGACCTCGCGGTGTTGCCAGACTTCCGCGGCTGATCCTCGTCGCCGTAGCCGGTGGTGGCCAGCCACGTTCCGTCCGGCGCGACCACCACCGGCCCGACTCCGCCGAGGTGGCCGGAATCGAGGTGGTGAGTCTGCCGGCCGGTGGCCGGGTCCACAGCCGCACACCACCCCACCACCCGCCACCCGAACGTGTGGCCCGAAACCACCGCACAGCCGACCTCCGCACCATTCCATGTAACGACGCCTATCGCTGGAAGCGGCTCTACACCAGCCTGCCCGGCCTCGGTGTGGTCCTCGGTGCTCGGGTGCTGGCCGAGTTCGGCGACGACCCCAAGCGTTATGCCGACGCCAAGGCGCGCAAGAACTACGCCGGCACCTCACCGATCACCCGGGCCTCCGGCACGAAGACAGCCGTGCTGGCCCGCCACCTCCACAACGACCGCCTCGCCGACGCCGTGCACCAATGGGCCCTCGGCGCCCTGCGCGGCTCGCCCGGCGCCCGCGCCTACTACGACGCGATGAGAGCTCGGAAGATCGGCCACCACGCAGCGCTGCGCCAGCTGGGCAACCGCCTCGTCGGCATTCTCCACGGCTGTCTCAAGACCCGCACCGCCTACGACGAAAACACGGCCGGGGCCCACCTCAACACAGCAGCCGCTTGACAATTTGAATCCTGGGATGTCTGCCGCAAGTCGGGTTCGGGGGCGTTACCGCAAGTGGCGAGCCAGCATCAGTGGCACTTCCTCATCTGGCCGCGAGTTGCCCGCAACGATGTCCGGCCGTGGTCACCTACGGTGATCTGCTGTGCGGCGACGGAAAGTGGAGCCGTCGACCGACTGGTTGGATGGTGTCGTGCACCCGGACATCGAGTGGCTTGACGACCAGGTGATCGACGGCGTCATCGAGCGATCATTTCGCATCACGCGGCCGGGCCGCCGCGTTCCGGGCGTGCTGTGGCTGCCGCCGTCGGGATCCGCTGCGGTACCGCTGGTGTTGTTGGGCCACGGCGGCAGCGGACACAAGCGAAGCGTCCGTGTCGTCGAGCATGCCCGCTGGTTCATCAAGCACGCCGGCTTCGCTGCGGTCGCCATCGATGGTCCTTACCACGGCGAGCGGGTCCCGGTCCCGCTGCAGGCCGAGCAGTATCAGGCCCGAATCGCCGAGGTCGGGATCGAGGTGATCCTCGACCGGATGATCGAGGATTGGCAGGCCGCCATCGACGCCGCCGTTATCTCCGGTCGGGTCGACTCCGACCGGCTCGCCTATCTTGGGATGTCCATGGGGGCGCGGTTCGGCCTGGCGCTGGCGGCCGAGATGAACGACCGGTTCCGTTGCCTGGTCCTCGGGAAGTTCGGTCTCCGGCAGTGCAGCGCCATGCACCCCGGCATGGCGGTGCCGGAACGGGTCGCCAGAGACGCGGCCCGCATTACCGCCCCGCTGCTGCTCCACGTCCAGCATGACGACCAGATCTTTCCCCGGGACGGCCAACTGGAACTGTTCGGCCTGATCGGATCCCAGACCAAGCACCTCGTCACCGACGCCGGCCCCCACACGCACACCACGCCCGCGGCGATCACCCGTTGGCGAACCTTCATCGCCGAGCACCTCACCGACGACAGCCGAGAACCCTAGGAATCACCATCAGGCGGCCCAGAGATCACGTGTCGGGACGTGCCGCCCGACCGCGAGCGCAAGGTCGGCGAACTCGGTCACGCCGCGTGACGAGTGTCAGGCATCGGCCGATGCACTGAACTGCCGATGAGCGTGCATCCACAGGCTGCGACTGGACGGACCCGACAGTCCCACCATGTGTCACAGGGAAATCGGGTGGCCGATGTCGTCGGCCGACCGGCATCCTGACGGCGCATGGTGACCCCGACGGCCTCTCGACAGAAACGAGCGAGTGATGACGGCCCCACCCGACCTCGCGGCCTTCCAGGCGAGGCTGGCCCGACTGGCGGCGGACGATCGTTTCTCCGGCGCTGTGACGGCGACCAGCCGCGGCGAACAGATCTTCGCCGCGGCCTACGGGTACGCCAACCGGGCGTGGCAGGCGCCGTGCCGGCTCGACACCCGATTTGACACCGCATCGATAACGAAGCTGTTCACCGCGGTGGCCACCCTCCAACTCGTGGAACGCGGCGAGTTCGATCTCGGCACCTCGGCCGTGGACTATCTCGAACTCGCGGGGACAACCATCTCACCCGCGGTTACCCCGTACCATCTGCTCACCCACACGTCCGGAATCGCCGATGACGCCGACGAGGAGGCCGGTGAGCGCTACGAGGACCTGTTCGTGGCCGAGCCGAGCTACTCGTTCACCGAGACCGCTGACCAGCTCCCCCACTTCGTGACCAAACCGCCGAACTTTCCGCCGGGACAGGGCTGCCGGTACTGCAACGGCGGCTACCTGCTCCTTGGGCTGATGATCGAGCGAGCCACCCAGGCGCCGTACCGGGACTACGTATGCGCGAACGTGTTCGGACCGGCGGGCATGACGCGATCCGGCTTCTTCCGGATGGACGTGGTCGAGCCCGACGTGGCCGAGGGCGTCGAACCGATCCTGAGCGCGGACCAACGGATCATCGGCTGGCGGCGCAACATCTACTCCTATCCGCCGATCGGCGATCCGGCCGGCGGCGCGCACGCGACGGTCGGAGATCTCCTCGCCTTCCATCGCGCCCTGGCGGCCGGCCAGCTTCTCGGGCCGGAACTCACCAGGGCCATGCTGGCACCCCACGAGGTACATACCCGAAAGCCTGGCCTGACCCGGATGACCGGCTACGGCTTCGCGTTCAAGCTCACCGCCGATGGCCGCATCCGCAGCTGCGAGAAGGATGGCGTCAACGTCGGGACCAGCGGCCTGCTGCGTCATTACCCGGACCACGACCTCACACTGGCCATCCTCGGCGTCGGTGAGGACTCGGTCTGGGAGCCCGTGGCGACCTTCGACGCCGCCGTGCCCATCGGCTGAATGCCAATGCCGGATCGAACCCCCGTCCGACCCGCACTACTTTGCCGCCGATCGTGCGCTGCGGCTCACCCGCGATCGTCACGCTCCGTACGCCACTATCGCGGCCTGATCTGCGGGTCGGCGCGCGCGTGCCGCGAAGAGTGCGCCTGTCGGCCAGCGCGTTGGTCCGGTCGGCTACGGTGATCCGTCGGTCGGCGTACGGAAAGGCTCACACATGGCTATCGATGTGGCGCAGACGATCGCCGCCGACATTGCCCGGCGGGACCCGGTGAACGGTATTCGGATCGTCGGCGTCGACGGCCCCAGCGGATCCGGCAAGAGTTTCCTTGCAGCTCAGATTTCGAAACTGCTCGCCGCTCCGATTATCGAGATCGACGACTTCGTATCGTGGGATTGCTTCGCAGACTGGTGGCCACGCTTCGATGCTCAGGTGCTCACCCCACTGCTAGCCGGTCGAGACGCCGTTTACCAGGCCAGGGACTGGAACGACTGGTACGGATCCTCGCTGGGCGCGTGGAAGACCCAGCCGTGGCTCCCCACGATCGTCCTGGAGGGCGTCACGTGCACCCGCAGCGAGACGATAGGCCGCCTCGCCTACGCCGTCTGGGTGGAGGCGCCCGCGGAGCTGCGACTGGCCCGTGGGATGGCAAGAGACACGGCCTTCCCCGGCAAGGCAGCACTGTGGCAGCGGTGGATGCGTGAAGAGGACACCTTCTTCGCCGCCGACGACACCCGCAACCGCGCCGACATCATCGTCGACACCTCGATGTTCGGCGTGGCCACCACATGACAGCCGCGCAGCCGTACACATCTTCCGTGGTCCGCCCATGAAGGCGACCATCACGACGACTTGATCGGATGCGCAAACATGCCGCCGTTCGTGCGCTCGCAGCAGGTCGGAGACGTCCGCAGCCGATAAGCGTGCGCTTCGGAGACGGTATCCGGATCAGGTTCCGCTGAGGCGTCGGTGACGGCTCGTGGTGGAGTTCGAGTTCCGTCCGAAAACGGCCAAGCAGCCGGCCGCCGTCAGGACCAGTGCGAGCACCACGAGGCCGACGCCGTTGAAGCGACTGTCGGGCCATGCTGCCGTAGCCTGGGCCGAGCTCACCCGCGCTCGGCTGTAGCTCGTTCGCGACTTGCTGAGACCGTTGAGCCGCACGTCCGTGATGCGGGTGCCATCATCACCGATGAAGTCCGCATGGCATTCGTTGCGGTCTGCGCATTGGATGTTCTCCACCTGACCTCGGATGCCGGAGTACGAGGCGTGGATGCCGTCGAGTTCGTACGGGACGAGGCCGGCAACTACCACCACAACGAGCGAACCGAGCAGCAGACCTCCCAGCCCGCGGAGGAACCACATGGTGGCGATGTCGATCCTGCCCTCCGACCAGCCGTGCTTCCCCACGCGATCATCATGCGACATCAACGCCACCGCCAGCAGGGCGCATTCGCCGCGAATGAAAGATCCCCCGCTCAAGCCGCCGTTGGTGCGCGTCAGCGGGCGAATGGCCGTCACAGCGGGTGACGAGCTCAGCAAGGTCGACGGCTTCCGGTCCTGCCGAATTGAGGACGGTGGCCATGGCCAGCACACATTGTCGGCTCGACCGCTTGATCAGCTGCGCTCATCTGCCGCGGGTGCTGCGCGCCGACGGGACCGCGGCCGTCACGGCGAGTGAGGGCGCGCCGGCGAGGCTGAGGCTTGCTGTCCTGCCGATGAGCGCGCGCCGCGCGCGGTCGAACTTCAGATTTCTCGCGGGCCGGAGCGAGCTGCCGTAAGCTCGCGGCTCGTGACCGTTGACTTTGCAGCTGAGACCCCGAATGAGAGCAGTGCCGAAGCGTCCTACGAGACCTCGGGCGAGCCGAACGGTGAGACGTCGACCATCTACACCGTCTACCTTTCGGCTGCCGAAGAGCTCATTGAACACATCCGCGCCGCTGACGTGCTCAACCTGGGCTTCCGTGTCGAGTCGTATCTCGTGTCGCCCGATGATGCACCCGACACCACGCAGACCGAATTCGAGTTCACGCTGTTGAACGAACTGCCTGTCCGGGTGGAGGAGCGCGACTGACGCCGAACCGCTCCGTCGGCTGATCCGGTCGTTCCAGCGTCGGGTCTGGAGCGGTTTCAGCGAGCGTACGGGCATGGCGGTCAGTGACGGCCGCGCGGGTTACGGCCGTCTGTGATGCGACCAGCTACCGCCTCTGGCTGACCACCGACGAGAAGGGCTGGCGGCCGATACCCGCGTCGGCCGAACCGTCCTGCGGCCAGCAGCGCTCGCGGTCGCGCTGCGCGGCGGTGAGCTGCTGGCCGGTGTCGACGACGGTACGCACGCAAGGCTGCTACACGCTGTAGTCGGCTGAATCCCGGCGTTATCCTGCGTGGCCGTCGTTCTCAGAAGTTCTCATGCCTGCGCCAGCCGCCGCAGGCCGGTCTTGGCCACCGCACGCGTGGGCAAGGTACGCCGCAGCGTCTCGGCGCCGGCCGGGGTGATCCGGTAAGGGCAGCGGCGGTCGTCGGCCGGCAGGGCCGTGATCAGTTTGCGCTCCTCCAGCCGGCTCAGCGCGCCGTAAAGCGTGCCCGGCCCGAGCGAGATTCCGGCGAAGGACTCGATGCACTTGATCAACGCCCGGCCGTGCTTGTCGCCGTCGGCGGGCTGCTGAGGATCAGCACAGCGGGGTCGCCGAAGCGGCCGAGCGAGAACAGGTTGGTGGACATCGTTACACGCCTGCTATTACGCCACCCGGATCGTCGTCGCACGTAGTACCAGGGTGCGCAAAGGCGAAGCCGTGCAAAGTCCCGGAGAAAAGCGTGCAACCTCCCGGCGGGGTGCGGCCGTTTGAGTCGGGACGCAGGGCGGAAGGGAACGCGGAATGCGCGCGGAAGTGCAGCAGCAGTACACCGAGTATGTGACCGGCCGGCTTCCGGCGTTACGGAAGTTGGCGTACGTCTTGTGCGGCAACGACCACCACGCCGACGATCTTGTGCAGCAGACGATCACCAAGCTGTACATCCGTTGGCGGCGAGTCAGCGATATCGAGCACCTGGACAAGTACGTGCGGACGATGCTGGTCCGCGCCTTCGTCGACGAGAAGCGGCGTCCGTGGGCACGCGTCGGTCTGGTGGCGCAGACGCCCGACCGGGCCGACCCGTGGGCGGCGCTGGACGACCGGGTCGCCGACGCGGTGGCCGTGCGGGCCGCGCTCGCGAAGGTACCGGGCAGGCAGCAGGCGGTGCTGATCCTGCGGTTCCTGTGTGACATGCCGGTGGAGGACGTCGCCATGGCGCTCGACTGCTCGCCGGGAACGGTGAAGAGCCAGAGCTCACGCGGACTCGCCACGCTGCGACGGCTGCTCGGCGGCGCAGACCAGCTCGACCGTAGACAACACGCGCGGAAGGAAGGCTGACGATGGATACCGACGAGCGGTACGGGGAAACGGTTTTCCGGTCGATGGACGGCGAGCCCGGTCCATCCACAGTGGACATCATGCGGGCGGTGGCAGACGGCGAGCGCCACCGTCGCCGAGTGTGGCTGGCCGGGTCGGCCGGCGCCGCCGCGGTGGCGGTCACGATCCTGGCCGTAGGATGGACCGCCGTCGTCGGCGTCGACCGGCACGGCAGCGTGCCCGCGGTGGCTCCGGCGACGGCGCAGGCTTCCGGACAAGCCAAGATCGTTTGTTCGGTACGTCAACTGGGCACGCCGTCGGGTCAGGGCCCGAAGGCGATCGTGAGCGGCGCGGACCCGACCGGCCGGTACATCGTCGGGCGTAGCTACCAGGGCACTAAGCCGTCGACCGTGATCTGGGTGGACGGCCAGGTGCACCAGGCCCCGATGCCGGGCGACGACCCGACGCTGCGCGACATCACGTCGACGGGCGCGGCCGTGGGCGTCAGCTTCATGGGCGACAAGACCGCCGCGTGGTACTACGCCGACGGGAAGTACACCCGGCTGGCCGGCGGCGAGGCGGTCGCGAACGGCATCAACGAGCGGCGGGTCATCGCCGGAGCGGTGGGCAAGAAGCCGGCGATCTGGCGGTCGCCGGGGGAGCAGCCGACGATGCTCGCCCTGCCCGGCCCCGAGTGGTCCGGCCAGGCGACGGCGATCGACGAGGACGGCACGGTCGTCGGCGAGGTGTCGAAGCAGCAGGGTGGTGTGCGCGTCGCCGCCGCGTGGCAGCCGGACGGGTCCTTCCAGCGGCTGCCGGTGCCCGCCGCGCACGGCGGGCCGGCCGACGACTTCACGGCGATGGCGATCCGCGATGGCTGGGTGTCGGGCTGGGCGGCGTACGACCGCGGCAAGCAGCGGACCATCAGCGGGCCCCGCTGGAACCTGCGCACCGGCGCGGTCGACAGCCGCGACGGCGTGTTCGAGTCCGTCAACGCGCAGGGCTGGATGGTCGAAATCACCGCGCTGGTCGCCGGCGATGAGACGGTGCAGTTGCCGGCGCTGCCGGGCTTCCAGCAGGAGCCGCACGCGCACGCCTACACGCTGAGCGACGACGGCACGACGATCGCCGGCCAGATGTCCACGCTGAACGGTAACGTCGACGTCCAGCCGGTGCCGGTGGTCTGGACCTGCAAGCGCTGAACCTTGTCACATGAGCCGACGTTCATCGGTCAGTGAGATGACCGGGCACGACGGAGGAACGTGACAGATGAACGCGGAAGCGAGCTACCAGGCGAGCGACGACTGGCTGGCGCGGCGTTTCGAGGAGCAGCCAGGCCAGCTGCGCCCGGTGGCGTACCGCATGCTCGGCTCGCTCACCGAGGCCGACGACGCGGCGCAGGAGACCTGGCTGCGGCTCAGCCGGACGAACAGCGGCGAGATCGAGAACCTGGGCGGGTGGCTCACTTCGGTGGTCGGGCGGGTGCGCAGAACATGCTGCGCACCCGCCAGGCCTGGCGCGAGGTCCACGTGCCCGACCCGGTGGTGAGCCTGGAGTCGGGTGCCGACCCGGAGCAGGAGGCGCTCGTCGCCGACTCGGTCAGTCGGCGAGGAACTGTTCCAGCAGGCCAGGGACGGCGGTGCGGGCCACCCGGATCGCCTCGGCGTCGGGGACGTCGAGGATGGAGTACCGCTGCCGGCCGCCGGCCGTGGTGGCGACCAGAGTGGTCAGGCCTACCCGGCGCTGGAACAGGGAGGTGGTCATGTTCCAGCCGATCACTGCGTCGGTGCGCAGTTCGTAGCGGCGTCGTACCAGGCTGCCGTGCCGGCTGACCAGCCAGTCGGCGGTGAGTGCGTGGCCCAGGGACCCGGCCCGGTCCAAGGCCAGGAGCGCGCCGATGGGCAGCAGCGTCAGCGCCGTCCAGAACGCCCACCACGGGGCACTGGCGAGGAGCACGAACGCCAGCACGATCAGAATCAGAATAGTGCTGACTGTGACGGCGCGGGTGAACCTGCGCAGGCCGGCTCGGGGGCCGTGCCGGGTCAGAGCCACGGCCAGCGGGCCCGCGTCGCCGATGACCGTGCCGGCCACGTCCGCCGCGACGGCGCGGGGCGCGGGTGGCAGCAGGACCGAACCGCCGCGGTCGGCGCCCCGGCCGACCCGCAGGCCGGTGGCGATAGCCAGGACCCGGGCGCCGCGCACCGCCCGCAGCAGCAGCGGTTCGCTCAGTTCCACACCGCGTAGCCGGCGTTCCTCGATGGTGGTGTTGCGGGTGGTGAGCAGGCCACGCCGCACGTGCAGCGTGCCACTGCTGTGCCGGCTCAGCCGGAAGTTCCAGAACGTCAGAACGTATCCGACGGTCGACGCGATCGCGGTGAACACGACCACTGCGGCGGCCACCAGGAGGATCGCCACCGGCAGCGGCCTGTCCCGCAGGTAGTCGATCGAGTCGTGGACGAAGCTGATCTTCGCGAGGTCGATGTGGCTCTCGTTCACCAGGCGGGAGCCGATACCGAACAGCACACCGATCGTGACCAAGCCGGACAACGTGAACGGGCCGTACCTGATCCAGGCCGGGTCCAGAGCCGCCAGCAAGGTCTCGGACGCGGCTTCGGCGGGCTGTGACCGCGTCGGCGAATCGACGCCCGGGATCGGCTCGACCGCCGGGCGATGCAGCAGCTCGCGGTGCAGGTTCTCGGCGGCGGCGGCGCTCAGCCCGTCAAGCTTCACGCCGTCGTTCTTCTTGTCGGTCTGGCCGGTGCCGACGGTGACCCGGGCCAAGCCGAAGATCCGGTGCAGCACGTTCGACGTGACGTCCACGGTGCGGATCCTGTCCCGCGGCACGGTCAGCGTCCGGCGGCGGAACAGGCCCCGGCGCACCTGCACATAGACCGGGGTGATCCGGAACGAGGTGGTGAAGTAGCGCAGGAAACCGAGCGCGATGCCGATGCCGCCTATGCCCAGCGCCCACCAACCACCGTCGCCGCCGTCGTTGTTGCGCAACCCGATCAGCACCGCGACCAGCGGGAAGATCAGCCGCCGCAGCTCCATCACCGGGTGTACCGCCAGCATCCGGGGGCTCAGCCGACGCCAGCCGTCACCGGCGTCGACCACCGCCTCCTCGGCAGGGCCGAGCGCGGTGGTCACGTCGCGTCCCCGATGGTCTGACCGACCCGGGCGGTCAGATCGGCGACCAGCTGGTCGGCATCCTTCGCAGCCAAGCCGTCGATCTTGATGGGGCCGGCCGCCGACGCGGTGGTCACGGTGACGTTCGCCAGCTTGAACAGCTGCTCGATCGGCCCGCGTTCGCTGTCCACGGTCTGCACCCGGGAGATCGGGGCGATCCGCCGTTCCTGGCTGAGCCAGCCGGTCTGGGTGTACACCGCGGTGTCGGTGGCTTCCCAGCGGTGCACCCGGTAGCGCCACTGCGGCATCACCGCCAGGTGCGCGGCGGCCAGCACGAGCCACGCCACACCTACGATCAGGTGGGGGAGCCTCGCGCCGTCGCTGTCGGCAAACCACCAGATCACCTGGGGTACGAGCAGCACGACCCACAGCACCGCGGCCTTGGCCGCCCAGTACCACAAGGCGCGGGGGCTGACCCGGTGCATGGGAGGCCGTAGCCGCACCACATCTGCCGTCATAGTCACGCCTTTCACCTTCGCATCCGGAATCCAGTCATCATCGGCCCGTTCGTCGTGCGATCGGCGGGACAAATGTCATGGGTGGGCGGCTGATGGGAGACGTCACCCATCGCACACCGCCGGCCCCGGTGCAGGTGTACGGCGAGCAGAACCAGGTCGAGATCGTCGGGTCCAGTGGTGCTCGACGAGCTGGTCCCGTCGGCGTGGCATCACGTCGAGCGCTATGCCAAGACAGCACAGGTGATCATCACCGGACACGCCTCCATGCAGAGCCTACGCCGCGGACACTACGCACTCGGCCACGACGCCCCGCCCGGGCTTCGCAGCATCGACCACGAGCACCTGCTCGCCCAGCTCGGCGGTCGCGGCGAACCGTGGATGATCCGGGCAACGTCATCCGCGACGATCGGGCCGCCCATGCTCGGCGAAGACCTTGCGGACCTCCTCGGCCCAGAACGTGAGCGGTTCCGTGAACCGGTACCCGAGGTTGCGTGCCTCTGTGAAGAACGCCGAACTAGGCTCCCGGTCGCCGTACTTGACCGTGACGATGGACGTCAGCGCCGGGCCGCCGGTGGCGTACTCGTCCTCGAACACCGCTGCGAGGAGGTCGCTCATCAGCGACGATTCCGGGTCGAGTCTGATGATGTCGACCTGGTTGGCGATCTCCGCGTGCCAGGTCATCCGCCGTTCGTACGCCGCGTGACGTATGGCGCTGCGGACCTGATGCTTGGCGGTGGCCCAAGTGTCTTCGGTGATTCCGGACTGCGCCGCGGTACGCCTCACGCATGCCATCCCAACTAAACTGCACGGAGTCGATCTCGGCAACGCCACTCCTGGACGTGTCGAGTCTGCGCTCCTGAACCCGCGCAGGGAACGCCCATTCCGTCAGGACCGACTGGTCGCGCGGTCGCAAAGTGAGCACGGAGCACGTACGTCACCTGCGCCATGTCCCGGCCGAGTACGTCAGGCAAGCCCCTACAGGTCATTCACGACGGACACGGAGACGACGTCCACCTGCCTGCTCAGTAGCCGCAATTCGCAGCGCATGTGCCGTTGCCTGTACTAGGTTGCTCGCCTGTTCAAGTGGCCGTCCGTCCGCATTTGCCCGAATTCATCCGGTTACACAACACTCTGTCAGTCGAGCAGGCCGGACTGGTAGGCGATGACCACCAGCTGCGCCCGATCGCGGGCGGACAGCTTACTGATGATGCGGCTGACGTGGGTACGCGCAGTGGCTGGGCTGATGACGAGGCGGCTGGCGATTTCGTCGTTGCTCAGGCCCTCGGCGACCAGGATGAGCACCTCGCGTTCCCGGTCGGTGAGGGCGGTGAGCGACGGATGTGGACGGCGCGGACGCCCGCGCCCGGCCACGAACTCGCGGATCACGCGGCGGGTCACCGATGGCGACAGTAACGCGTCCCCGGCCGCGACCCGGCGCACGGCGTCCAGCAGTTGCGCGGGCTTGGTGTCCTTCATGAGGAACCCGCTGGCCCCCGCGTGCAGCGCCGCGAAGATGTACTCGTCCACCTCGAACGTCGTGAGCACGATGACCCGCGTCGCCGACAGGTCCGGATCGGCCATGATCCGCCGGGTCGCCTCGATGCCGTCGATGCCCGGCATGCGCACGTCCATCAGCACGACGTCCGGCCGCAGGTGCCGGGCCAGCTCGACCGTCCGCAGCCCGTCGGCGGCCTCCCCGGCGACCTGCATATCGTCCTCGTTGTCCAGCAGCACCCGCAGGCCGAACCGGACGAGATCCTGGTCGTCGGCAAGGAGCGCCCGGATCATGACGACGGCTCCGGCACGGGCAGCCGGGCGCACACCTGGAACCCGCCGCCCGGTCGCGGCCCCGCGGTGAGGTCACCGCCGAGCGCGACGGCCCGTTCCCGCATGCCGGGGATGCCGTGGCCGGGCCGCTCGGCGGCCGATGGAGCGCCGCGCCCCTCGTCGGTCACTTCGACCAGCAGCCGGTCCGGCCGGTGGTCGAGGCGGACTGCGGCGGTCGGGCTGCCCGCGTGGCGCAGCACGTTGGTGAGCGCCTCCTGGACGATCCGGTACGCCGCCAGGTCGACCGCGGCCGGCAGCCGGCGCGGCGCCCCGGTCACCTCGACGGTCACCGCGAGGCCCGCGCCTGCCATCCGGCCCACGAACTCGTCCAAGCGAGCCAGCTCCGGCTGCGGCGCCCGTTCGCCGCCGGCCTCGCCGGAACGCACGACCGCGAGCGTGGCGCGCAGCTCGTCCAGCGCCTCCTTGCCGGTGCGGCTGATCGCCGTCAGCGCCGCCTCGGCCTGCTGCGGCTGCTTGGGCAGCACGTGCAGGGCGATCTCGGCCTGCATGGTGATCGCCGCCAGGCCGTGCCCCACCACGTCGTGCACCTCCTGCGCGATACGCAGCCGTTCCTCGTACGCGAACCGCTGCGCCTGCAGTGTCCGGTCGCGCGCGGCCGACTCGCGGGCGGTGCGCACGATCCAGCCCACCGCGAACGGTACGACCACCCACGCCGCGGCCGACGCAATCGCACCCGGGACGCTCCCGCCGCCCGGCAGCAGCCCGTGCACGGCCAGCGGCGCCAGCGCCAGCGCGCCGGCCAGCAGTGCGCGGGGCATGACCAGCCGGGACGCGGCGGTGTACACCGCGACCGCCAGCGCCGCGAGGATCAGGCCGTACGGATACCCGCGCACGAGGTACACGGCGGTCGAGCCCGCGATGACGAGCAGACTTGCCAGCGGCCACGCGCGCCGGACGGCGAGGGGCAGCGCCGCTAGGACGACGAGCACGGCGCCCGCCACTTCAGGGCTACGGTCGTGGTTCCCGGCCCATGGCGCCGCGAGGCCGGCGACGCCGAGCACCATGAGCGCCCCGGCCAGCAGGAGGTCGGCAACCGGCGCCCGCCGCACGAACCACCGGATCGACCGCATCACCCGATCATGCCCGAACCGGCACCCACCGTGCTGCGTCGGCCGCCGGATCCGGGTGTACCGCGTGGAGCGTACCGCCCGCCGCCGCGTACGCGCCCTGACGTATGTGAAGTGCCGCGCCCGCTCGGACGGCACACAACGGCCGGGCCAGCACGATCGCAGTATGACGAAATGGGGTTGGTTCGGCCCGGTGTTCGTGATCGCGTTCGTCGGTAGCATCGCCGCCGGCAGCGCGCTGACCACCGGCAGAACCCTGTACCTGCCCGGCGCCTCGGTCGCGGACCTGCGCGCCTTCTACAGCGGCAACCCAGGCACCGTGCTGGCGCAGAGCGCGCTGCAGGCGCTCGCCGCCGCCGCCCTGTACCTGTTCGGGCGCGGACTGTACGCCACCATGTGGCCGGACCGGCCCGGCCGCCTCGGGCAGGTGGCCGTCTGGGGCAACCGGGCCGCGGCCGGGTTCCTCCTGCTGTCCGTGCTCACGTCACTGGCCCTCGCCGCCGCGGCGGGGTCGGCCAGCGCCGACGTCGTGGCCGCGCTGGGCAAGGCCACGCTGCTGTGCGGCGGCGCCCTGCACCTCGGCGGCCTCGCCGCGCTCGTGACCGCGGCCTCGCTGGCCGGCCTGCGCGGTGGTACGCGTACGCGCTGGGTGTTCCACTACGGGCGCTGGGCCGGGCCGGTGATCGCGGTGTCGCTCGTGTCTATCGCATGGCCGCCGGTGGTCAAGCTCGAGCCGCTGTACCGGCTGCTGGGCATCGTCTGGATCGTCGGCGTCGCCGTCGCTGCCGTGCGGCACCGCCTCGACCGAGTGCCACGCGCGGGCGACTGAGGGTCCGTTGCGTTGAGCGTTCCCAGGTCAGGCAGGCTTGACCGGTGTACCGCGCCGTCGAGCAGCACGGCCAGCACCGTTTGATTCCGGTCCTTCACGTGGTCGAGGCGCGGTAGATGCCTGCGATGGAGGTGTCGAGCGCCCGGTTGAACTCTTCGTCGGTTTCCTGGCGCCGCAGATCCTGGGTCAGCGCTCGAGAGAAGCTGGCGATCAGGCCGTGGTTGCGAGCGAGCCTGACGTCGGCATCATGCTGGGAATAGCCGCCGGACAGGGCGACCACCCGCAGGACCTTCGGATGCTCGATCAACTCGGCGTAGAAGTCGTCCTGCGTCGGAATGGAAAGCTTGAGCATCACCTGCCGCCCGTCCGGCAGTGCGGACAGGTGGTCGAGGATGCCCTGCCGCAGCAACTCCTCGGCCGACTGCTTCTCGTCGCTGTGGATGTCGACCTCAGGCTCGATGATCGGCATGAGGTCGAGGTCGAGGATCCGCTCGGCGTAGCCGAACTGTTGATCGAGCACCGCGCTGACACCGGCCGGATCGGCCCGGGCGATGAACGAGCGCATCTTGGTGCCGAACACGCGGCGGCCGGTGGCCCGCGCCAGCAGGTCGTCCAGTTTGGTGAAGGGCTTCATCAGCCGCACGCCGTCCTTCTCGCCGGCGAGTCCCTCGTCCACCTTGACGAACGGGACGACCTGCTTGTGCTCCCACAGGTACAGCGGGGCGGCCGTGCCGGCCAGGTCGCGGTCCATGGTCTGCTCGAACAGGATCGCGCCGAGGATGCGGTCGCCGTTGAAGGGCGGCGCGGTGATGATCCGCGACCGGAACTCGTGCATGAGGTCGAACATCTCGTCCTCGGTCGCATAGCCCGACTCCGGCACCCCGTACTGCGCCAGCGCCTTCGGGGTGCTGCCGCCACTTTGGTCCAGTGCGGCGAGGAAACCGCGGCCGTTTGCGATCTTTGACCGTTGCTCCTGGTTCATGCCCCGATCCTGGCACCAGCGCCGCCCGGCCGGCGACGTTATGGCGCACCACCAGACCGCGATTTTCGGCGGCGCGCAGCTCATGACGTGGGCGTTGAAGCGTCTTGGGGTGGTCGCGGAACGCTGGGCGACCGCACGAGCTCGATTCAACGGTCGAAGGTCTCCGCGATTTGGCTCGGCATGTTAAAGGGCCCTTGCGGCACCTGTACATGTGGTGGTCGATGTAGTGCGGGCGTACCCGCTTTGCCGGGCCATCCGTACGATGCGCCAAGCCAAGGGCCTTCCGGGGCGGCGACCCGCGGGGTGGTTACGGCAACCCGCAATGGGTATCCGAGCCCTGGAGCTACGCGAACCACAAAAGCTTTACGGCCCGGCGCCGACACGCAGAATTCACGGAGCGGTAACGATGGAGATCCGACAGGCTGACACTGCAGTTGTGTACACAGATCCTCAAAACGACGTACTGAGCGAAGACGGCGCAAGCTGGGCGGCGGTCGGGGCCAGCGTGACGGAGAACGGGACCGTCGAAAACATGGAGCGTATCTTCAAGGCCGCGAAGCAGCACGGCTACAAGGTGTTCATCTCACCCCACTACTTCTATCCCTCTGACCATGCTTGGCAATTCAACGGCCCGCTGGAGACCGAGGAACTCGAGACGCGCACCTTCGACCGGCCCGGCCCACTCGACTTGACCGGTTTCGTGAATTCTGGAGCGGACTGGCTGGATCGTTTTAAGCCCTACATCGAGGACGGCAAGACGGTCGTCGTCAGTCCACACAAGGTGTTCGGACCACAAAACAATGACCTTGTACTGCAATTGCGCAAGCAGGGCATCAATAAAATCGTCCTCGGCGGCATGCTAGCGAACATGTGTGTCGAATCGCATTTGCGCGAGTTCCTCGAACAGGGCTTTGAGGTCGCTGTCGTCAGAGACGCCACCGCAGGCCCTCGGCATCCGGACTGGGGTGACGGCTATCAGGCTGCCGTCATCAACTACCAGTTCCTTGCCCATGCGGTGCTATCGGCCAATGAGGTCGTCGACAAAATGGCCCGATAGCCGTGGTGAAGAACCGACTCAAGCGCATCCAGTACCGCCCCGACCCCCTGACCAGCTTCCTCACTCACACCGGCATGGTCAGCGTCACGCGGTCGGCAGGACCCGGCACGAACGGCCCGCTCGCCGGCTGAGCATAGTTACTTCGACCTGAAAAAGTAGACCGATGGTTTTCGGCGTGTCCGGCCGTGCCGGACACGCCGGGTTGCCACAATGGCTGATGGCAGGAAGTCGTTGACGCGCAAGGGATTGCGGTCATGCTACGGACGCGGAACGTGCAGCCGTCGTTGTGGGAGTCGGTGCTGCCGGAGGTGTGCCTGCGGCTGCCGGCGGAGCTGGAACGGGTCGATGCGTGGCTGGACGACGAGCGGTTCTTCGTCCCGTTCGTGCCGTTCTTCTCGGCCCAGATGGGCCGGCCGAGTGTGCCGATGGAGACGTATCTGCGGTTGATGTTCCTCAAGCATCGCTACCGCCTCGGTTACGAGTCGCTGTGTGCGGAGGTGTCGGACTCGATCTCGTGGCGGCGGTTCTGCCGCATCGACATCGACGGCCGGGTGCCGCACCCGACGACGCTGATGAAGCTCACCACCCGGTGCGGGGAGCAGGCAATCGCCGCGCTCAACGATGAACTCCTCGCGAAGGCGGTTGAGGCGAGGGTGGTGAAGACGGGAAAAGTCCGCGCCGACACCACCGTGGTGTCGGCGAACGTGCAGTACCCGACCGACTCCGGCCTCCTCGCGAGGGCAGTGGTGAAGATCGGCCGGCTGGTGCGGCGGATCAAGACCGTCGGCGCAGCACCGCGCACGAGGTTCCGCGACCGTAGTCGCGCCGCCGCCCGGCGGGTCCGCGCGATCGCCATGAACCTGCACCTGCGAGGTGCGGCAGCCCGCGAGGAGACCCACCGGACCATCGCGCGGATCACCGGTGAGCTGGCCGGTCTGGTCGAGCAGACCGCCGTCGAAGCGGCCGCAGTCCTGCGCAACGCCCGCCGGTCGCTGCCGCGCACTACCGGCCGGGCTCGGGGCCGTCTGCAACGGGCCGTCAACGAGCTCGACACGCTCCTCGCACGGGCCGCGCGGGTGACCGCTCAGGCCCGCACCCGGCTTGACGGCGGCAAACCGGACTCGGCCACCCGCCTGGTCAGCCTCCACGACCCGCAGGCCAGACCGATCCGCAAGGGCCGTATCGACCGACCCGTTGAATTCGGCTACAAGGCTCAGGTCCTCGACAACACCGACGGCATCGTCCTGGACCACACTGTCGAAATCGGCAACCCGGCCGACGCCCCGCAACTGGAACCGGCGATCCGACGCATCCACCAACGCACCGGCCGAGTCCCCCGGGCCGTCGCCGCCGACCGCGGCTACGGTGAAGCCGCCATCGAAACACGGCTGCACGACCTGGGCGTCCACACCGTCGCGATTCCCCGCAAGGGCACCACCGGCGCCGTCCGCCGCCAGCACGAACAACGCCCAGCGTTCCGCAAGCTCGTCAAATGGCGCACCGGCTGCGAAGGCCGCATCAGCCACCTCAAGCACCGCTACGGCTGGAACCGCACCCGGCTCACCACCCTGACCGGCGCCCGGATCTGGTGCGGACACGGCATCTTCGCCCACAACCTCACCAAAGTCACCCGCCTGGCAACACCCCAGGCGGCATGACCAACCCCGCACAGCCCACACCCACCGCTGCCCACGGACTCAGCCGCGGGCAGCGCACCCACACCTACTTTTTCAGGTCGAAGTAGTTAGACCCCCTGAACGTTGCTCCCCGCGTTCGCCCGAGTTAGGCCCTCACTCGTCTGCCGAGTAGCGGACGCGGTCAGTGACATGTATGCCCAATTCGAGTGTGTTCGCCATCTGCTCGGGATCCGATCCGGACGCGCGGGTGCCGTCGGCGCGGGCTGAGCAGCTCCGAGTGGCGGGCATCAACGCTACTCGCTGACGACTCGCCGCTCAGCTTTCCGCAGGTGCTGCCAAGGACTCCGTGGAGCAGGTCGTCGACGCGTGCGGCTTGATGAAGCCGGCGCCGATCCACGCTGCTGCCATCGCGCTGACGCGGGCCGCGCGTGCGTGTCAGCGCGCTGATAAGGCGGTGTCAGCAGCGGCAGCCATGGTCAGTTTGCCGGCGGACGTACGGGCCGCCGAGACCGGATGGCGACGCTCGATGGAGAGCATGATGCAGACGTTCGACACTCCCGCGCCGACCTCCGCTGTCGTCGCGAGGAGAACTGTGATGAGCGAGCAGACGGCCGGCGCGGTGGGGCTGACCGGCACCGGCGCGGGTTGCCTGGCACGGCGGCGCGGGCAGGCCGGTCCAAGACGTTGCTCCGGCTCGACCGTACCGCCGATGCTGAAGCCCGCACGCCGCCGTTCTGGTGTGGAGCGCGAAGGCGAGCCGATCGCGTCGCTACTATCGACGAAGCCGGCCAGAGCGTCACGGACTCGACCGGCGGGCCGGAGCCCATTCGCCTCGTTCGCCAGGTTCGTTCTGATCGGCGGTGGTGTCGGGCTCGCTTCCTGTGCTGCGGTGCCGCTGACAGCCACGCTCATGCCATGGGTGACCGCGAACGCGTTGATCACCGTCGTGTCCACCCTGCTGGGCACAGAACTCCACGCGCGGTTCACCTTCGGCGCTCGTCGGCGCGCGCAATGGCATGAGCACCTGCAATCCGCCGGCTCGGCCACGGCCGCCTACATGATTACCTCAGCTGCCGTCCTCGTCCTGCACGCGGTGCAGCCATCCGCCAGTATGTGCTGGGAGCAGGCTGTTTACCTCAGCGCCTCCGGACTCGCCGGAGCCGGGCGGTTTCTGATGCTCCGCCTGTACGTCTTTCGCACGCAGCGGCACCCTCGGCATCGGCCTCGATGATTCCGGTCCCTCGATCGCATCGAGTCGGTACAACGCGCTGCGCGGCACCCGGCCGCAAAGTCTGACAGTTTTGCAGCGACGCACGCTTCTGCCGCGACTGGATCGCTACGGAATGTCATGGGGAGTTGGTCGCCGGCTCGCGGACATCCCGATGTGGGCGCAGGTGATCATGGCTGACCAGACTTTGCCCACGGACGGCTCTCCGTCCGGCTCAAGGACCTGGTGGGGGTATGTACTGGACCTTGGCCTCCAGCTCCTGGTCGCCCACTGTTGGAGGGGTTCTGGCCAGTCCATCCAGGAGATGAGCATCAACCCTGCACGCGAATGTTGCTGGCTGTCGGTGGGTGTCTGGCTGGGTTACAGGGTTCCGGATTCTGGCCAATGGAACCAATGTGTGTTGGGTGGCGCGTCCGGTGCGTAGCGTTCCACGTCTCCGGTGGTGAGCACGTCGGCGAGTTGGCTGAAGGTCGTTGACTCGCTGGGGAGCCCGCCGTCGGGGTGATGCCATTGGTCCAGCCGTATGATCTCGGGTAGGTCGGCCGGGATTCGCCGCCGGAGTTCCGATTCATCGGCCAGGAGCAGTTCTCGGTGGTCTGGGACGATCCGTCGAAGCACGTCGATCAGTTCCTCGCCATGCTCGGCGGGTATGTCGAGCCGGTGGCCTCGGATCACGATCGAGGTTCCGCAGTACGTCTCGGGCTGGTCTTCGTCTTCGATCTCATCCCAGTTGTCGATCCGGTCGAGGAAGTCCGCGTTCTCGAAGCCCGGTTCGCCGCTGGTCAGGCAGTTGCCGAAGATGTGGAGTATGTCGGTGAGGTTGCCGGCCCGGGGTGAGTAGCCCACCGTCTCGACGATTAGCGCCCACCGCCGCGCGTCGCGGTATGCGTGGAGGCGGGCGTCGACAGCGTAGTAGTAGCCGTTGTTCAGGTCTGGAAACGCGTACCGTTCGGCCGCGGTGTCGAGCTGGCTTAGGATCTCAACGGAGTCCATGACCGTGCAGCGTAACTGCGCGCGCTCCGCTGCGGGCGACCCGCGCACATCTGCCGCTGACAGGGCGCGGACCACACGTTCCGACGCCATGATTGCGTCCGCGCGCCCATGGTGCGTTGGCGGTCATGGCGCCGAGTGGTGTCCGGTACGCTGTGGATCATGGCGGGGAGTGAAGGATCGGGCATCCTGCGGCACGAGGCACGGCATGACGGGTGGGTCCCGTCGCAGGGGCAGCGTCAGGAGGTCGCCGATGCCATCGATCGCCATATCACCGAGCACTTCGGACCGGTCGAGGGTGTGCTCCACGAGATGGTGTCGCACCTCGTTGCCGTGCACATCTACGTCATCGAGCCGACCGATCGGCGACCGTTCCGCACGCTGATCACGTCGGGGATGAGCGAACTGCCGATGACGGTGCCGCAGGGGCACGGCATCAGCCCTTACGCGGAGCTCGCGATCTGCCTGCCTGCCGACTGGCCACTCGATCAGGAGTCGTTCCGCGACGAGAACGTCTACTGGCCGGTGCGTCTACTCAAGCAGGTCGCCCGACTTCCCCATGAGTACGGCACCTGGGTCGGTCCATGGCATTCGGTGCCCAACGGTGACCCCGCCGGTCCGTATGCGCCGGCCACACCGTTCGCCGGGGTGGTCGTCGTGCCGATGCTGACCGTGCCGGAGGAAGCGCAGACCGTCGACGTCGGCGGAGGCACTCGCATCGAGCTGCTCGCCCTGCTGCCGCTGCACCCGGCCGAGATCGCGCTCAAGGTGGAACGCGGGACGAACGCGCTCGTTGAGGCGCTCGACCGGGGCCACATCACCGAGGCATTCGACCCGAACCGGCCTCCGCTCGTTTGACAACCCCCACATCCGGCCGGCGCGTTGGCTGCTGATGCCGTCACAGCTCCGCAGAACCTGACCACCGGTGCGCGCTCATGCATTGCTCCCGCGTTCGTGCGTCCTTCCCCAGCGAGCTGCAGCGGTGGCACCCACGCGCAGGTGTGGCCGGCTGGCCGTTGTCGAAGTTGGCCGCGACGGCGCGCAGTCGCCCTGCTGGCGTCAGGTCCTCAATCCTCGATGTTCGTCAGGGGTGGTCGTCTACGGATTGCGTGCTCGTTCGACTGAGGCCCTCAGCGCGCGGAGGGCTGCCAGGTGGTTCTCTACCCTCGGCCAGGCGGCGCCGGTAGTAGGCCAGGCCGGGTGTGTCGTGACGCAGTTGGACGATGGCCATGCCGATCCTGAATGGCCTGATCAATGAGTACGAGAGAGCCGCATAGCGCCTGCACGAAGCAGCAGGTCACCACAGTTGTCGGAGTTTGATCCCCTACACGCTCCGTCCTGGTGTCGTCACAGATACTTGCCGCACGCCTCCAGGAGTTTCGTCTCATCGGCGTCGTCCACGCTGTCCGCCAGCTCGATCAGCGCCCCCGTCGGGTGCGGGTAGAGCGACTGGTTAGACAGGAACTGGTCCCGCCGTCGATCGTCGCCGGCGGGCCGCCGATAGATGCTGCCGAACCCCGGTATCGAGGCCATCTGGTACGCCTGAGTGCTCTGCTGCCACATCTTGAAGCTGTTGTCCAAGCTGTCGAACAGGATCAGCACCAGGCTGCGGAGTTGTGCCGACCGGCCGCGCTGGTTCGTGGAGCAGTAGACGATTTCCTGGGCGCCGGCTGGTGGAGCCGTCAATCGTTCGGCCCAGTCGGTATCCAGCTGCGCCGACCCGTTGGCGAGGTCGACCGGGTGGCACTCGGCGAGGATCGGATCGAGATTCGTCATCTGCTCCTGCATGAGGGTGCTGACCGTACCGTGCAGGACCGGTTTGCTGGTGGACAGACGGTTCCACACGAAGATCCCAGTGACGACCACCAGCAGCACGGCCACGCCGACCGCGACGAGCGCCCGCACCCGGGGACGACGCCGGCGGCCCGTCGCCGACGGTGGTCCGGGCGGGTGGTGGGTCACGCTGGGAGGCGGCACTGGCGGCCCGGCGACCGGCTGACGTGCCGACACTGGGGCGGTGACCGAGGGCGTGGAGACGGGGAAGGTGGGCGCCGCCGTATAGGCCGTGGCCGGGGGTACCGACGCGGGAGCGCTGACCGGAGGCGTGGACAGGGGGGCCGAGGGCGGCCCCGCGGGGACCGGCGCCGGGGGTGCTGGCGCGGGGGAGGTTAGGTGCACCGCACCTTCGGCGACGACGATCTCGGGCTGCTCCAGCACGGTGGGGGGCACGCCGAGCCGGGCGTGCAGCATCCGGGCGACCAGCGGTACCCGCGACGAACCGCCGACCAGGAACAGTCCGGCCAGGTCGGGCGGCCGGCAGCCTGCCGCGGCGATGATCCGCCCGGTCTCGGCCACCGCCCGCTCCACCAGCGGCGCCACGACCCGTTCGAACTCGTCACGGGTCACGTGCAGCGCCGGCTGCCGGCCCGGAATCTCGATCGGCGCGCTCGAGTTGCGCGACAGCGACTCCTTTGCCGCCCGAACCTCGTCCCACAGCCGCCGGCGGGCCAGGCGGGCGTCGGCATCGGCGCCCTGCGCCAGCCGGCGGCTCTGCTGCGCCCAGTCCGGCCCGAGCAGCGTGTCGAGATAAGCCACCACGGCCGCGTCCAGGTCAAGGCCGCCCAAGTCGGCTAGCCCGCCATTTGCGAGCACGTCGTAGCCGTACCCCTGCCGGCAGACCACCGCCACGTCCAGCGTGCCGCCGCCGAAGTCGAACACGCACACCGGCCGCCCAAGGTCGATGCGGTGGCCCAGCACCACCGTGAAGTACAACGCCGCCGCCACCGGTTCGGCCACCAGTTGCGGCGTGCCCAGGCCCGCGGCAAGCGCCGCGTCCAGCAGCACCTGCCGCCGGGGAGGCCCCCAGGCCGCCGGATGGGTGAGCACGACGGTGCTCGGCAGACCGCCGGCCACCCGGACCGCCTCTGCAGCTGCCCTGCGCAGCACCGCCGCCACCAGGTCCACCGTGCGGTACTCCGCGACGCCGAGCAGCAGCGTCGCTTCGTCTACGCGCTGCTTGGGGTGGGGCTCCAGCCGGCTCGGGTCGCTCGCGGCGCGCCGAAGCGCCTCACGGCCGGTTAGCAGCTCGCCGCTGACGTCGGCGAAGACCGCCGAGGCCAGCAGCCCTGTCCCGCTGTCGAGCAGGAGGATCCGTGACCGGCCATCCGGCTGCCTCAATGCGGCCACCGTGTGCGACGTCCCGAAATCCACTCCCAGCCACCCGTCCATCGACGGGACGCTACCACCGGCGCCGTCGTGTTGGCGGATCGGCGACAGGGCCTCTGCAAGGTAGGTATTTGAATGTTTTGCCCTATGGTCCGATGCCGAGAAGGTGGAGTGGGCGTGGAGGTCTCTGGCGTTGTGGGGTGAGGCCTGGGCGATGTTGGTGGTGCCGGCCAGGCGGAGGACGCTGACTGCAGCGTTGCGGAGTGTTGCCATGGCGCGTGGGGCGATGCCGGTGCGGACTTGGCTGGCGTCTTCGGCGTATCGAGATACCGTGCGCCGGTCGGGTCCACGAGATCGGACCGCCCTCGCACCTGTCGATGCGGGACGACTTCGAGATCACCGTCCCGGAGGTGGACGCCGCGGTCGAGGAGCAGTGCATCTTGGCATGCGAGCGCCGACCGATCGTATAGACCGAACGCTCTCGGACGAGCATGGCCGGAACAGAGGGCGTCGTGCTGCCGCAGCCCTCTGTTCCAGCCGCCCTTGTCGTTGAGGCGCTCAGGGACGGTCGTGATCAAGGTGTCCCTGGCAAACTGCCGGTCAGTGCTGGTTGAGGGACACCCGGGACACCAGGGACAGCTACGCCCACGTGCTCCGTGTCCGGCAGGGGCCAGGCGTACCAAGTCGCCTGCTGTCAGGCGGCGGTGTATACCGCGACGGGTGGGGGTTCCTCGTCGGGCCGGCGGCGCCGGAGTGCGTGGACGAAGGCCCATTGCACGGTCGTGGACGTCGGGTGTACCTCCTCGCCGAAGTGCTCGTAAAGGCGGCGGCGATCCCTGAACGCCTCCATGACGAGGGCGAGCATGGACGGATCGTCGTCGAGGCCGTGGGACGTAGCCAGGCAAACGCGCACGCCCCAGTCCTCGTCGTGCAGCAGCATCGTCGGTACCGCGCCGAAGCGTCCCAAGGCCAGCGCGATCGCGGCCCGTTCACGCCACGGCGACTCGGCCGCCAGCCGGAGCAGTCGGTCCTGGGCTGCTGCACGTTCGGCTTCGAGGTCCGCAGCGGCCAGGAGTTCGGTGCCGGCGATGATCGCTGCGGTCCGGACATCGGAGTCGGGGTCGGTCAGGAACGGCGCAACCGCCTGGTAGATGGCCGGCCGCGCCGCGAGCATCGCGTGAACCGGCTCGGCGGCATCGCCCCAGGACTCCGCACCGTCGACTGCGATGTGCTCCTGCGACTCGACCGCGTCGGAACTGGCACAGTACATCCACTGCAGCACCTCCGCGCGGACGGACGAGTCCATCCGGCAGTCGCCGAGGAGGGACGCCAGGTGTACCGCGAGCACTGGCACAGCCGACCACACGGTGCTCGCGTGCAACGCCTCGTCCAGGAAGCGCACAGCCGCGTCACGGCGCTGCGACTCGGGGCCAAGCAGCGCCTCCAGGTGCAACGGAGCGTTGGTGGCGTCGCCCACGGCAGTCTGCAGGCGGGACCAGTCGACCATGAGCCACATCCTCGCACTGGCGGCGACTCCGCCAGCGGAACTCCGGACGGCTACCGCCATGCCGCCCCGGCGCGCTCGGTCAGCGGCTACTTGTCCGGACGGCAGCCGGGCCGGCTCGGCGTTACGCTGGGTAGCGCGCGGATCGCGGCATGAGCAGGTGCGCGTACGGCTGGGCTCGCTAACCCCGGACAAGGTCTCAGTTCAGCTGATCATCGGCAGGTGCGGCGTTCCACGTTGGTCTTGCTACCGTGGGCGTCCTTGATCCGGTGCGTAGGGTTGTTTGACGATGATCAAAGTTCTCAGGCTGATCGGATATTGGGACGGTCGGGCGGCGCCGGAAGGGCTGCCCGATGTCTGCGACTTCGTCAGCACCGACGCCGATATCACAATGCAGCGGTCCGTTGCGGCGTATCTCCGATCCGGCACGGTCTTCGTCGCCACGGCGGGCAGATCCGTCTGCCGACTGTGTGGTGCCGCAAACGGCAGTACCGAGCAGACCGACGGAGAGCATTTCGTGTGGCCCGAGGGCCTGGCGCACTACGTCGAGGAACACGGTGTCCGTCTACCGGATGAGGTTGCCGCTGTCGCCGTCCGCGGCGTGGCCCCAGTCGTCGACCTGGAATGGTTCACGCCCGCGTTGCTGGAGACCGGTGAGCTGAGGATCGATGCGGACTGGTGGTGCAGCCTGGCCGGGGTGGGCTCCACCGGTCCCGCTGTCGAACACCTGCGCGGCTGCAGACGCAGCGGGTCGGTGGCAAGCTGGGACCTGCCCACCACAGCCGACATCCATGTCGACCGGGTACCGCCGGACGCCGTTGC
Source organism: Dactylosporangium darangshiense (assembly GCF_039537565.1). Taxonomy (NCBI): domain Bacteria; kingdom Bacillati; phylum Actinomycetota; class Actinomycetes; order Micromonosporales; family Micromonosporaceae; genus Dactylosporangium; species Dactylosporangium darangshiense. The sequence continues at coordinate 252,278 of NZ_BAABAT010000011.1, forward strand.
GATCCTGGCCCAGATCCGACGACTGCTCGGTGCCCCATGGCCGTTCTCTGGCCTTCGCGACCTGCTCGGCTCCCAGCCGTTCCTCGCCGCCACCGGCAACCCGTCCAGGCTGTATCACACACTGACCTCGTCACCCGAGCTACGGCCATACCTCTTCTACGGCACGGACGGTGAACTCATGCCAGTGTGGTCCGACGCCTGACCATCGTCAGACCCTGCCGTGCGACCGCATACGCACATCGGCAGATCAGTGAATTGATCAAGCGGTTCCACTGGCGGACCATAACCCACCGTAGTCGTCTCATCTCGACGAATCTGGATGCTGGCGAGACTGCGGAGCCCGTGCGGCCGTGGCCTCCACATGATCGGTTGCTCGCTGGTTGCTCGGAAGTTCGCCACCTGGCACGGATGGAGCCGTACGGCTCAGGAGCTTCCGCGTCCCATCCACAGCCTGTGTGAGCTGGGCGTTTGCAGGATCACCACCAGGTCGCTCACGGCACAGAGTCTAGGCGCGGACCTCGGTGCGCAGCTCATTGGCGCCGTCGGGGCGGGTTGTCTCGTAGTTCGGCCCGCCCGACAGCAAGGCGGGAGGAGCCCGGCTGACCGGGCCCCTCCCGCTCGTCGCCTGCAGCCGATCAGCCGCAGGCGGGCAGTTTCCGGGCGACATCGCTGGGCACGAAGCCCTCGCAGATGTCGCCGCTGCCGACGTTGAGCGGACGCCAATGGGAGTTGGCGGCATCGAAGCCGAAGACGATCTGTGAGGGCTGGGGCGCTTCGTCGTAGACGGTGCCGGCGGTGGCATATCCGCTTGCACAGGCCACGTCGCGCAACGCAGCGGGCCTCGCCTCGCCATGATAGAAGTCCGGACTGTCGCGGAGCGCGCTCAACAACGTCGCGACGGTGACGGGGCAGGGATCCGCGGTCGATCTCGTCGGTAGGGTGGCAGTCCCGGACGGATGGGCGGTGGCTTCAGTGCCGGTGGGGGTGGCAGGGACGGCCGGCGCCCCCGACGCCCGTGGGGTGGTCACGGTGGTCGTGGCATGTGCGGAGTCGACGGCCGGCCGGCTGCCTGATGAGCACCCGGCGAGGGCGGACAGGGCGACAACGGCCATGGTCATGCAGGCGGTACCGGCGAGGGGTCGCAGCGAGGTCGACATTGAGCGCTCCAATTCGTGCGGGATGGAATGCGGGTTGAAGGTTCAGGAATTGCCCTCAGCGAGTCGCCAACCTGTGAACGGCGGCTGACTTTTAAAAACATTGCGGCAGATGCGGTGCGCGTTTGTTTCGGCTATTTCGCGATCGAGCGCCCGGCAGAACAGCCCGACCTGGAGACCACCCGGCCCGGCCCGTGCGCTGACGTGTTCCAAGCCGTCGTCCGGTGCCGCTCCCGCCCTGAGCGCCTTGACCACCAGGTCCGGCTCGAGGACCGGAACGACGGCTTGGGCTGTCCGCTCGATTGCCACAGTGACCAGGAACATCACTTCACCCCTGGAGCGCTGCGTCGGGATGCGCGACCCGGCGTACTGAAAAAGACATGTCTTCGCCCCGTTCGATAATGTTGATTGGCTTGCGCCGGGGCGTTTTCCCCTCCGGTGAGGAATACTTTTCCTGATCCGGAAGGGGACGGGAAGACCTTCCGGTTGTCCCCTTCCGGCCTGGCCGGAACCGTCCAGGCGGGGAACTCATGCCGGCGAAATGCCAGGCTTCATGAAGAATGCCGGAATACTCCCCGACCTCTTGCTCTGCGCTGACGGCGATGGGACGATCACGTCGCTCGATCGGCGCCTGGACGCCGCAGGCAACAACGGGGGCACTACATGCTCGAATTTTTCGGTCTGGGCACGTCCGCAGAGGATGTCTACCGCCTCATGCTGACCAAGCCCTCCTGGGGTGTTGCCGAGCTGGCCGAGGAGCTGGCCATCGGGCAGGACCAGGTGCGCTGCGCGCTCGACGAGCTCTTCGAGCTGTCCCTGCTTCGCCGGTCGGTCGAACAGGAGGGCCACGTCCGCGCGGTCAGCCCCAGCGTCGGGCTCCAGTCGCTGCTCGCCAAGCAGCAGGCGGAGCTCGACCAGCGCACGCAGCGCATCGCCGCCGGTCAGGCCGCCATGGCGGCCATGGTGGCCGAATACGCGGACCGGCAGTCGCCGCGGAGTTCGACCGAGGCCGAGCAGGTGCTCGGTATGGACGCCATCCTTCAGCGGATAGAGGAGCTGTCCGACTCGGCCCGCGTCGAACTGCTGAGCATCATGCCCGGCGTGCAGGCGCCTCAGGCCGTGGAGGCAGCCCAGCGCAACAATGCCGAACTGCTCGCGCGCAACGTCACGATTCGCACTGCGATGCAGGAGGCTGCCCGCAACGACAAGGGCACGCTGGCCTACGCGCAAAGCCTGACCGACGCCGGCGCCGAGGTTCGCGCCGCGCCGTTACTGCCTCCACGGATGCTCGTCTTCGACCGCAGCATCGCGATCGTGCCGGTCGACCCGGTGAACACGACGCATGGGGTGCTGCAGTTGACCGGGCGAGGTGTGGTGGCCTCACTGGTCGCGCTGTTCGAGCAGGTGTGGGCCAGCGCCGTCCCGCTGGGAGCGAGCAAGGCGCCCGACCGTCAGGGTGTTACGCCGCAGGAGAGGGAGCTGCTGAAGCTGCTCGGTCAGGGCCATACCGACGACTCTGCCGGCAAGCGGCTCGGCGTCTCCGAACGGACCTGCCGCCGGATGATGGCCGACCTGATGGAACGTCTCGGCGCGCGCAGCCGCTTCGAGACGGGTCTGCTCGCCGCGCGCGAGGGCTGGCTCTGAGCAGGCTCGGCCGAGGGGACAACGGTCGCCGGCCATCCAGCATCCGTGACCAGTTCGGCGGAGGGCTCTGCGCTCAGGTGTAGGAAATCGCCGGGGGCCTGCCGCCGCGCAGCGCTTGGCCGATGAACGCGAAGGACCGGTCGGCCTCGGACCCGAAGGGGTTGTCGGCGACCTGGCGCGGGGCGGCGTGCGTTATCGGTCGTGGAGCTCGTCGGTGCCCGCGCGGCGCCACAGCAGGATTATCGCGACGATGCCGAAGTGGACCAGGAGCAGCGAGCCCTCGGGCGCTGCCGCTGCTCGCGGCCGGACGCACTCGTACATGACCTCGGCCCGGCAGCCCCACAGCGGCGAGAACGCCATGACCGCGTAGTGGTGCCCGTAGAGATAGTCGGGTGCTCGCCACATCAGCTCCGTCCAGCGCGTGAGCCGCTCCTGCAGGTCAACGCCCTGACCGCGGGACATGCTCAGCAACCAGACCCAGGGCGTGGGGTCGTCGGGGAAGCCCGGATGGCGTCGCGGCAGCTCCGCACCGAATCATGGCTTGTCGAGGTGCCACGACGCTTTGACGGCGTCGTAGACCGCGATGCGGTCGACCTGCTGTGGGACTGGATGAGACAGCATCCAACGCTCCGATACGGCGGACAGGTTCACGGTGACGGTGGTGGGGGAACCAGCACCCAGGACGCCGGTCCAGTGCCCATGCTCGCCGATCACGGCTTCGACGAAGCTGTCATCGGGCTCCGTCACCTCCACATGCTCGGCCGTGACCAGAGCCGAGCCGGCCATCAGGGCCAGTAGGCGCCTGAAGACGGCCCGAGGAACATGCCGATTGGTTGATTCCAGCCAGACGTAGCAGTCGTCGTGTCCGGAGTACCACAGGCAACAGCCTGGAAGGGTCGGCAGGATCGGCCGACTGAAATCGGCTGTTCCGATGGCGAGCGCCATCTCGTCCAACTGCTCCGCGTCCGGCGTATCTCGCATGGCGACCACCGTCAACTCGTACGGTGACCAGCCTGAGAGAAAGCCCGACAGATCTTCGCCGTGCATGATCAGCGCTTCGTCGCCGAGACCGGGGACGCCTCTCGCCAGCGCACTCAGGTCGTGCGGCGAGCAGCCGATGCCCTGATGCGCCGCGATGCGCGACGGCGTCCACTGCACGTACTGGTCGTCAAGGAAGCTGTTGGTCGCCACGTCCATCACGGCCACGGTGTCCATCGCGTTGCCGGCCAGGATGTCTGCGAGTTCGCCGGCCTGTGCCGCCGTCGCGTGGACCACCCAGCAGCCGGGGAGCTCGCGCACACTGAAGCTCAGCGGAAACGGCGCACGCTCGATGCCGACGCTGTTGACCGAGAAGGCGCCATAACGCTCGACGTCGACCACCGCCACCCCCTCCGATGCGATGCGATGCGGCGGCGGCTTGGCGCCGTCGTACCGAGGGCGATGTCCGCCGTGCGATTGTGCCAGGAGCAGCCACGCCGACGCGCGGGACCGGCTGCGCAGCCGCGCACACCATCCGTCACGTCCCGGACTGCATTGGTGCACGCACATGCCGCGAGTCGTGCGCGGCCTCCGGGTAAATCCATCACCCTCCGTGCGGGGCTGAATCGCCGAGCGACATGAAGAAAGCAGGCCCCGGCCGCGAAGGCCGCCATCCGGCAGCCAAGGCCCGGCTGATGCAGGCAGCCACCGTTCCAGGCAGCACCGGTTGGCTTGGTAACCCGAACCAGTTACCGGGATGGGCAGACGGCAGCGATATGGCCAGCACAGAGCCCCGCCCTTCTGCTCGCTCGACCACAAAGGTCAGTGGCGCCCACCCATTGGCTTGGCAGTAGGTCGGCTTGCGACGCACCAACCAGCGGAATGCGACGCCGTCGACGACGATCCGCCGGGAGCCCTTACTGGCCAGCGTCATCCGTACCCTCTCGCTTCCGACCGCCCGTACGGGGAGGACGGTAGCGAGAGCACAACGTCAGCGCTATTGATTAGCGACTCTTCGAACGTGCTCGGATGCACGGATCTGCCGCGATGCGGGCGTTACGCACCGTCATAACGGTGGGGCCGCCAGCCGATTATGAGCCCGTACAGTGCGCCGGGATGCTGTAGCGCTCGAGCCTGCACCGACTTGAGCCGAACTCTGCGAGACTCGCTGCCGTGGAGACTGACGACGAGGACGAGCTACGCATCGACGACCTTGTCCCTGCTGCGGGCGGTGAGTGGTGCGGACTGCTGTTCGACAACCCATCCCTGCATCTGCCACCGCGCCTGACATGGTCCTTCACCTTTCCCTTTGAGGACGTGTCACGCGAGGACGACGACAGTCCGCTCAGCCTCAGCGTGGAGTGGCTTCCCATCCCAGCGGACGGTTGGCGCCGCATCGCCGGACGCCATCTCACAAGCGCTGCCTTCGGGGAACCGGCTGAAGCCAGTGTCTACTACTACATGCACCACCGCTTCGAGACGGTCGACCTGCAGCTGATAGACCAACGCGGCCCTTCGCTGCGGGCCGTCGCCGCTGTGTCCGGCGACATCGATGGCCTCGGTATCGATCCGGTACGCATCGAGGCCTGGCTCACGTTCACCGGGATACTCGTCTCGCGCCACGACGAGACTTCGCCCGATATGGCCCTGGCCCGTCTCGGCCAGTTCACTGACACGACCGGCCTGGCATTCGACCCCGACAGCGGGGACGCAGCGATGCGATTCATCGCAGAACCGGACTGATCGCCAAGCGCGGCGAACACGTGCGGACCGGTGAGGTCACCTGCACAGGAACGTCATGCACCAGGGCCATCCCCACCAAGCTCAGGTGCACGCATCTGCCGCCCGTCGCGCGCCGACCATCGGCAAGGCGTCACGCTCGGTGGTCATGCTGCGGGCCAGGGCGGCGCTCTGATCTGCTTGATATGCAGGTAATCCTCGTTCACCTTCAGCGTGTCGGCGCTGGTAGGTCGGGCAGAGAGGTGCCTGCATGTCCTGGAGTGGTCTGCGCGTTCACCGGTCGCGGTCGGCGGCTGGTGATCTGGTCGTGAGGTTCGGTGTCGCGGTACTGGACGCGTATCTGGAGTTCCTGGCGGTGCGGTCGCGGCCGAACACGGTCGTGGCGGTCGCTTACGACCTGAAGGTGTTCTTTACCGTGGTCGGCAAACCGCCACGGGGGGTGGTCGCGGCGGATGTGCTGGCGTTCGTCACCGCCCAGTACGCCGGTGGCCCGGCTCGCCGGCTGCAGGTCGCCGGCGAACGTGACGGCGTGTCAGCCCGCACGCTGCGGCGTCGGCTGTCGAGTGTCAGGGCTGTTCGCGTTCCTGCACGCCCGCGGTGATGTCGCCGCGAACCCGGTGCCGCGGGGGTTGCCGACCCGCCGGGAACGGCAACGGCCACGCCAGGGCGTGCCGCTGGTCCGCACCCCGCGGACGCTGCCGCGCATCCTGGACCCGGGGGCAGGTTGATGCGCTGCTGGCGGCGTTGCGCACGCACCGGGACCGGGCGATGGCCGAGGCGATGGTGCTGGGCGGGCTGCGCCGCTGTGAGGTGCTCGGGCTGCGGCTGACCGATCTGCAGGTCGCCGCGCGGCGGGTGTTCATCGCTGAGGGCAAGGGCGGGCATCAGCGGCAGATTCCCGTGTCCGGCCGGTTCTTGGCCTCCCTCGCGGCCTACCTGGACGGCGAACGGCCACCGGATGCCGGCACCGATCAGGTGTTCGTGGTCCTCAAAGGCCCCCGGCGGGGGCCGCCGTTGTCGCCCGCGGGTCTGGACCAGATCCTCGACTCCGCCCGATCCAGGGCTGGGTTGGTGCAGGCGACCTGCCACCAGCTGCGGCACACCTGCCTGACCCGGCTGCGGGAGGCCGGGATGGCGCTCGAGGCGGTGCAGGCCCAGGCCGGGCATGCCTCGATCGAGTCCACCCGAATCTATCTGCGCCTCGCCGACGACTGGCTCGCCGCACAATACCGGCGGGCGGCAGAAGCGATCGACGCGCAGGTGCGGCCCGCGAAACGTTGCCGGACAACGGTTTCCTGGGCGGCGATAACGTGGTGTCCGTTGTGGACAGAGGCCGGACATGAACGGCGGGCCGCGCTGCCCGGCTGGGAACAGCTCGACACCGCGGTCCCGGACCTAGTCGCCCCGATGCGCCGCTATCTGCAGCAGTTGGACTGCATCTTGCGTCCCGGCAGCGTCTCCGGCGCTGGCCTGGCTCTGCGGTCCTTCGCCGCGTTCCTCGCCGAGCGGGCTCGCGACGTCCGGTTCGTCAGCGACATCCGCCGCCACCACGTGGAAGAGTTCCGCAGCTGGCTGGCGGCCAGACCCGGCCGCCGCACCGCCCGGATCACCCCGGCGACCCTCGCGCACCGGCTCGGCACCCTGCGGATGTTCTTCGTCCGGATCAGTGACTGGGGCTGGCCCGAGGCACCGGCCCGGGTGCCGATCATCCCCGCCGACCTGCCCCGCCAGGACCACCCGCTGCCCAAAGCCCTCGATGACGCCGCCGCAGCGAAACTGCTGCGCGCCGCGCAGACCCAACCCCGGATGCTGGCGCAGGTCGTCGTCGAAGTGTTGCTGCGCACCGGATTACGGGTCGGTGAGTTCACCGCACTCACCGCCGACGCGGTCGTGCTGATCGGCGCGGCGCACTGGCTGTACGTCCCGGTCGGCAAACTCCACGAGGACCGCTACCTGCCGCTGCACCCGCACCTGATCACCCTGATCGGCGACTACCGCGCTGCGCACGTCGCAGCGGACAACCCGCTGCTGCTACCCCGGGAAAGCGGCCGGGCACTGGACCGGCACACCGTCACCCGCCTGATCAACAAGGCCGGCGCCGCCGCCGGCCTGCCCCACATCCACCCCCACCAACTCCCGCACACCCTGGCCACTCAGGCCATCAACCGCGGCATGAGCCTCGAAGCCATCGCCGCGCTGCTGGGCCACCGCAGCATGGACATGACCCTGCGCTACGCCAACCCTCGGGAAATGCATCAGACGGGCGAGAATTCGCTGGTCGCCTGCTGAGGCTATCGCTGGAGTTCACTGCCGATGCCTCTGCGTGAGGCTTGCTGACCTGCGCCGCTTGCGCCTATATCCCGTCTGATGCATGATCCCACCTTCAAGCGGTTGCGGTTCGCGAGGCTGGAGGGCTGGTTGGGGCGGGGTGATCTCGCGGCCGCCGCACGTCTGGAGTTGGTGTCCGGAGTCGTGCATCTGCGCCCGGAGGACGCGATGTTCGAGGCGATGCTGCGCGGCTGGCAGGCACAACAGGTTGCTCGTGGCCTGCGGGAGGACACGATCGCGCCGAGGGAGAGACTCGTGCGCCGGTTCGCGGCGTTCGCCAACGCGTACCCGTGGCAGTGGGGCCCTCAGCACATGGACGAGTGGACTCTGTCTTTGACTGGCGAGCACCACTTGGCGCCGTCGACCATCCGGGGCTACCAGACGGACCTGCGGCTGTTCAGCGAGTACGTCACCGACGGCCGGTACGGCTGGGCGACCGCCTGCGAGGAAGCGTTCGGGCCGGGCATGCACCCGGTGGCGATCTGCCACGAGTGGAACACCATCGCCCACCTCAACGAATACGAAGGCCGACCCGAGGGCCGCCCGATGACCCGGGAAGAGCTGCAACTCTTCCTCGACTTCGCCGACGACCAGGTGGAACGAGCCGTCAGCAGCAAACGCAAGGGCGCGCTGGCCGCCTACCGCGACGCCACCCTGTTCAAGGTCGTCTACGGCTGGGGGCTGCGCCGCACCGAGACGTCGAAGCTGGATCTGGTCGACTTCGGCCGTAATCCGGCGGCGCCGGAGTTCGGCCGGTACGGGATGCTGCATGTTCGGTACGGCAAAGCGGTGCGGGGCCAGCCGCCGCGGCGGCGCAACGTCGCGGCCGTGATGGGCTGGGCGGTGGAGGCCCTCGTCGACTACGTCGAGAACATCCGCCCGCGGTTCGGCTGCGGCGACCATCCGGCGTTGTGGGTGACCGAGCGCGGTGGACGGGTGAAGCCGGCCGAGATCAACGCCCGGTTCGTTTCCTACCGTGACGCGCTTGGCCTGCCCAAAGAGCTGTCGCCCCACTCGCTGCGCCACTCTTATGTGACCCACCTGACCGAGGACGGCGTCGATCGCCGCTTCATCCAGGAGCAGGTCGGCCATCGCTGCGACACCTCGACGGCGATCTACACCCATGTCAGCGGGGACTTCATGAACACCGCCCTGCGCAAGGCGCTGACCCCGGCCTTCACCAGGACAAGCTGAGCGGGAAAGGATGCGGCGATGACACGCAAACTCGACTACCGATGGCACCTGCGGCAGGTGATGGCGGCCAAGGGCATGTTCTCCACCACCGACTTGATCCCGCTGCTGGCGCAACGCGACATCGACCTGTCGTCCAGCCAGGTCTACCGGCTCGTCGTCGAGCGCCCGGAACGGCTCAGCCTCAAGATCTTGATGGCGTTGCTCGACATCCTCGACTGCACGATGGCGGACCTCATCGAGCCGATCGCCGTTGCCGCACCAGCTCGCCGGAAGAAGGCCGCCAGCGGCGAAGAGGCCGGGGTCGGCGAGCTGCGGCCGAAGCGAGCTCGCATCGCCCCGGTCAACGACTGACCCGTGCCCGTCTTCGCCCCGACGGTGCTCGCCGACCCGCTCGGCGTCATCGTCGACCTCGTCACCGGCATCGACCCGTCGCTGGACGCCGCGACCGTTCAGAAGATCGTCGAGGCGACCGCTGGGGGCCGGGCCAAGCGACGCAAGCTCGCACAGGCCCTACTCGACAAGCCGGCGCTGCTGGTCGACGGCCGCTCGCCAGCGCCGCGAGCGGTCGGCGACCTGCTCATCGCCCTGCGCCGGGCCGGTTCCAGCGCCGTGCCGGCACCCATCTGCACCGAGTGCGGAAAACAGCTGCGCACCCTGCAACGCCGCGGCGAGGACTGGTACTGCGATGTCTGCGGCCCGATCCAGGAACCCTGCACCGGCTGCGGCACGGTCCGACGAGTGCACTCCCGCGACCGCAACGGCCGGCCACGATGCGTCGCCTGCCGACCCGACAGCCAGGACGCGACCGACACGGTGGTCGGCATCGTCGCCCGCATCGACCCTGCTCTGCCGGCCGACGTGGTCACCGCCGCGGTCATCGCCGCGGTGAGCCGGCCTGGGCAACGCCAGCAACTTGGCTGGGCGCTGCAGAACCGGCCCGACCTGCTGACCGGCGCCGGCGCCGAAGCACCCGTTCCGTCGGTGCTCCGCCTCATCGACCTGCTCTGCGACGCGGGTTCCACGAAGGTCGTCCGGCCACCCTGCCCACCCTGCGGACGCGTGCTGGCCCTGGTCAAACCCCGCGACGGGCTGCGCGTTTGCCGCAACTGCATCGCCAAGTCCCGAGCCGAGCCCTGCGCCGGCTGCGGGGTCATCCGGGAAGCCGCCACCCGCGGCGAACACGGCGAACCGCTGTGTCCCCGCTGCCTGATCACCGACCCCGCCAACCAGGAAATCTGCCTCGACTGCGGCCGCCGCCGGCCCGTGAGCATCCGCACCCCGGACGGGCCGATCTGCCCCTCCTGCCGAACCGAACCAGTGCTGACCTGCGCCATCTGCGCACGCACAGCACCCTGCGCGATCAACCAGGCAACCAGCGCGCCATGGTGCAAGGCATGCCGACAGTGGTGGGCGCGATGCAGCCGCTGCGACCAGGTCCGCGCCGTCCGCGGCGGCACCCGGGCCCAGCCTCTCTGCGCCACCTGCACCCGACCGGAACCCGGTTTCTGGCGCAGCTGCCCAGGCTGTGGTCTGGAAGGCCAGTTCGGCGCCGGGCCATGCACCCGTTGCAACATCGACGCCAGGCTGCGCGAGCTCCTCGACGACGGCACCGGGAGCATCCGGCCCGAGCTGACATCGCTGCACCACAACCTGCTGCACGCCGAACAACCCGACACCGTCTGTCCTGGCTGGCCAAGAACTCCGGCGCCGCCATCCTGCGCCAGATCGCCGCCGCCGACCGCGCGCTCACCCACGAAGCGCTCGACGAACTGCCGGACACCAAGCCGCTCAAACATCTGCGCGCGATCCTCGTCGCGACCGGCGCGCTTGCCGTCCGCGACGAACACATGGCCAGGCTGGAACAGGCGTTGCCCGCGCTATCGGTCAGCGCGACAACGCGGACGAGCAGCACCTCCTGCGTCGCTACGCGATCTGGCACATGCTGCGCCGCCTTCGCAGCCGCAACCGCGGCGCCGAGACGACCTCGATCCAGGCCGCGAACCTGATGCGGCATCTGCGCGGCGCGCTGCAACTGCTCGACTGGCTTACCGAGCGCGGACTCACCCTGCGGACGGCCCGTCAGGGCGATCTCGACAGATGGCTGACCAGCGACGGAGCCAACCTGCATCGAGAGGTGGGGCACTTCATCCGCTGGGCCAGGGCCCAGAAGCTCACCGACCTCGAGCGTCCCGCCGTCAAGTGGGCCGGTCCCCAGCAGGCCATCGACAGCGAAACACGCTGGGAGCACGCCCGCCGGCTCCTGCACGACGACACGCTCAAACCTGAGGACCGGGTCGCCGGCCTGTTCGTCCTGCTCTACGCTCAATGGCCCGCGGCCATCTGCCGACTCACCACCGACCACGTCACCACCGACGGCCAGACGGTCCGGCTGCTCCTCGGCGACGAGCCTGTCGAACTGCCTGAACCTCTCGCCGGTCTCGTCCTGCAACTCGTCGCCGCCCGCCGCGGCCACGCACGGCTCGGTGACCAAGGCACGTCTCGATGGCTGTTTCCCGGAGGCCAACCCGAGCGACACGTCAGCTCCGACCGCCTCACTGAACGGCTCCGTCAACTCGGGCTGCGGCCCGGACAAGACCGATCCACCGCGCTGTTCCACCTCAGCACCGAACTCCCGGCAGCTCTCCTCGCCCGCATGCTCGGCATCCACATCACCGTCGCGGTCGCCTGGCAACGCGCCAGCGCCGGCGACTGGACCACCTACGCCGCCCACGTCAGCCGCCGTCCCAACAGACAAGGAGCCCAACCCGGTGAAGCCCACTGACCGGTGGAAACAACTGCTCGACGAACGACTCCACGAAGCCATCACCGTGCTCGGGAAAACCCCGGGCGTCCACGGACTCATCGTCGCCGGCAGCGTCGGCCGCGGCGAGCCCTGGCCCATGTCCGACATCGACCTGCTACCCATCTACGACGACTCCACCGACCCCGCAGAATCGGCAGCCCAGCTCGACCAACGCCGCGCCGCACTCGTCGACTGGTGGACCGGATCCGGCCGCGCCCAAGCTCTCGACGTCGGCTGGCTGGCCTTCACCACCACCGAGATCCGCGACGCGGTCGCCGCCGGACCGGACCACGCAGTCGCGCGCATCGCCGAACCGCGCTGGTTCCACGGCCTGGACAAGGCATACGGCGGGCACGCCGCCGACCCCGAGGACGAACTCGGCAACGCGTTCGCCACGTGGATCCGCACCGTCCGGTTCCACCCCACGGTCGTCGCCGCGCGCATCAACATCTGGCGTCAACAAGCCACCGATGCCCTCGCCGAAGCGACCCAAGCCCAGACCGAAGACCCGGCCAAAGCCACGCACCTGCTGCGTGTCTCCGCTCGCGCGCTGCGCATGGTCCTCATCGAACGGTGGGGTGAACGACTCGGCTCCCTGGGCCGGGAATGGACCCGGTTCGAACGCATGGCAGCACGCCACGGCCAACAGGCTGTCGCCGCCCGGATCGCCGCCTTGGCCGCCGCTGACCCGCCGGCCGCGGAGCAACGCGCCGAACTCGCCCCAGCATGGCTGCAGGAACGTATCGACCTGTCCTACGCCGCCCGCATCGCGGTCGGCGAGGACGTCAGCTGGGCCGAGAACGCCCGCGACCAGATCGCCGCCTTCACCGACCTCGTCTCCCGACGGCCCCACTTCCGCGGACCCTGGACCGGCACACCCGACCCCGCCCTCGACGCCCACCTGGCCGAACTCCGCGAACTGATCACCCAACACGGCTGATCCACACCGCGGGGGCGGGAAGGCATTCGGACAGTTGTGATATCCGACGTCGCCAGAGAAAATCGCCAACCGCACCGTCGCCGACGAATACTTCGCCGTCACCGAGAAGGTCGAATCCCTCTACCAGCAAGGAAAACCACTACCCGCCGACACCATCGGCCCTCGCATGGCACGGCTACGCCGCGAACACCACCGCCTCCTCGGCAACGGCTACTGCACCCGACCACCCGAACTCGACTGCGCCTTCGAAGCCATCTGCGAAACCTGCACCTTCTTCTAGACCAGCATCGAGTTCCGCCCCACCCTGCAACGGCAACGCGACCACGCCACCCAACACCACCCGACCCACCGCGCCGACCTATTCGACTGGCTCCTCACCCGTGTCGACAACCAAGCATCATGATCGACTTGACACGGATCACCTGCATAATGCCGATGAGCGCCCACCCGATCTTGCCAACACAAGCTTGCCGCGATCGGCACGACGGTCTGCAACCTCAGGCCGGATCCGGCCAGATTCCGGGACCGGCGACGGGGTCGCCGAAGGTCGTCCCGTTCGGTGTCGGTTCGGCCGTGGGCCCGTACCGCGGCCAGTCGGTCAGCGTCCATGCGGGGCTCGGGGTCATGCACTCGCGCGCCCGCCGTCCCCGCATTGTGATCTCGCGCGGGGCGGCGGTGTGCCCTGCAACGCAGTCGTCGTCCTCCGGGATGTCGTCCACGTCCGCGGTGAGCCGACCGAGGCGGTCCCGCAGCGCGGCCTCCATCACGTCCTTCTGCACCTTGTCACCGAACCGTGCCCGGCACCGCGCGACGAAGGTCTGGATCTCCTCCATCCGGACCTGCGGGCCGAACCGGCGCTTCGCGACCACGGTGAACACGGCATCCACCAGCCCGAAGAATTCGTCCTCCCCCGTCGCGTTCGACGCAGTCGTCCCGCATCACCTTGGCCTGCTGCAATTCCTCCAGCACGCACGCGCGCAGGTACGCACCGACCATCGTGCGCACCCCCGTGCCCTCCCCACCTCGTTGCAACTGGCGCGTGCCGCGGCGGTCAGGGCTCCAGCAGCGGCAGCGGATGCAGGCCCCGCTCCTCGGCCAATCGCTCCGCCTCGACGATGAGCCTGTCCAGTTCCGGACCGCCCCCGCGCAGGCCGAGCTCGGCCACAATCTGATCGATCGCAAAGATCTGCTGGCGGAGGGTGTCGTCCTCGGTGATGTCGTCGACGGCGACGCCTGTGTCGTCAAGGCGGAAGCGGATCAATGCCTCCATCTCCAGGCCCAGCACCGCAGGCCGGCCGTACCGCGTGCGGCAGCGTGCCGCGAACTGCCGGATCTCGCGGACGTGGCCGGCTGGGTCGAACCGGCGGCGGACCAGCACGGTGAACATGGCGTCGGTCATGCCGGCGAACTCGGGCTCCTCGCGATCGTAGATCTCCGCCTTCAGCGCTTCGACCTCCTCGGTTCGGCTCACGGCGCTGCGCAGGTAGGCCCCCATGAGAGTGCGCGCCGGGTCACCACTCACCGCAGTTCCTCCGCGTCGGCAATCTGGCGCCGCACTGCTACCCAGTCCACGGTGCCGTCCGGGCCCGGCGCCAACAGGTGCCGGTGGGGCCACCATTTCCGGGCCTGTCGCACGGTCTCGGCCACGATCCGGTCCACGCCGGCGGCGTCGAGCCCCAGTTCCTCGACCAACAGCCAGCCCAGGGGCAGCGCAACGGCCGCGATGTCGTCGTCGTCCAGATAATCGCGGAGCTCGACCTCTCCCAGCAGCGCGGCCAGCAGGGCCTCCGCCTCCCGGCGCCGGACCGTGGAGCCGTGCCGCGCCGCCGCCCGAGCGACGAAGGCCGTCACCTCACGGCCGTCGACGTCGTCAACGAACCGGCGCGCGGCCAGTTTGCCGAGCGTCCCGGACAGCAGCGCGGCACCCATCGCGGCATCGGCCCGCGGGGGCTTGGCCGGCGCGCTGATCAGCAGGGCACGCACCTCACGCCGTGCCAGCCACCACCGCAACCCAGTCCCGAACACCTCTTCACCAGCACGGCATAGGAGTATGCGCACAAGGTAGCGGACGCCAGCTATACGGCCACCTGCGCAACCGGATCGGGGCACTTCTGCTCGTGGACGGCCCGGACAACGGAAGCTACGGCGGAATGCTCCTCGAAGACAAACTGATGCTCTATTGGAAGCCACTGGACCGCGCCGCCGACCGCCGGGTCGTTGCCGGGGAGGGCGGCATTGCCACACAGCTTCAGGTAGCCGATTTCGACCGGGGTCAGTGGGGTCGTCCCGGTCGAGTTGGCCTCGCACCGGACCGAGTACACGACCTGGTGGGCATGCTCGACGGTGAGCCGTCCGGCGGCGGTGCCGGGCTGGTCTGTGAGCGTCGGCATGTTGAGCGTGTGCGTGCCCGAGGTGTTGACCCACTCGGGGCTCGCGGTGAAACGCTGCGCCTCCATCAGCTGATCGAGCGTGACCGGCAGCCGCCGAGCCGGGTCACACCCGTAGTCGTGCAGGTCCAAACAGGACGACCGGCTCGGGGCCGGCGACCGCGGCGCAGCGTCCTCGGCCGCCCGCTCGGCCTCCGCTTGATGGCCGGAGTACACCTGGATGCCGATGTAGACTGCGGCGAACGTGAGCACCACGAACGCGACGGCACCGGCGACGAGCAAGATGGGAAAGGGCCGCCCGCCGCCCGGAAGCGGCTCGTCGTCGTTGTCGCTGTTTCGATGATCTCCGGTTCCGCCACGGTGCAGTTCAAATCACGGCCGCCGCTGCCATGATGTCCCTCGGGTCGTGAGTCGTTCATGCGAGTGCGGTAGCGGCGATGGATTCGAGGATCTGGTCTGCGGTCTTGGTCCAGACGTAGGGCCGTGGGTCGTCGTTCCCGGTTGCGATCCAGGCGCAGATGTCGGCGTTGAGCAGGAGTAGCGGTGCCGTTCGATCCATGAGCTGCGCTGTGTGTGCCAGCCAGCAATGGCGAGCGACTAGCCGACGCGCCAGCCGAACCGATCATGGGTG
Organism: Dactylosporangium darangshiense; assembly: GCF_039537565.1. NCBI lineage: Bacteria > Bacillati > Actinomycetota > Actinomycetes > Micromonosporales > Micromonosporaceae > Dactylosporangium > Dactylosporangium darangshiense. The sequence continues at coordinate 268,077 of NZ_BAABAT010000011.1, forward strand.
TGTGAATAGCGAGCGATCGGCGGCTACTTATCTGACTGAGACGCTGCAGCACCGGAGTCGGAACGGGTAATCACCGAGCGTTGCGGCCTTGGGGTTGCTGCGGATCGTAAGCGCCCTCGAGGTACGCAATGAATCGCTCGGGATGCTGGATGTAGGTCGCGATCGTGCTGGGCCGGTGATTGCCGGCTGCGATGCGCTCTTGGTGGTACGTCGCGAGTTCAGCACGTAGCTGAGCAGCCGTCCATGTCGGCTCGGTCATGACGACATAGTGCCGCGTGATGCCGATCTTGCGGACGAGGGCGCCGGCGGCAGATCAGGGCGACTGACGTGTTAGGACTCGAGAAATGCCTCGTCGTACCAGACGTCCTCGTATCCGGGAGCAAGTACCACTCCCCATCCGGCTGGCAGGGCAAGATACTGCAGCAGGTCCGGAAACTGGTCCGTCGCATGTTCTAGAGGCCGAGTCGTGGCGACGCGCCATCCGGGTGCCGAAGCGCATGCCGCGACCGCGCGGTGAAGTTCTCCGAGGCCAAGCCGCGACCGCTTCCGATCCGGCACTCCTGGCTCATGGCGGCCGCCCGGCTCACCCCGATCCGTTGGTGAAGCTTGTGCCGCGGCGAAGTTCTGCAAGCGCTTGGCGATCACCGGCTAGTTGGCGCGCTGCGCTGGCCGGTTCGCCTCCGACGGCGGGCCGCTTGTCGTCGACGGTGTGTGGGCGATTGCTGGCCCGCCGCGGGCGCCGTCCGGGGCTGGATGGGCAGCCCGGAGGACTGGGACTTGGCGACGGCGGGATGAGGCTGACGCCAGCGAGGGATGGTCGGACGCGGTCGGCGTGCCGGTGGTGGTGCTCGACTATGCCTGGTCCGGCGCGGGGCGGCGCACGTCGCTGGTCGTTGAGCTCGTCGGTGCCCGCGCGGCGGTGCCGCAGTACCACGATCGCGACGATGCCGAAGCGGACCAGCGGCACGCCGAGCGCCATCCGGATCTGGTTCACGCCGCCGGCGCCGAACTCGTCGTGGTGGATCGAGGGAGTGCCGGGCGCTCGGAGCTGGTGCGTTGGCCAGGGTGCCGGTGCGGGGCCTGCTGGTCCCGGAAGTAGTCCGTCATCAGGCCGTCACGATGGCCAAGGCGGCGATCGGCTGGGGCGGATCGAATCGTCCCCGCTGATGATCTTGTGCTCCCCGTTTGCTCCCCAGATAAGTCGCAACAAGCAAATAGCCCGTTACCAACAACTCCGGTAACGGGCTAGCTAGGCTGCGAATACATGCGGTGGACCATACGTGGCAGAATCCGAACCGCATTCCAGCAGCTCACGGCACGATTGTGACAGTCAGGCCAGTCGGAACCCAGCGGTCATAGGATCGGCGGCCGCCGGGAGGTTAGCAGCAAGCGGTTCGAGCCCGTCAGCACCGAAGATGTCGAACGGGCTCGAACCCGGGTGAACCGAAGTTGGCAGAGAGATCACGCCTTCCTTGTCGGAGTGGCCTTCGATGCCGACGACGGTGATCGCGGAGCGGGTCGGCCGGCAGCGGTCGATGACGGTGTTCAAGGATCGGGTCCGGCGGTTACGGCCGTTGTTTCTGGCGCCGGACCCGGCGCAGCGCACCGAGTATCTGCCGGGCGAGCTCGCACAGTGCGATCTGTGGTTCCCGCCGGTGGACGTGCCGTTGGGGTTCGGTCAGTTGGGCCGGCCGCCGCAGAGGGGTCCAGAGATTTAGCCGCCGTTGACACCTCGGCGGAAGCTATCCGAAAACTGCTCCCCTTGGGGCTGCTTGGCCATGTCGGCTGACCTGCTGATCGGCTCATCCGCCGGTATGCGTCATCGTTCCCATGTTCGGCGTGGCCCCGGCGGGAGCCGTCAAATATGGGAACGGCTTGCGTCGGCCAACGGACCTGTTGTCATCACGGCGGTCTGGCAGCTGGACAAGGCATGACACTTCCTGTGTCAACCTCAGGCGGCGAGCGGTTCGGTTTGTCTGGGTGCAGGCCCATCGGAAGTGCACGGCGCGGTGTTTGCCGGATTCCTTGGTTACGGGTGTGACGCCGGCGAGGCGCACGGCTACCTGCTAGAAAGGACAGGATGAGATGGCCGGGTCCAGCGCTGCCCGGTCCAAGGTGGTCAGCGGGATGACGACGGCGGGGTATTCGGAGCCCTGGGAGCGGTGGATGGTCATGGAGTAGGCGTGGGCAGGTTCGTCGAGTTTCGTCGAAGTCGTAGTCGTAGTCGATGGACTCGTCCTCGTCGGTCCACGGTGAGGGTCTGCGCCTCTGGGGAGAGTGCGGTGATGGCGCTGAGGGTGCTGTCGAACACGCTGTTGGGTGCCAATACTCGGCCAACCTCGCACTCAACCGGCGGTATCAGGGCCGTCGCCGCTGAACTGGGGCGGTCCGCCGCAGCCCGCGCCTCGATCACCGACATGCCGGCGTGTCAGCCGCGGCGCACGGCCTTGGCCCATGGGACCACCGGCGGTGCGTCGGGGTCCTGGTACTCGTAGAAGTCGCGTACGTCGGGTTTGCGCAGTACAAACAGCAGACGGGCGGTCAGCGCGGCGAGCAGCCCGAGGGCCAGTGCGTGGCCACCGGTGTACCACAGCGGGAACAGATGGTTGAACGCCGCCTCAGTCTCGGCCAGGTCGGCCGGCGACACGCCCTTCTGCTGGGACCCGATGTTCTCGGGGCCGTAGACGACCGTGAACAGGTTTACGACGACGCAGGCAGGCAGCGAGTAGAGCACCGCAAGTCGCGTGCCCGGCCGCGCCCGGGTCAGCAGCACCGCCGCGGCGAGCCCCACAACGGCGACGAGCACGGCGACCACCAGGCAGAAGACGAACCGCTGACGCGTGCCATCGTAGGGTGGCCCACCGATCACCCAGCCGTAGCCGTCCACACCGGTGTCGAACCGATACCGCCCCAGCGCGACGATCACGGCATCACCGACCGTGACCAGCGCGGCCGCAACCGCGAGCCAAAACGCGCCGGACACCGGGCTGCGCAACGACTGAGACATCAGCACACCTCGCGGCTCGCCGGATGAAGGGGTCTCATCGTAGACCCCGGGCCGGGCAGCCATCGGCCGGAAGTCGAGCCGAGGTCCCCGTCGCATCCCAACCTCGTGCGTACATCGCGACGCCCGGCGGCGATGTTACCCGCTCGCGGGCGGTCCGTAGACATCCGGCCGTCCTCAGCCCTGGTCTTGTCCAGCGCAGGTCGAACCCTTGACGTGTAACGACAACACGTTCTCGTCGACTCCGGACAACCGGCGCTGCCGCTTACCCACGATTTGCGCTCGACGTGCCGGCCCGGTGCCGTGGTGCGTCGACACCCGGCTCCATTGTGGATGTCACCGTACCGGCGCCTGCTTTGTGGTGTTTTGCCACTTCGGGCGCATTCAACCGTCGGTGATCTCCTCTGTTGTGGTGGCCTCACCGTGGGCGGGGTCGGCCGCAGGACGACGGCGTCGCCGAGGTCGACCGCGTCGATGTCGCGTGGGGTGTCTGGTCGCATGAACGCCGCCTAGGCAACCTCGCCGTGACCGGCGTGGGCCAGTTCGTCGCCATCGTGAAGAACCGGCTCAAACGCATCCAGTACCGCCCCCCTCCTGACCAATTTCGTCACCTGCACTGGCACGACCCTCGCCCCGGAATCCTCGTACCGCTAAGCATGAAATCCCCTGTATCTGGTTACTTCGGCGTTTTGTCGGCTTTGGTGCATTGCACCGTCGGTGATGTCCTCTGTTTGTTACGCCCGCGCCATGTGCGGATTCCTGCGCTGGTCGGCGGGTGAGCGGCTGGCGGTGTTGTCCTGCTTGCGAAATGACGCTGAGTAATTGATGGTGACCGATTCTTGCGCGCAGTTGATCTTTGGTTGTAGCGTCCCGTGCTGCCGGTCCGGCCAGGGCTGGTGCTGCGCGTACGGGGAGGCGTCACATGCCGACGTTGTCGTTGTCCGGGTTGGTCCGTCGTCGGCGCGGCGGCAGGCTCCTCGTGACGCCGGGTGGGCGGCGGGTATTGGCCGCGGCGTTATGCGGTGTGGTGGTGGGTGGGGTGTTGGTGGGGGTGCCCGCGCAGGCGGCTCCGTCGTGGCCGACACCGCCGCCGCCGGCCGTGTCGGTGCCGTCGGTGCCGTCGCAGTTGTTGCCCGCTGCGCCGGCGAAGCCGGTGTTGCCGGCGATGTGGTCGGCGACGAAGACGGTGTTCCCGGCGGGTGGGTCGGGCACGGTGGCCGTCGACGGGTCGGTGGACGTCGTCGATGTCGGCGGAGTCAGCGGGTTCGGCGGCTGACACGCCGGCTACCCGGGCTGGTGGGTTGGCAGTGCGGTTGTACGGGGCTGGGGTGGTGGGCCCGGAACCGCGGACGTATCAAGCGTGGGAGGCGGCGCAGGCGCAGGCGGCGGTGGAGGGGCCGACGCAGGCGGCGGTGTCGGTGGCGGATCGGGAATTGACCGATCAGGCCGGGGTGAAGGGTGTGCTGTTCACGTTGACCCGGGCCGATGGCGGTACCGCAGCGGCGCCGGTCGGGGTGGATATCGACTACACGGATTTCCGTGACGGCTATGGGGTGGCGGGGTTCGGGTCGCGGTTGGTGTTGGTGTCGTTGCCGGCGTGTGTGTTGTCCACGCCGGAGCTGCCGGCCTGTCAGGAGCAGACCCCGGTGCCAGGAGCGACGAACGTGGAGACCTCGTCGATGGTGTCGGCGCCGCAGTTGACGATCGCGCCCGCATCGGCGGGATCGTCGCCGTCGTCATTCTCGGTGGATGGTGCGGCGGGGGTGGTTGAGGGTTCGGTGTTCGCGTTGGCGGCGGGGAATTCGTCGCAGGCGGGGGATTTCCGGCAGACGTCGTTGTCGCCGGCGGGGTCGTGGACGTCGGGCGGGCAGTCCGGCGATTTCACGTATGCGGTTCCGCTGCGGATGCCGCCGTCGCTGGGTGGTCCGGCGCCGAGCCTGTCACTGGGGTATTCGTCGGGTTCGGTGGACGCGCGCACGGCCGGGACGAACGATCAGCCGTCGCAGATCGGTGAGGGCTGGGACCTGCCGATTCCGTACATCGAGCGGTCGTATCGCGGCTGCTCGGCGGATGGTGGCAGTACCGGGGATCTGTGTCAGATGTCGCGGTACAACGCGACGTTGTCGTTCAACGGTGTGTCGGCCCGGCTGGTGCGGGACTCGAACAGCCAGGTGTGGGTCGCCGAGAGCGACTCCGGGTTGAAGATCGAGTCGTTGACCGGAGCGGTGAACTACACCGCTGATGGCGCGTACTGGCGGGTGACGACGCAGGACGGCACGCAGTACTACTTCGGGTTGAACCGGCTGCCGACAGCGAAGTCGGACGGTTCGCAGGACACGTTCTCTACTGCGGTGGTGCCGGTCTACGGCAACAACCCGGGCGACTACTGCTACACCGGCACGTTCGCCAGCGCGTGGTGCAATGTGGCGTACCGGTGGAATCTCGACTATGTGGTGGACCCGCGCGGGAACACCATGACGTACTTCTACGACAAGTACGGCAACGGCTACGGGGCGAACAACAACACCCGGGTCGCTGGTTATGACGCCGCGGTGTACGTGAAGCGGATCGAGTACGGCACCCGCAAAGACCAGGAGTTCGTGGGCCACGCGCCGGTGCAGGTGATCGTGTCGAACGTGCGGCGGTGCGCGGACGCGCCGACGTGTTCGAGCTGGCCGGACACGCCGTGGGATCTGTCGTGTGCGGTGACCGCGTCGTCGTGCCCGGGGGCGGGACAGAAGTCGCCGACGTTCTGGAGCCCGATGATGGTCGATGCGGTGCTGACCCAGGTGTGGGACGCCGCGTCGAGCACGTACAAGGCTGTCGATCGGTGGAATCTCACGCATGATTTCCCGGCCAACAGTGACGGCACCACCCCGCAGATGTGGCTGCGGTATGTACAGCATGTCGGTCTGGCCAACACCACGGCCGCATCGGAGCCGTTGCAGGGTTTCTACGGCCAGGAGCTGGACAACCGGGTCGACTACAGCACCAGCCTGGGGGTGCCGAAGGCGAAACACTGGCGGCTCGGCACAATCCTGACTGGGCCGGGCGGCCAGATCGACGTCGCCTATTCGGCGGCCGAGTGTTCCCCGTCGTCCATCCCAGCCGCGGCGGATGACAACACGCATCTGTGTTTCCCGCAGTACTTCGCTCCGGATGGCGGCACGGCCGGCTTCGGCTGGTTCCACAAGTATGTGACGACCTCGGTCACCACGCGGGACAACGTCGGTGGGTCGCCGCCGGTGGTGACCAGCTACCTGTACGACAACGACCGGTCCAACGTGAAGGCGTTGTGGCATTGGGATACCAACGAGATCGCGTTGACCACGACCCGGACCTGGTCACAGTTCCGCGGCTACAGCAAGGTCACCACGATCGTCGGCGGGGCCGGCCCGACCACCACCAGCAGCAACCTCTACTACCGGGGCATGGACCAGGACCTGCTGGCCAGCGGCAGCCACCGGTTCGCGAAGATCACCGACCTGTGGGGCGCTGACCTGCTCGACCAGGACCCGCTGCGCGGGTTCGTGCGGGAGAACACCCGCTGGAACGGCACCCTACAAGCCGCTGGTGACCTGCACACCCCGTCGCTGACCGCGCGTGGTACCCGGGTCGAGAATTGGCCGGACGGCACGTTCACCGCCTACCGGCTCACCGAAACCACGACCCAGCACTACGACCGGGTCGACAGGGTGCCGACCAACGTGTGGAGCGAGACCGACACCAGCTACGACAGCTACGGCCTGCCCACCGACGTTGTGCACAAGGGTATTGCCGGGAAGGAAACCTGCACCCGGACCAGCTACACCCAGGATGCGGCCAGCAACAAGGTCGCCTACCCCTACCAGGTCGCCACCTACGCCGGCACCACCTGCGACGGCAGCAGCAGCCTGCTCAGCAAGTCACAAACCTGGTACGACAGCCACGCCAACCTCACCGACCTGCCCGGCCTCGGCCTGCCAACCAAGACCCAAACCCTGGTCACCACGACCCCGAGCACCGTGTGGTCAACCGCGACCGCCGGCTTCGACAGCAATGGCCGGCCGGTCTCCTTCACCGATCCCCGCGGCCACAACGTCACCACCGCCTACACCCCGGCATCCGGCGGGCCGGTCACCCAGATCACCACCACCGACCACTTCTTCACCAGCGGCAACACCGTCACGGCCACGATCGACCCGACCGTCGGCCCGACCACGGTGCTGGACATGGACGGGCACAAGGCCGAGGCCACCTATGACGCGCTCGGCCGGGTCACCGCGGTGTGGAAGCCCACCGAAAACCGTGCCACCGGGGCGCCAGCATCCGTGCTGTACAGCTACGAGATCAACGCCACCGCACCGTCGAAGACCACCACACAGGTGCTGCAACAGATCAACGGTCCCGGGAACAGCAACCCGGTCTACCTGGCCGGATACGCCTACTACGACGGGCTGCTGCGCACCCGGAACACCCAGGCGCCGGCGCCGGGCGGCACCGGCCGAATCGTGGCCGAGACCAAGTACGACAACCGCGGCAACGTCGGCACCGCCACCGCCGTGTTCTACAACAGCGGTGCGGCCGGGTCCGGCCTGGTCAACACCACCACCGGCGTGCCGTCGCAGACCGTGTCCAGCTACGACAACCAGAACCGGCTGTCAACCGTGACGCTGCAGGCTTCCGGCGTCAGCCAGTGGTCGACCAGCTACAGCTACGACGGTGACCAGAGCACCGTCGTGCCACCCGACGGCGGCGCCACCCGCACCTACGTCGATGCGTGGGGGCGCACCAGCCGGCTGGAGATCTACCCCACCAGCACCGTCACCGGCAGCCACGAAACCACCACCTACGACTACGACACCGCCGGCAACCTCGCCACGGTCACCGACCCGGCCCTGAACGCCACCAGCTACGGCTACAACCTCGCCGGCTGGCGCACCACCACCAGCGACCCCGACACCGGCACCAGCAGGAACACCTACAACACTGCCGGCGACGTGACCGCCACCATCGACAGCCGAAACCAGAAAATCTCCACCGACTACGACCAGCTCGGTCGGCCCACCACCCGGTGGGAGGGCGACAGCGGCACCGGCATCAAACAGGCCACCTACACCTACGACTTCCCCGTCAAGGGCCTGCCCACGTCGTCGACCCGCTACACCGGCACGAATGGCGTCAACCAGTACACGACCGCCGTCACCGGCTACGACGCCCGGAACCGGCCCACCGGCACCGCCTGGACCATCCCGATGGTCGAAGGCGCGCTCGCCGGTGGCAGCACTGCCTACACCGTCAGCTACGACTACGACCTCGCCGACCACCCCACCAGCATCAGCTACCCCGCCGGCGGCGGGCTGCCCGCGGAAAAGGTCACCAGCGGCTACGACACCCTCGGCTACCCCACGACCCTGACCGGCAGCACCGACCAGTACATCACCGCGACCAGCTACACCCAGATCGGGCAACTCGCCCAACGGGTCTACGGCACCAGCGGACCCGGCCAGCTCACCCGCGACTACACCTGGCAATCCGCCACCGGCCGCCTGAGCACCGTCATCAGTCAACAGCCCAACAGTGGCGGGACCGGCTGGACCCAAATCCAGAACGACGCCTACACGTACACCGCCACCGGCGACATCACGCAGATCTTCGATGACACGGACAAGCAGTCGCAGTGCTACAGCTACGACGGCCAGCACCGGCTCACCGAAGCGTGGACCGCCCTCAACGTAGTGGCCGCCAACGCGTGCAACATAAACAACCGCACCACTAGCGCCATCGCCAGTTCCGGCAAATACCCCTACTGGGACAGCTACAGCTTCGACACCGCCGGTCGGCGTAGCCAGGACGTGCACCGCACCAGCGCCACCGCGATCACCACCCGCACCTATAACTACCCAACAACCGCGACCCCGGCACAACCGATCCACGCCCCCAGCTCGGTGCAGTACACCGGCACGACCCGCACTGACTCGATGAGCTACGACAACGCCGGCAACACCCTGCAACGCACCATCAACGGCGTCGTCACCGACTTCCACTTCAACAGCGAAAACCAGTACGACAGCGCGACCGTCCAGGCCACCGGCGGCAACCAGACCACCACCCATCTCTACGACGCGGGCGGTGCCCTGCTCATCCGCAATGACCCCAGCGGCGCAACCCTGTACGCGGCCGGGCAGGAATACAAAGCCGTTGGCGGCACGGTCACCGCCACCCGCTACTACACCCACGGCGGCGCCACCGTCGCCGTACGCAACAGCAGCGGCAAATACTGGCTCGCCGCCGACCACCAAGGCTCCGCCAACCTCACCGTCAACTCCACCACCGGCGCCGTCCAACGCCGCTGGTACACCCCCTACGGCGACGACCGCGCCACCCAAGGCACCTGGCCCACCGACCGCGGCTTCCTCAACAAACAAACCAACACCTCAACCGGACTGATCGACGTCGGCGCCCGCGAATACGACCCCAACCTGGGCACGTTCATCAGCCCAGACCCGCTCGTCGCGCCGGCTGATCCGGCCACCTTCAACGGCTACGCCTACGCCAAGCACAGCCCGGTCTCCAAAAGCGACCCCAGCGGCTTGTCCACCGACGACAAGTACTACGGCGCCTGCGGCAAGGGCCACGAATTTTGTAACACCCCTCAGCGCGGCCATCAGAATGACCCCGACACGATGCCCTCCCACAGCGTCACCGACGGCGCCAGCCTGGTCATCGAGAAAGAAGCCGCCAACGGCGACGTACTCCAGGTTTACGACAACGGCGTCATCCTGTGGAACGGCGCACTCGTAGGAACCAGCACCGGAGACCCGGCAGCGTTCAAGAAGTGGGTCGAGAAGTACTGGGACGGATACGCCGGCGGCAACGAACGATTCCGAGTCCGGCTGGTCACCATGGCCGCCTGCGAAGCCGGCGCAGCATGCACGGATGCGAACGCCTGGTACGTGGCGCAAGGCGCCCAAATGCAATACGAACTCTCATTGGACCACGATCCTGGATGCGTCAGCGTAAGTTGCGGGATCCATAAATGGCTGGCCGACAACCCTGGAAGCTGGACCGGCGACGGACCAGCCGGCGTGAGCCTCGGCGAAGAGGCGGGTCACGCGGGTTCGAGCGCAAGCGTGAGCGGAGGCAAGACCGGCTGTAGCTTTACAGCGGACACAGAGGTTCTTCTACCGGATGGCAAGAAACGCATCGCGGATGTCAAAGTGGGCGACGTTGTTGTCGCCACAGACCCGCAGACAGGTAAGACGGCTTTCAAGATCGTTACGGCAGTACATGTAAATGACGACACATCCTTTACCGATCTGATACTGGCAGTACCTGGTCTCACCGCCGGTGCACTGCATACGACCGCCGACCATCCCTTCTGGAGTGTCACTCGCCAGCGATGGATATCCGCGGGTGAGCTACGGGTTGGTGAGGCACTACGCGCTGAGGACGGCACCTCCGTCCTAGTTGCTGGAGTGCACAGCTTCAAGGGCCGTGCATGGATGTACAACCTCACGGTCGATAGCGTTCACACGTACTATGTGCTCGCAGGCACCACATCCGTCCTCGTCCACAACGTGTGCCCAACGTCTGTGAGATTCAGGACTGGCCTGTCTGAGGAGGCAGCAACGGAGGTGTCGGGCGCGGTTTCACGAGCGGCAGAAGGGAGGGTGCGATTCTATGGTCACGACGGGAAACCATTCCATAATGATGACGACATCTTGCCTGTAATGCCAGATGGCTATTATACGGAGTGGGTTGCGGCATGTCCGACCTGTAAGCGTGGGCAACATAGGGTAATTATTGGTGGTGACCCTGCGAACCCGAGCGGTATCTGGTATTGGGATCACGGTTCAACTTACGTTCAGTTGCAGTAACAAGGAAATGAAGGTAAGTGATGGCTGACATCCCTCGACTTAAACAGAATGCGGTGGCGATACATATAGGCTATCCCGCTGACGTCGCGGAACAACTCGAGGCGGAAGCAAGGGCAGTTGATATGAGTGTTATACGGCTTGACGTTGGACTTGTAAAAGACGAGTCGTCGCTACTTGAGCTACTCGCGCAAGAGTTTCTGTTTCCTGGAAAGACGGGCTTTGATGGGGCAATAAGCTATCTGGCCGATCTGGAATGGTTCGGGACCGAGAACGGATTTCTCATAATTGTTACAGGGCTCGATGTGTTGATGAATGCTGCCACGCGGTCGCTTAATAGACTAATCGCGATTTTACCTGCCGTTTTGGATCGAATGCGAACTAGGGGAACTCGCTGCCACTATGTCTTGGTGGGGTCGCATTCAGTCCTCCAATCTTGTCGAAAAATCTTGCGCGAGGAGAATCGGAAACTACTAGAAGCTGCCGAGCGATACCCATGGCTCCATGACGTTAGGGACGTGCCATTAGTGGAGTATGGAATGCGTGACTGGGTAGGTGATTAGCCGGCTCCAGCGTCCGTTGTGGACGATGGTAGATTGACGGTCGTGTCCGCCGAGTCGGTGCTGTCGTCGTATGACGACCAGGGTCATTGCGTTGTCGGGTAACTGCTGGTCACGTCAGTGATTAGGTCGAGCGGGCGTCGGGTGGCGCGGGCGATGTTGGTGTCGCCGTTGGTGCGGTGATAGCCGATCGCGGTGTTGCGCAGGGTGGCGATGACGGCAGGGCCGGTGCCGGTGCGGGCTTGGTGGAGGTCCTCACGGAATGTCACGTCTCGGACGTGATGGACCATGTTCTCGATGTGCCAGTGGCGGCGGATCCAGTCCTGCAGGTCGGTGGGCTGGGCGTGGATGGCGGGCAGTGACACGGTGAGGTAGGCGGTCTCGCGGCTGGTTTTGCCGCTGGTGGTGGTGCGCGTGCGGGTGACCCGGACGGCTTGCTGGGCATGCGGGAACGCGATGCCGCCGGGGGTGTGCAGGGTGACGGCTTTAACGGTGCGTGTCTCGCGGCGGCCGTGGCCACGGTCGCGGGTTCGGTCACCAGCGGGGATCTGGGGCCAGGGCAGGGTTTTGAGCTGGCCGTAGAGGGTGGGTTGGTTGCGCTTGACTTGGACCAGCAGGTGGGCGCCGCGGGCGGCGATCTCGTTGGCGTGGCTGGTCTGGGTGTGCAGGGCGTCGGCGACGAACAGGATGTCGTTCAGGCTGCCCAGCACGGTTTCGACGGCGTCGAGCAGCGGCGCGAAGGCGGGGATTTCGTTGCTTTTGGCGGCGATGGTGACCTGGGCCAGGACGATGCCCGTGCTGGTGTCCAGCGCGGACAGCAGGTGGATCTGGCTGCCGTCTGGCTGGCGGGCGGCGCGCAGGGTCTTTCCGTCGACGGCAATCACGGTGCGGTACCGTGGTGGACGGCGTGCTGCGGCAAGCCGGGTTCGGCTGCGTAGCCAGCCGGCCAGGACGGTGGCAAGGAGCGCGGCGTCCAGTCGGGTCAGCAACCGCCACACCGTGGTACCCACGGGCACGACACGACCGAGTCCGAGCCGGGATCGGGCCTTGACCCCTGATCTTGGACACGGGGTTTACGCGGCTCGGGTGAGCGTAGTCGATGCTGTGTGGGTGGTGTTCTCGTAGTTGATCGGGGATTGGTGTCCGAGCCGGGAGTGGCGGCGGACGGT